>CAKORZ010000010.1 GCA_934101685.1 uncultured Bacilli bacterium
TAGGAACCTTCATTGTATAACCTATTAGTTCATGTAGTTTTATATTATTAACTTTTATTACAATTCCATCTATTTCATATGCCAAAGAATCTCTTTTTTCAGTATATTTTTCAATATACTTTATAACCTCTTTTATTCCCTTACATATCTTTCTTTCGGGATTAGTCTTGAACCCTAATTTTTCTAGAGCATCTAAAGCATCACTTTGTTTATATATTTCAAACTGTTCACAATCAACATATGTATACATAAACATATCAAGGCCTCTTGAAGCCGCTATTTTTGAATCCAATTGCCTAACAGAGCCGCTAGCTGCATTTCTAGGATTAGCAAACAAGCTTTCGCCTTTAAGCATTCTCTCATCATTTAATTTATGAAAGCTCTTTTTAGGCATGTAAACTTCTCCTCGTACTTCCATAGTCCTTTTTTCATCTATATTAAGAGGAATGCTTTTTATGGTTTTAATATTGTGTGTTACTTCTTCTCCTTCGACCCCATTACCTCTAGTTGCAGCATAATTCATCGCACCATCAACATATTCAATAGACATAGCAAGGCCATCTATTTTAAGTTCGCACATATATTCTATATCTTCATTAGTTTGTAAAATCTCTTTTATTCTAGCATCAAACTCTTCTAACTCATCTGCATTAAATACATTTCCTAAAGAAAGCATTTTTCTTTTATGCACTATAGTATTGAACTCGCTAACAACCTCCCCTCCAACACGCAAAGAAGGAGAATTAGGATCATAGCACTCAGGGCACTTTGCTTCTAGTTCAATAAGTTCTCTCATTAAAGCATCAAATTCATAATCGCTAAGCGTTGGATTTTCTAAAACGTAATAATCATAATTTGCCTGATTTAAAATTTTTCTTAATTCTAATATTCTTTCTTTCATATATTGCCTCCTAGTTCATTTTAGATAAGCTACCGTGTTTACCTAATAGCGTTTTTATTCCATACGCAGGATCTTTAAATGCTATTTGCACTAAATCTCCATCAACTTTTAAGATAATACCTTGTCCATATACTGTATGAGTTAATTTATCTCCTGTTTTCCATTCTATGTTATTCATTGGTTTTATCTCTTTTTTAGGTGTTGATGATACCATCTGTTGCCTATTTGAATAAGTATTTTTAACTTCTTTATATCTAGTTGCAGGATTAACATCCAAGCATTCTTTTATCTCTCTAATAAATCTTGATGGCGTATTATTTGAATGAACTACATAGTTAATTCCATAATTTGAGCTTAAATGTAAGTATTCCATTGCCCTTGTAAAAGCTACATAAGCTAATCTTCTTTCTTCTTCAAGATTTTCATCGTTTTCTTCCAAACTTTTTATACTAGGGAATACTCCTTCGCATAGTCCTACTATAAACACACTTTTAAATTCTAGCCCTTTAGCAGTATGTATTGTCATAAGGCTAACGTAATCGCCAGTTTCAATTTCATCTTGAGAAGTAAACAAAGTTATTTCTTGCAAGAAAGAAGAAAGTGAAGGATCATCGCTATTCAGCTCATAATAAGTAATGTTATTCATTAATTCTTTAATGTTTTCTTTTCTTTGTTCTTCATCATCTTCTTCAATCATCTCATAGTAACCAACTTCTTTTAAAAGGCTATCTAATACATTTTCTATTTCTACGCCAGCATTTATTTGCTCGCTATATTTTTCTATTGTTTCAAAGAAACTTACAAGATTATTTCTAGATTCTGCTCTTTTGCACTCTTCTAAATTGTTTTTTATAGTTTCATACAAAGATTCATCATTAAAATCCGCTATTGCTTTATACTTTTCAAGAAGAGTTTCTCCCACACCTCTTTTAGGCTCATTTATAATTCTTGTAAGAGACAAATCATCTTGTTTATTAGCTAATAATCTTAAATATGCAAGCGAGTCTTTTATTTCTTTTCTTTCATAGAATTTCACACCGCCATAAATTTTATATGGAATACCATTTCTAGTTAAAGCACTTTCTATATCTCTAGATAAATAGTTTGCTCTATATAAAACAGCAAAATCACTATATGCATAATTATATTTTTGCTTTTCTTCAGTTATAGTTTTAGCAACAAGTTCTGCTTCGCTGAAGGAGTCGCTACTATTGTTATATTGCACTTTTTCCCCTTCACCATGGAAAGCAATCAAATCTTTGCTTAAACGATATTTGTTATTTTTTATAAGTTTATTAGCACATTCAAGTATTTTTTTACTTGATCTATAGTTAGTATCAAGTATTATTGTTTTAGCCGAAGGGAACATTTCATTAAATTCCATTATTATATTTAAGTTAGCACCTCTCCATGTATATATAGTTTGGTCCGGATCTCCAACTACAAATAAATTATTTTCTTTTCCAACTAATAATCTAACTAAATCAAATTGAATATCATTTGTATCTTGAAATTCATCTACTAAGATATGAGAATATTTATTTTGCCATTTTTCTTTCACTTTTTCTTCGCTTACTAATATTTGATAAGTTTTCAATAATAAATCATCAAAATCTAAACATTGCATTTTTTCTAGTCTTTTATTATATTCTTCATAAATACTTTTTTTATCTTTTTCCTTTTCTTCATTAAAAATACTTTTCACATAATTGCCTTTATAGTAAAAAGTTTTATTATAAGAAATATAATTAATTATTGTCTTATGATTTAAATAATTTTTATCTATGTTTTTATCTTTTAAAATTTCTTTAACAAGTTTAGTTTTATCATCTTCATCTATAATATTAAAATCTCTAGGATATCCTATATGATGTATTTCTTCTCTTAAAAAGCGCACACAAAAAGAGTGAAATGTAGAAATTAAAGGAGTTCCCCATGTTGCATCTATATTTTTTAACACTCTTTCTCTCATTTCTTTACTAGCTTTATTAGTAAATGTAATAGCTAATATTTTATTTGGCATTATACCTTCATTTATAAGATAACTTATTCTAGAAGTTAACACTTTAGTTTTACCACTTCCTGCGCCAGCTACTACTCTTATATATTTATCTTTGCAAGTTACCGCCTCTGATTGTCTCTCATTTAATCCATCCAAAAGTCCCATAATATTCTCCTTTTACTACCTTTATTATTATATCATTTTATTTATATATTTACTATATTGATTAATATTATTTTTAGTAATTATATTACTAAAAAAATTGAAGTAAAAAATATCTTTTTCTTGTTTGTTTTTTATTCAAAAGCTAGGTTGTATGCTATTTTTAGGCTCATTTATATACGTTTTATAATTTTTTAGGTTATAATAATTTTAGGAGGGATATTATGAAGAAGATTGTTTCATGGATCACTATTGGATCTGTAGGTTTAGTAGCATTACTTTTAATAGGTGCATTATTTAGCGTTGTTAAGTTAAAAGGAGCTGTAGCAAATGTTATTTTTACAGGATTAACACTTACTGTTGCAGGTTTACTTACTCTTAACTCATGCAATATGCTTGAAAGGAAAAATAAACTTGCTATTGCTAGTTTATCGCTAATTGGTTTATCATCTTTACTTGTTATTTTGTGCTTTTGGACTAAATTAGATAATAATAGTAAAGTATATTTGAACATCACTTTAACAATAAGTGCTTTATCTGTTTGTTTTAACCTTATTTCATCAGGTGTTTTAAAACTAGGCAAAAGATATTTACCTTTACAAGCAATTAGCTATGCATGTTATGCTGCTTTATCTTTATATTTAATAATTATATTTTGGAGTTCTGCAGAACTTAATTTCAAATTAATTGCTGTATTAATTATTTTATCTTTATTATTCTTCTGTGTTCAACTTGTTGTTGCCAAGAAACAAGGAGATACTGTGCCAGTTGAAGTTAACTATGTAAAGATTACTAAAGAAGAATATGAAGACTTATTAGCTAAAAAAGAACAATTAGAAAAACTTCTTTTAGAAAAGAAAAATGATTAATTATCCAAATAAAAAAAATACTTTTAATGAAACTTTAAAGGTTTATGGTAATAGAGGCATGGGTTTAGAAGAATCCATAAATATTACTAACGAATATTACTTAGAAAAAGAAATAGCAGTAATTCACAAAAAGCCTACTCCTATACAAATAGTTAAAATAGACTATACAAATGGAGCACGTATTTGTGATGCGTATTTTAAGTGTCCTTCAACTACTGATTATAATGGTATATATAAAGGAAAATATATTGATTTTGAAGCTAAAGAAACGCAAAATAAGACTTCTTTTCCTTTTCATAATATTGGAGAGCACCAATTAAAACACTTAGAAGCAGTATTAAAACAAGGAGCAATAGCCTTTTTAATAATTAGTTTTACTAAATTAAATGAAATTTATTTTTTAGATGCAAATATTGTTTTAAACTTTTATAAGAATGAAAGCAGAAAATCTATTCCTTATGATTACATTAAAGAAAAAGGACATTTAATTAAACAAAGTTATTTCACTAGAGTAGACTATCTAGAGATAATTGATAAATATTATTTATCATAATTTACATTATTTTGCTAAAAATAATCTTGGTGATTACTTTGAAAGCAAAAAAGATTTTTAAACATATATTAGAGTTTTCATGTATTGCCTATCTAGTTATATCTATGATAGGTTTTATTTATATTGCAAAATTATTTATTAAAAGTGAAGTCCCTAAAGTTAATACAATAATAAATAAATCTTCAAGTGTTATTTTAGATATTGATGGCAATGATGTAACCACTATTAATTTAGTTAATAGCAATA
The DNA here is from genome assembly GCA_934101685.1 of uncultured Bacilli bacterium. Taxonomy (GTDB): domain Bacteria; phylum Bacillota_I; class Bacilli_A; order RFN20; family DUOF01; genus CALVUJ01. The sequence goes on from CAKORZ010000010.1 coordinate 4,734, forward strand.
GTGTTACTTTTGAAGATTTACCAGATGTATTCATTAATGCCTTAGTTAGTGCTGAGGATGCTAGATTTTTTGAACATTCTGGAGTTGATTTACAAAGAATCGTATCTGCTCTTGTAAGCAATCTTACAAAAGGATCAACTGAAGGGGCCTCTACTTTAACGCAACAATTAATTAAAAATATTTATTTAGATTCTTCTAAAACTTTAGATAGAAAAATTACTGAAATAGCAATGGCTTTAAATTTAGAGAAAAAGATGAGTAAGGAAGATATATTTTTAGCATACACCAATAATATTATGTTTGATGGAGTAACTTTAGGTGTTAATAGCGCTTCACTAAAATTCTTTTCTAAGCCAATAAATAATGTTAATTTAGCAGAAGCAGCTTTACTTGCAGGATTAGTAAATGCTCCTAGTTATTATAATCCAGTTAAAAATCCAGCTAATGCAAAAAAAAGAATGGATACTGTTTTGAATTTAATGTATAGGCATGGTTATATTAGCGAAGTAGAATTAAATAATACAAAGCTAGTTCAAATAAGTGATTTAATTAATTTAAGTTCTTTTGAGGAAAGTACGTTTCCATACCAATCTTATTTAGATATTGTTTATAATGAAGTAAAAGAAAAAACTGGGTATAACCCATTAACTACACCATTAATAATAGAAACTTACTTAGATACTGATTTACAAACACTCGTTGATACTATACAAAATAATAAAGACACTACTATTAAATTTACAGATGATAACCAACAAATGGCTTTAGCAGTTATCGATAATAAAACAGGTGCTTTGATTGCAGCAGGAGGAGGAAGAAACTATAATGGTCAATTTTTATTTAATAGAGCCATTGATATGAAAAATCAACCTGCTTCTACTATGAAGCCTATACTTTCTTATGCTCTAGCAGTTGAATATTTAGGGTGGAATAATAAACAAATGGTTAAAGATGAGCCTTATAGTTATCCTGGGACTGACACTAATGTTAATAATATAGATTTTGAATATATGGGTGATATTTTAGTAGAAGAAGCAATAGGATACTCTAGAAATACCACTGCTTTAAAAACTCTTGAAGAAGTTATAAATAAAGTAGGTGTTAATACAGTAATAAACTATTTAAAAGATATTAACTTGTTAGATGTAGATTCTTCTAATTTTAATATGAGTTATGCACTTGGAGCTATGTATCACGGCGTTTCTCCAGTTCAAATGGCAAGCGCTTACTCAATGTTAGCTAGAAAAGGTATATATATTGCTCCCTACACAGTAAAAAGAGTTACTTTAGAGTCAGGAAAAGTAATTTACTCGCATGTTAATGAAGAAAAGAAAGTATTAAGTGAAGAAACAGCTTATATTATGAGTGATATTTTAAAAAGCGTTGTGGATAATAACTACTATAATATGGGAAGTGTAAAGATTAATAATGTAGAAATGCACGCTAAAACAGGAACTTCTAGTTTTGATAGTAATCTTTTAAAAGAATTAAATTATCCAAGCAATGCTAGTAAAGATATTTGGTTTGCTGGTTATAGCGCGGATTATACTTCGGTAGTATGGAGTGGTTTTGACTATCCTAAAAAAGGAGAAATGAATTATTTTAAAGCAAGTAGTGATTCTAGAAAATATATTCCTAGAAAGGTCTTTACTAAAATAATGAATTATGAGGTTAAAAAAGGAGAATCAATTGAAAAACCTGATACTTTGATAGGAATTAACGTTGTAAAAGGCACTAATTATTTACCTGATTTTTATACCCCTATTAATATGGTTAATATTGTTTATTATAAAAAAGGAGAAGAACCTACAGAAACTATAAGTCCTCCTGCTTTAGATGAAATTAATGATGTTGATTTATTGCTTGTTGGTTCAACCATGTATGTTAACTTTAAGGATAATGAATTTGATCTTATAGGAATAGAGAAGAAAGAAACTTCATTTGATTATAGTAAAATATATGGAGATATCGAATATGTGATTGAGGTTGAAGATTCAAGTGGAAATCACAATGAATTTTCATCAACTAATCCAAGTTTTACTTTTACTTTATTAAATGGTGGAAAACTTAAAATAAAAGCATACACTAGGTATGCTAAAGTTTTAGATTTAAAATCAAATATCTTTGAAAGTGAATATTCAAATATGTTTTCTTTTTAATCTTTTCTCTTTAAATTTAAAATTAATCTTATCATTTGCATTAAAGATGCTAGTGTACTTGCTACATATGTAAACGCTGCAGCCATTAGCATTTTTCTTATTCCAGTCATTGTTTCTTCATCATATCCAACTGTTTCTAAGTATTGTACAGCCCTTCTAGAAGCATCAAATTCAACTGGTAAAGTAATTAATTGAAATAAGATAGTAATTCCCATTAAAACTAATCCTATAACAATTAAATCAAACATTTGTAATATTATTCCGATAAAAATAGCAACCCAAACAAACTTTGATGCGACAACGCAAATTGGTCCTAAAAACTTTCTAAGTTTAAGCATGAAATAATCAGTGTGATCTTGCACTGCATGGCCTGTTTCATGTGCTGCTACTGCTATTGCTGCTACTGAATTTGTTTTATAACTATTTTTTGATAAATTAATTGTTTTATATTTATGGTTATAGTGATCATCTAATGTACCATTTGTATATCCTAATTCTACATCAGTAATAGCATTTGCATTAAGCATATTTTCCACTATTTCTTTTCCTGTTGCAGGCAAATTAGCCTCTTTTTGTGAATACTTGTTATATGTTGCTGTTATTAATAATTGCGATATTATTAATAATAAAATAATTCCTATAAGTAAACATAATTCTACTATTTCTCCTGTAGTCATATTTATCCCCCTTTATATAATTAAAAAAGCAGACAAAAGTCTGCTTTCTTTTAATAAAAAATCAATAATTAAGCAGCTTCTTTTAAAGATTTGCTTGCTTTGAAAGAAATAACAGTTGTAGCAGGAATAGTGATTTCTTCTTTAGTTAAAGGATTTCTTCCTTTTCTTTCTGCTCTTTCCTTAACAACAAAATTACCAAATCCAGTAACTTTTACTCCAGCACCTTCTTTTAATGCTTTACCCATTACTGCAAATACTGCATCAACAGCTTCAGCTGCAACTTTCTTTGTTAAGTTTGCTTCTAATGCAACGCATTCAACTAATTGTGTCTTATTCATGACTTTTTACCTCCTATTTGATAATTGAATTTTATCATTTAAATAATCAAAAAACAATGTTTCAACCTTTTTTTCGATTTTTTTAGAAAAAAGCCCTATATTTTAAGGCTTTTTTTACCAATATTTGTTATATTTAAGATGTAAAGAGGTGTCGTTATGGAATTTATAAACTTATCTTCTACTGCTTCTACACTATTAATAACATTATATTCAAGGGCTGCGATGTCCAAAAAGCATATGATTTTAGAAGACAAAAAAGCTGAAGAAATAATTTCTCTTGCTGGGTACGATGAAAGAAAATTAAAAGTTTGTATGAAATTGCAGGCGCTTTTGACACTAAGAGCTTATTTAATAGATGAATATACTAAAGAGTTTATAAACAAATATAATGGCAATTGTAATGTCATTCAAGTTGGATGTGGTCTTGATTCTAGATATATAAGAATTAACGATAATAGAATTACATGGTATGATTTAGACTTGTATGGAACGATGGAAATGAGAAAGAAATATTATAAAAATTCTTCTAATTATAAAATGATTACTTCTAATGTTTGCAATTTATCATGGTTAAATGAAATAGATGACAAAAATAAACCAACACTTGTAATAGCGGAAGGATTATTTATGTATCTTGATGAGAGCGATAACACATTAGTTTTAAATGAATTATGTTCTCATTTCAAAAATTTAGAAGTTATAATGGATGTATTTAACAAAATATCTGTTAAAGTCTCTAGATTTGCTCCTTCTCTTAGAAGGGTTAATGCAAATATGAAATTTGGTTTCAATAGTTATAAGAAGATAGAAGATATTTCTCCTTTAAAGCATGTTAAAACAATGTATTATTATGATTGTGATAAGATTAACGATTTACCTTTATTTTTAAGAAACAAATTTAAATTTAGAAAGAATACTGGAATATTTAAAAAAGTTCAAAGAATTGAAGTTTATAAAAAATAATTTTTTTATTTATTTTTATAATGTTTTGTGCTAATCTTTTTATATAAAAGAGGAGAGGTTTTTATGCGAATATTTAATAAAATATTAAAAATATTATTTGTGCTAATTTTTATATTTAGCGTATGTTTTAATGTAATACTAGGATTTTCTAGTGATTATTCATTAGCGTTCAAAGATGATGAAGTTAAAAGAAGACAACTTGGCAATAGAGCTGCACTTCAAATTCAAAACGCTACTAAATTTACTTTTGAAGATTATGATAATGAAAATAAAACTAAAGCTATTGTTTCTTGTGTAAAAGACAATGAGAAAACAGAAGGCACTTTAACTTGTGAACAAATAACCTATGTTTACAATGACTCTAAAGAAGTTGTAAAAACAGTATATTTTCCTAATGATGGTTATAAATATGTTGTAGAAGGCGATACTAAAACCAAAGAAAAAGTAAGTAGTTCTGTTGTTATAAATTATGCTGCTAATTTATATATGGGTGCTGCTATTTATTTGTACTATATGATTTATGATACTGAGAATCCTAGCCAAACTGAAGTTAGTGATTTTAAAACAAAACTTCATTTTAGTTTCAATAAATTCTCACTAACAAGAAATGTTGCTTTTAAGATTAAGCAATCTGAAACAGAAGCATTAACAGCTAATCTAGTATTTAATAATAATGACAAATTGCTATCAATGAAAAGCGAAAATAATGAACTTAGTATAAAGTATGATACTACTAAATTTAATTTCCCTTCATTCGATTCATTTGTAGAGGCATAAGGGAGGTATAAAAAATGAGAATATTTAAATTTATTTTAAAAATTTTACTTGTAATTGTCTTTATTTTCAGTGTTGTATTAAACTTTGTTTTAGTTGGATCTTCTAATGGTTCTTTAGTATTTAAATATAACCAAGATAAGTTATCAGCATTGGCTGAAACATCTAATAACACTTTAGAAAAATTCCTAGATGGAAAAAGTAATAAAACAATTTCATTTAATGTTACTTCTTCAAATGAAACTTTAAATTATAGTTTCTATGTTGATAAAGAAGGAAAAATATTTATGGAGGCTGTTTCTACTAAAGATGATAAAACAGTTACAGAATACTATCAAAACGAAAAATTGTATACATTAGATGGTGATTCAAAAACTTATAAAGATTGTGATGCATTAGCTATGTATAACAATTATTATTCTTTAGTATATTCTTTAACTAATTATAATTTATTAGAAACTTCAATTGATGAAAATAAAGAAAAAACTAAAATTGATTTTTCTTTCAAGCCTCTCTATGTATTAGGAATTAAATATACTGCTAATGCAACTGATAGAAAGCTTACTTATAAATATGACTTAAAAGGTAACTTAAGAGTTGTTGAGGCTGATTATGAAGATAATGATAAAGATTATAAGTTAACAATTAATTATTCTAATAAAGCATTAAAAATGCCTGATTTTAGCGACTTTAGTGCTAAATAAATATTTGTAATAATTTTTATTGACATGCATATTTATATGTTATAGAATAATTGCACGTTCAATCTTAAATAACACTTATAACCCCCGGTGGTGGGACCTAACGATATTCTAGGTCTCAAAGGGGGGTTTTTTAATGTTAGAAGAGAAGAAATATTTAGGAAAGGTGCTAGGAATTATCGATGATCGTTTGTTGCAAAACAAAAAAAGAATTTCCGATTTACTAGTACAATTAAAACGTGGAGATGATGATGAAGATAACTTATTTTCCATGAATGAAACATTTATTGGAATTTATTTAGGAGAAAATGCTTCATTAGAAAGGCATAGGGATTGTCCTTACTTCGCTAGGATAGATTTTAAGGAAAATGGTGACACAGAAAAGAAATATTATTTAGGAAAAGCTGGATTAATAGATAATGACGCTAACCAGTATATAGTCGATTGGAGATCACCTATAGCAAACCTATATTACGATAGTGCCTTAGGTAACACAGCATATGCCTCAAATGGTAAAACATATGAAGGAAACTTAAGTTTAAAAAGAGTGTTTAACATAAAAGATGCTAATCTTGAAAGTTATATGGATGTTAATAACACCAGTGATGATGATTTGTTGAAGCCATATCTTGGAGTAAATACTGATAGTAAAATAAAAAATATAGTTACTTCAATTCAAAAAGAACAAAATAGCATTATAAGAGACCCATTAAACAAGAACTTGATAGTTCAAGGAGTTGCAGGTAGTGGTAAAACAACAGTAATGCTGCACAGGATATCTTTTCTTGCCTATAATGAAAAGGATAATTATAAGACTAATCAATACATGGTAATAAGCCCTAATAACTTGTTTAGTGATTATATGAGTGCTATTCTTCCTGATCTAGAAGTTGGAGAAGTAAAACAAATAACCCTAGAAGACTTAGCAGTTGAATACTTAAACTTTAAAAGTAAACTTACAATAATACCTAGAAGCAAAACAAGCACATACGATGAAATAGCGCATTTCAAATCTAGTAAAACAATGAAAGAATTATTAGACAAATATTTATTTAATATAACCATGAATATCTTTAGTAAAGATTTAAAAAAGGATAGCATAGTTATTATAGAAAAAGAAAAACTTCTTGAATTATACAATAAATTTGATAAAGAACCATTAAAAATAAAAATAGAAAAATTGCATAATACCATTTATAAATATAGTCAAGATGAAGCATTTAGCATTATAAGAAACATCAATAAACAATTTGACTCTTTAATTAAAGTAGAAAAAGCTCTAGATAAAAGAAAACAATTAATAAAGAAAAGTCATGAAATTAAAAATGTTTTAGTAAAAGATATTAAAAACATAATCAAAGATTACTTTAAAGATTTTAAATTTAACACATTAGAATTATACAAAGAATTTATAAAAACAATTGATTATGAAGAGTTAGTGACTTCTACATTAAATAACTTAAATAAAAGAAAAGTAGATTTTGATGACTTAGCATCATTAATATACATAAATGAATACTTATTAGGCGCTAAAGAATATAACAAATATATTTCTGTTAGTATAGATGAAGCTCAAGATTTAGGATATATGCATTATGCTGCTTTAAAGAAACTATTTAAATACACTAATTTCAGTATTTATGGCGATTTATCACAATCAATATATGCTTATAGAGGGATTGAATCTTGGGATGAAGTTAAAGAATTAGTTGAAGGCAATAATGATATAAAATACTTAGCTAAATCTTACAGAACTACCATAGAAATAATGAACTTTGCAAACAAAATATTAAGTCACTTAAATGTTTCTTTAGCAGAACCTGTTATTAGGCATGGGAAAGAAGTAGTTACTATAAAGCCAAGCAATAAAATACAATACATAAAAGATAAAATAAAAGGATTTAAAGATAAAGGTTATAAAAGTATTGCTCTTATATGTAAAGATGAAAAAATGGTTAATGAATATTATAATAGTTTAAAAGATGAAATTAATATTAATAAACTAGATGAAAACAGTACATCATATGATGGTGGTATCTGTGTCTTACCAATTTCACTTGCTAAAGGATTAGAATTTGATGCTGTTATTGTTAGTGAAGTAAATAACGCAAATTATTCTAAAGATAATATATTAGATATGAAATTACTATATGTAGCGTTAACAAGAGCCTTACATGAATTAGAAGTTTTATACGATACTGATTTATGTGATATTTTAAAATATTAAGTTATCGATAAATTTACAAAGAAAACGAATATTTATTATAATATTATTGTTTTGAGGAGGAATAGTTATGTTATATTTTGTTAGACATGGTCAAACCGATGACAATAAAAACGGTAATCTTTTAACTGGATGGGTTGATACTCCACTAAATCAAACAGGAATTAAGCAAGCAAAGGAAGCTGCTTTAAAGCTTAAAGATACTCACATAGATATTTGTTATTGCTCTCCTTTAAGCAGGGCTAGAATGACTATGGAAGAGATAAAAAAATATCATCCTAATCTTAATGTTATTTTTGATGAACGTTTAAAAGAAAGATATTATGGAGAACTTACTGGTACACCTGCAGAAAATTTACCATTTGCTAGATGGGATGGAAAAGCTAAAATCCCAGAATCAATGGAATCTATTGAGCATTTATATAATAGAGTAAAAAAATTTTATGATGAGATATTAGCAAAAGAAAAAGGTAAAGATGTATTAGTAGTTGCTCATAGTGGTGTAGGAAGAGCTACTTACTATTACTATAATGGTTTACCTGAAGATATGAATTTTACTCCAGCTGATATAAAGAATGCCGAAGTATATACTTATAAAAATTAATAATATATTTTATTAAAAATGATATGACTAAAAACGCATAATTTTTTAATATGCATTTTTAGTTTTTTTTAAACTCTTATATATCCATATTTTTTTAAAAACTCTTTTATTGATTTTTCATCTTTTCCCTCATAATAATAAATAAGTAACTTTTTGTAATCTTCAACTTTTTCATTTGGTATTACAATCAATCCTTTTGCTTTTGAAATTAAAAAATGATTAGCGAAGATTACGGCTGTTCGCTTATTACCATCAATAAAAATCTGTTTTTTCATTATATACAGCAATAGTTCAATGGCTTTATCTACATCATCAATTTCTAATGCAAATAAGTCATTTAACTCTTCTTTTATTGCGCTTTCTATTGGAAGTTCTGGTTTCCATTTTGTTCCGCCTATGCTAACTGAAGTAGAACGAATGCAACCCGCATTATAATAAAAACCTTCTTCTATAAGTTTATTTATTTCACAAAGTAAAGCATAATTTGTTGGACTTGTTATGACATCTTTATTCAAAATAAACTCCCACGCATGTTTTAAATTTATCACTTTTAATATATCGTTAGCAGTCATATTGTTAACCATGCCACCTTCAATAATCGTTTCTGTATTAGCATAAGTTGTTGCAATTCCTTCTAACACTGCTTGCTTATAAATAGTATCTACCAAATGTTTCTTTGCAAAGTCTATATTTAAAGCAACATTATTAGGGAGTTCTTTTTCCGTATATCCTAATAATCTTAATTCTTTATCTATTCGTTTAATTTCTTTCTTCGCTGTTTTTGCTTTTATAGAGTTATTAAGTATCAAATTATATAAATCATCACTAAATTCACCAGCATACTTTGTTAATGCAATTCCATCCTCTCGAAAGTGGACGTAAATATATTTTTTATTATCTTTTTCTCTTATTTCAATAGAACCATAAATTAAATTTTTTAATTCTTTTGAAAGTAAATCTTTTTGATTTAATAATGCTAAAATGTTTTCTCTATTTTCCATAAATCCTCCAATGTGAACTTTTTAAAACAAAAACTCGTAATTTTGTTTCACACTTTTATTTTAGCACAAAATTTAAAATGTGAAACATTTTTTCAATATTTTCTTTAATTTGTTTCACACTAAAAGTTCTTTCAATATAAAAACAACCTTTGCTTATTTATGTTTTAATTTATATAATAAATTATATTTCTAGTTAATTTATTTTTATATCTTTATCTTTTATGAGATTTAGAGTATGATATAAAGGCTAGGAAGTGATTTAATGGAAAATAAAGAATTTTATTTAGAAATAAAACATGTTTGTAAACAAACTGGAGCAAGGTATGGTATTTTGCATACTCCTCATGGTGATGTAGAAGTTCCTATGTTTATGCCTGTTGGTACTTTAGCTACAGTAAAATACTTGTCTCCAGAAGAAATAAAGGGAGTAGGAGCAGGAGTTATACTTGCTAATACATATCATTGTTGGTTAAGACCTGGTGAAGATGTAGTAGCTAATGCTGGTGGACTTCAAAAATTTATGCATTATGATGGGCCTATGTTAACTGATTCAGGTGGGTTTCAAGTTTTTTCTTTAAGTAAAACACGTAAGATTACTGAAGAAGGAGTTACTTTTAAATCTCATTTAGATGGTTCTAAACTATTTTTATCTCCTGAAAAATCTATTGAAATACAAAATAAATTAGGAGCAGATATTATTATGAGCTTTGATGAATGTCCTCCTTATCCTTGTGATTATGAATACATGAAAAATAGTGTTGAAAGAACACTTAGATGGGCTGCAAGAGGTAAGGCAGTGCACAATAATCCTAAACAAGCTTTATTTGGTATTGTTCAAGGTGGAGAATTTGAAGATTTAAGAAAGATGAGCGCTACTAAACTTGCTGAAATGGATTTTCCTGGATATTCAATTGGTGGAACTAGTGTAGGCGAAACTAAAGAAGTCCTTTATAAAATGTTAGACTACAGTGTTCCTTATTTACCTAAAGATAAACCTCGTTACTTAATGGGAGTAGGATCTTATGATGCTATACTTGAAGGTATAATGAGAGGTATTGATATGTTTGATTGTGTATTACCTACTAGAATAGCTAGGCATGGTGCTTTAATGACTAGTGAAGGCAGACTTAATATTAGAGATAAAAAGAATGAATATGATTTAAGACCAATAGATGAGAAATGTGATTGCTATACTTGTAAAAATTATACTAGAAGTTATTTAAGACATCTTTATAAATGTGATGAAGGATTAGGAAAAAGACTTCTTTCTATTCATAATTTAAGATTTTTAGTTAAATTAATGGAAGATGCTAGAGAAGCAATTAAACAAGATAGATTTGGTGATTTTAAAAACGAATTTTTTGAAAAATATGGATTAAATACTACTAATCCAAGAGGCTTTTAATATGAAAACTAGTGATTTTGATTATTATTTACCAGAGGAGTTAATTGCACAAACTCCTTTAAAGGATAGAAGTTCTTCTAGACTTATGGTTTTAAATAAAAAAACAGGAAAAATAGAACATAAACATTTTTATGATATCGTTGATTATTTAAATAAAGGTGATATTTTAGTTAGAAATAATACTAAAGTTATACCTGCTAGAATATTTGGAGTAAAAGAGGGAACTGGTGCAAAAGTTGAAGTACTTCTTTTAAAGCAAATTGAAGACACTTATGAATGCTTAGTTGGGAATGCAAAAGTAGTAAAAGTAGGAACTGTTATTAATTTTAGTGATAAACTTAAAGCTACTTGTTTAGAAGTTAAAGATGAAGGTATTAGAATTTTAAAATTTGAATGTGAGGGAATTTTTCTAGAGGTATTAAATGAAATTGGGAATATGCCATTACCTCCTTATATCAAAAAGTCTTTACTAGATAAAGATAGATATCAAACAGTATATGCAAAATATAATGGTAGTGCTGCAGCTCCCACTGCTGGGCTACATTTTACTGATGAAATATTTAAAAAATTAAAAGAAAAAGGTGTAGAGGTATTAGATGTTACTTTACATGTAGGACTTGGTACTTTTAGGCCTGTTAAAGTTGATGATGTTACTAATCATAAAATGCATAAAGAAGAGTACTTTATGAGTAAAGAAGTAGCAGATGAACTTAATAAAGCTAAAAAAGAAGGAAGAAGAATTATAAGTGTAGGTACTACTTCTACTAGAGTACTTGAAACTGTTATGAGTAAATATGGTGAATTCAAGGAATGTCATGAAGAGAGTGATATCTTTATTTATCCTGGATATGAATTTAAAGCAATTGATGCTTTAATTACTAACTTCCATTTACCTAAATCTACTCTAATAATGCTTGTTAGTGCACTTGCTAGTAAAGAAATTATTTTGAATGCATATAATGAAGCAGTTAAAGAAAAATATCGTTTCTTTTCTTTTGGAGATGCAATGTTTATTAAATAGGAGTTGTAGTTATGAGAGTATTTACTAATTATCAAAAGTTTTTAAAAGAAATTGAAGAAGTAAAAGGGCTTAACAAAAAGCCTTCTCTTTTGTTACATGCATGTTGTACACCATGTGCTTGTTATCCTTTATTAGTTTTAAAGGATTATTTTGATATTACAATTTTTTATAATAACTCAAATATTTATCCTTTTAGTGAATTTGAATTAAGATATAATACTCTTGTTAATTATGTTAATAAATTAAATAATGAATATAATGTTAATATCAAAATTATTAAAGGAAATTATGATAATGAAAGATTTAATAAGATACTTGAAAAAAGGAAAGATGATAAAGAAGGAAGTATACGTTGCTTTATGTGTTATTCACTTAGATATAAAGAATTAGTTAAATACGCTAGTGATAATAATTATGATTATGTATGCAGTGTTATGACTATATCTCGTCAAAAAAATGAAGAAATGATCAACAAGATACTTGAAGGATACGCTAGTAAATATAATAATATTAAATATTTACATTCTAATTTTAAAAAAGATGGGGGATTAGAAAAAGCTCAAAAGATTATTAAAGAGAATAAAATATATAGTCAAAATTATTGTGGTTGTAAGTTTAGTTTAAGAGAGGGTGTTAATGATGACTAAAAAGTTTTTTACTAATAATATAGCATTTGGATTTTATTTCTTATTTTCGTGGATTCTAGAGTTAGTTACTGTTTCTATTACAACAGAATCATTTTTTATAAGCAAGCCTTGGCTTATGTTATTATATTTGGGTGTTATATTCTTTATTTACAATCTTATTCCGCATAGGACTGTTAAAAGATGGTTTTTAGTAATGTTTTTTATCTTGCAATGCATTATAAATCTTGTCTGCGTTACCTTATTTGAAAATACTGGAACTGTATTTGATTTTAATATGTTTAGGCTAATTAGTGAAACAGTAAGTTTCGCTGGGACCGTAACTATAAATTATTGGTATGTTGCTTATATGCTATTAATGATTGCTGTTTATTGCCTTTGCGTTAGTGTTCTAGGCAATAAAGCAGATAAGTATTATTCTGTAAATTGGCTAGTATGCTTGTTATGCATAATTTGTTTAGTAGTTGGGCAAACTACTTATATAATTAAAACAAATCAAATTTCTGAGGAAAACTTTATTAGATCTTTGTATAGGAATTCTAATGACAAGTATTCAATTTATGGTGCTACCTCAAACTTTGCAAATGAGGTAAGTAAAATGCTATTTTTTAATAAATATAATACTCTCTCTAGTCAACAAATAAGCAATTATATTTATGAAAATGTTAACACAAAAACCGAATATTTTGGAATATCTAAAAACAATAACTTAGTTACAATACTTGTTGAATCTTTCGAGTGGTTTAGCTTTATTAGTAATCCAGATATTTATCCTAATGGGGCTAATTTAAGCAATGAAAAGCTTGATGCTTTATATCCTAATTTGAGAAAGTTTTACAATATGAGCGTTGTTATGAATAATCATTATTCGCAAAATAAAACTGATATGAGTGAAGATGAAGCTCTTCTTGGTTCTTATCCAAGTAATGCATATATAAATTATAGTTACCCATCTAATTCATTTAATTCATCTATTGCTAGTATGATAAAAATATCAGATACCAATATTAGAAATAACTTTTTTCACAATAATAAAAAAGGGTTTTATAATAGAGAAAATGTAGCTACCTCCCTAGGATATGATAATTTATATTTCATAGAAGAGATGAAAGAATATGGCGTTGTAGACTATTTAGAAGAATTAAACATAACAAATACTGCTATGAATAAAGATAGTGAAATGTTTGATAAAATGCGTGATGTTATGTTTCCTTCTACTGGCAGATTTAATACCCATATTACAACTATATCTATGCATGGTGATTATTTAAAGTATAGAACTAATTTAGAAGAATATTATGACAAACTAGATTCATTAAATATAAGTATAACTAATGATTATTTAAAGAATTATATGGTTAGTGTAATGGATTTTGATAAGGCTGTTGGCATAATGTTAGATGATCTTGATAGCAAAGGTTTACTTGATAACACTACTATTGTAATGTTTGCAGATCACAACACTTATATGAGCAATTTGTCTAATCAAGTTAAAAATATATATTCTTATAGTAGTAACAATTATTTAGAATTATATAGAGTTCCTTTAATGATTTATGATTCTAATATTGGGCATAAAATTATTAACAAATTTACTACTACATATGATATAGTTCCTACAGTATTAGACTTATTTGGTATAAATTATTATACTAATGTTTATTATGGAAATTCTATATTTAGTGACAATGAATCTGTTTTATATACAAAGGCCTTTGATGTTTTTATAACTGATAAATTATTATTTTCTAATATTAATAAGCCTTTATACAAAAAAGCCTCTGCAAATAATGAATATATGACTACAGTTGAGGAAAAATGCAAAAGATTACTTAAAAAGATTTACTATAATAACCATATTTTCTATCTTAATTATTTCAAAGACCAAGATAATTTAAAAACATATATTTCAAATATTGAAAATATAAATAAATAATTAACATATATTGTTTTCAAAAATGTTTTTTCTTTACTTTAAATTTTTTTAAAGTTATACTAGAAGTATAGAGGTGGTATATATGTCTACGGAATACGATAGTTGGATGGACCTTGCTAAAGAGCATCGTGAAAAACTTGATGATGCGTTAGCTGATAATGATGAAAAAAATATACTTTATTATAGAGGTAAGTATTTGTTTGCTTTAAGACAAGCTTATAAGGTTAATAAAGTAGGTCTAGTAGATCCATCAGTTTCAGGTTTATCTACTGCTACTAGTGTAGATACTGTTGTGCGTAATGTCTACAAAGATCATGCAGAGTTTATTAACAAACGAATAACTGAAAACAAAGTTCATGCTTCCATAAAAGAGCCTACTCTTGCTAGAGAGTTTGGTTTAAAAATGAGAAGACTTGCTTGCCATGTATCACAAGCATGTTTTCCACATAGAGCGGCAACCAAAAAGCAACTAGGTAAAGAAATTGCAAAAGATGTTGGTAGTTTAGTTGGATCTGTTGCGAAAACTCCATTTATGCTTACTGCAAGAGTTATTTCTACAGTAGGTCCTTTAGCTATTGGCATTGCATCTTTTCCATTTAGACTTTTATCTGGTTTTTTCACTTCGACAGCTTCGTCTATTTTTGGAATCGGAGATGCTTCTAATGCATTTGATAATAAAGTTATAAAAACTGTTACTGCTGGACTTGGGAATGCAATAAAGTTTGTTGGCGATAAAACATATGGATGGGTTGGAAGAAACTTTAGAAAAGGATAAAAGAAAGGAGGGTATACTAATGAATGAAGAATATAGTTTTACAATAATTAATGATGAGGGCATGGAAGTTACATGTGATGTTGTTTCCATGATCACAGATAAAGATGATAGAATTTATTTATTATATACAGATTATCTATTAGATGATAAAGGCAGTTTTAGATTATTAGCATCTGAACTTGTACAAACTAAAGAAAATGATTTTATGTTAAAAAATATTGATGATAAAGAGAAATTGAGTGAGCTTGTAAAAGCTGCTAAAAATTTATATGATAAATCAGCTCCTCATGCTGAATAAATAAAATTTATTAAGTAACTAGGAAAGTAGAGAAATCTACTTTTTTTATTTATCAGAATCCAAAAAATATTATAGATAATAATACCCCAATACTTA
Organism: uncultured Bacilli bacterium; assembly: GCA_934101685.1. Lineage (GTDB taxonomy): Bacteria > Bacillota_I > Bacilli_A > RFN20 > DUOF01 > CALVUJ01. Next base: position 20,350 of record CAKORZ010000010.1, read on the forward strand.
TACCCACTACATCAGCAATTAAACCAGCTTTTAATGAATGCTTCCATTTTGTAACACCAATACTAGAAAAATATAATGATAATACATATAAAGTAGTATCTGTGCTTCCTTGTATTATAGCGCCTGTTTTACAAAGAAAAGAGTCCGCACCATTATTTACACATATTGAATTAAAGACTGTCATTGAGGCACTACCTGATATCGGTCTAAACAAAATCATTGGGACTATTTCTACTACCTCACCATTAATATCGAATAAATCTTTAAGCATGTCTCCAACATCACTAATAAACCCACAACCTCTTAAAATAGCCACTGCACTTACCATTGCTATTAAAGTTGGAAATACTTCTTTAAATAAACCCATTCCTTCTTTTACACCAAGTAAAAATTTATCATACCCATTAACTTTTTTCTTTATAGCTAAAATAATAGTTATTAAAATTAAAATAGGTACTATTATAAAACTAACTTCGCTTAGCATAATATCTTCTCCTATATATTGCATCTGCAATTAAGCCTGCTACACATGACATTAAAGTAGCTATTATTGGAAAAACTAGCATATCAGCTGGATTTTTTGCACCTAATGCTGCTCTTATTGCCATTACTGAAGTTGGTATTAGAGTAACTCCTGCTGTATTTAAAACTAAAAAAGTTACCATTTCATCTGTCGCCTCACTCTTATCACCATCATTTAATTCTTGCATTCTTTTTACTGCTTTTAACCCACTAGGAGTAGCAGCATATCCAAGGCCAAATATATTTGCAGCAATATTCATTGAAACATAGTTTAAAGCTGTTTCATCTTTTAAATTAGGCATAATTAGTTTAAATATAGGTCTTATTTTTTTTGCTATAAATTCAACTATTCCTACACTTTCCATAATTTTCATCATACCACTCCAGAAACATGCTGCAGTAATCATTGTGATTAATAAGTTAAATGCTTCTTTAGGTACATTTAATATAACATTAGATAGTTCTGCCCCTCTGCCTGTAGCTATTCCATAAGTAATTGAAAAACAAATAATAAATAACCATATTTTATTCATAGTATTCTCCTTAAATAATTTTATTAATTATTCTTAGTAAATATTCTTTTAAACCAACTTTTCTTCTTTTTATAGTTTTCTATTTTTCTAGATTTACAAACTCCAATACTTTTTTTCTCACCATTATTTATTAGTAACACTTCTGTTTCTTCATTTCTTATTTCATATAATATTTCACTATCTTTTATTAAATCTTTTTCTAACAAAACGCTTACATTTGAATCGCAAGTTAATTCATATTCACTTATATGATTTACCCCTTTATTAAGCAAATTAAATGTTTTATATTTATTAAAATATTTCTCATACAATTCCTTGTGAAGAGCAAAGTCTCCTCCACAATCTAAAGTAACTATAATAAGTTCTGTATCTTCTTTTTTGGCTGAAGTTACTAAAGTTCTTCTAGCTTTAGTAGTAAATCCTGTTTTTCCTCCACTTGTGTTAGTGTATTCTCTTAATAATCTATTCTTATTAACCCATGTTCCATGAGCATTACTCCTATATTCTTTAGTAGATGTTATTTTTCTAAATATTTCATTGTTTAGTGCATATTTCATAAGCAATGCCATATCATAACTAGTTGATAAATTTCCTGCATCATCTACATCTAAGCCACTTGGATTATTAAAAGTAGAATCATTCATTCCAATTTTTTTTGCTTTTTCATTCATTAAAGCAACGAAATTACTTATATTTCCACTTACTCCTCTTGCTATGGTTACCGCTGCATCATTTCCACTTCTAAGCATAAGACCATAAAGCAAATCCTCCATTTTAACTACTTCTCCTATTTTTAAATATATACTACTCCCATATGCTTTTAATATATCTTCATTAACTTCTACATAATCATCTAATTTACTATTTTCTATAGCTACTATTGCTGTCATTATTTTAGAAATACTTGCTACACTTCTAACTAAATTAGTGTCTTTACCTTCTAATACTTTTCCACTATTAAAATCCATTACAATGTAACTTCTAGCATAATATTTAGTATTATTAACACTTTTATCTGGAGTTAACATGCTTGTAAGCATAATAAAAAAACACATAACTTTTTTCATAAGTATCACCAATTAAAATTATGTGTTTTCTTTTTATTTTATTACTCATCTTTATATGCAATTATTCATCTTGTTAACCAATCTACTATATCTATAATTCTTACTCCCTCATAAGAGTATTCGTCTTGGTATGTTTTTGCAATAATACACTTTGGATATGCATCTTTTATTGATAACAGTGGTCTTATTTCTCTATTAAAAGTATTCTCATCATTTATATTATTAGATACTTGTATATATATTTTCTCATCAAATTTTGTTGCAACAAAATCCACTTCCTTTTCATATAATTTTCCTATATATACTTCATATCCCCTTCTTAATAATTCAATAAATACAATATTTTCATATACCCTTCCTATATCTAAATTACGAACTCCATTTTTTGCATACCTAATAGAATGGTCTGACAAATAATATTTACTATCTGTTGATAAATATTTTTTTCCTTTTAAATCATAACGCTTTGCTTCATATACAATAAAGGATCTTTTGATATAATCAATATAACTTGCTACTGTTTTATAGGTTATATCATCATGATTTGTATTCAAGTATCTAGTAATAGAATTAGGTGATGTTAAATTTGATATATTGTCAAACAAATATAAAGAAATATTTTCTATCGTATTAGTATTTTTTATTTTATATCTATCAACTATATCTCTTTGAATTATTGGATTATATATTTCATTTGAAATATAAGTGTATTTGTCTTCTTTATTTCTATATGAATACGAACCAGCAAACCCACCAAATTTCACATATTCATCAAATGCCTCATTATAATTATTGTAATTATAATAATTTATCATTTCTTTAAATGAAAAGGGATATACATGTATTTGAAAAGTTCTTCCTGTAAATAATGTTGCAAGATCACTACTCAAAAGAAAGGCATTTGATCCTGTTATATAAATGTCAAATTTATTCTCTTCATATATATAATTAATAGCTTTTTCAAAGTTCTTGGCCAATTGTATTTCATCTACTAGCAAATAATTATTTTTACTTGAGTCATATTTACTCATCACATAATCATATAAAACATCTTCTTTTAAAAACGATTCAAATTGTTTTTGTTGAAGTTTTACTTCAATAATATTATTATCTTTATTTTCTTTTAAATATGCAGAGAAAGTATTTAATAATTCGGATTTTCCACATCTTCTTATTCCTGTTATAACTTTAATATCTTTTGTTCCAATCACATCTATTAATTTTTTTAAATAGTTGCTTCTATGTATTATATGCTGCATGATATATCACCATATATAGTATACCCCTTTCATTCCAAAAAAATCAATTTTTTTTAACTTTTTGGAATAAAAGCGTTTTTTAATTTTCTTTTTCCTTTGTTCCAAGCTCTGCATCTAACATTTTGCTATAGAATTGATTTGTGTATAAATTATAATATTTTCCTTTTTTCTTCATTAAATCATAATGACTTCCTTGTTCTAATATGCATCCTTTATCTAAATATATTATATTATCTACATCTTTAATAGTAGAAAGTCTATGCGCTATAAAAATACAAGTTTTATCTTTGAATTGTGTATTTATGCAGTTTTGTATTAATTGTTCTGTTTTAGAGTCTATACTACTTGTTGCCTCATCTAGTATTATTATATCTGGGTTCTTTAATAGTACTCTTGCAAATGCCATTAATTGTTTTTGCCCATTAGAAAGTAATAATCCACCTTCTCCAACTCTAGTATCATATCCATCTTTCATATTTTCTATAAATTCATCTAATCCTATTTTTTGACACACATCTTTTACTTCTTCTAGAGTAGCATCTTGCTTTCCATATTTAATATTGTTTAAAATAGTATCATCAAATAATAATGAATCCTGTAAGATGAATCCAATACTATTTCTTATAAATGATTGAGGTAAATCCAAGTAGTCTTTATCATCAAATAATATTTGACCTTTTGTTGGTTCATAGAATCTATATATTAAACTTGCAATAGTTGATTTACCACTTCCAGTACGACCTACTAACGCTATTTTTGTCTTAGGTTTAATTAATAAATTAAAGTTAGTTAAAACTTGTTCTCCTTTTGGATATTTAAATGTTAAATTTTTAAATTCTATTTTTCCTTTTAGAGGATCTGGATTCATATTTATGTTTTCTTTATCCTTAATAAGAGGCTCTAAGTTTAACATATAATCTATTTTTTCTGCAGATACTAAAACTTCAGAAAATGAGTCATAGTTATCAGCAATATATAATATTGAAGCTAAGCATTTATTAAATAATGTAAAGAATAAATATAAACTACCATAAGATATATTAAAACTTGTATATTCTTTATATGATAAATAGAATAAAATACATATCGCTATAGCATTAATAAGCTCTAATGATCTCCACATCAACTGGTATGCATAATGTTTTTTCATATTCCATTTCATTTGGTTTGTGCATAGTTTGTCATATTCTTCATTATTAGCTTTTTCTATATTTAACGTTTTTATTGTTTTTATTCCCATAATTCCATCATTTATATGACTCAATCTTAGTTTTTTTGCTATTCTTCTTTTATCATCTATTTTATTTAATTTTTTAAATAATGAATTAGATAAGATGAATATAATTGGTGTACATATTAATAAAATAATACTTAATTTGAAGTTAACAATTGCACATAATAAATAGCTAACTAATACGTTTATACTATTAACAATTATATACATACTAGGCCAGAAGAACCCTTCACCTACTATTTCTACATCACCTACAATTGTATTTATAGTTGCTCCTGTCGCGTGATTGTTATGATATTCTTTATCTAATTCCATTGCTTTTTTAAATAACTTTTCTCTTATTTCTAGGTTAACTTCTCTTGTTAATTTATTGCCATTTTTAAAAGCTATTGCATAAGTGACATTACTTGTTATTTGAACAAGTGTTATTATACTTATCACTATTATAAATAAAGGTATACTATTTTGTTTAAATGCTTTATCTATTCCATAATAAGAAAAAATAAATACGATAGCTAGTTCACTTAAAGCATAAATAATTGCCATTGTATATATTTTTTTGAAATTTATACTTCTAGGCATTATTCTTTTAAAAACATTTATTATATTTTTAATTGTTTTCATTATTCATCTACCTCCTGTATCATTTGTTGTAAACTCCAAACGTTAGAGTAGAATCCTTCTCTTTGTATTAGTTCATCATGAGTTCCGATATCTACTATCTCGCCTTTATCAAGCACTATAATTTTGTCAGCGTCTTTCACATTTAGTAAATTATGAGAAATTATGATGGTAGTAGCTTTTTCTTTAGCAATAGAGTTTTTGATTTTTCTTGCTACTATGTTATCTACTGCACTTAAGGTATCATCTAATATAAGTATTTTTTTATTTTTCATTATTGTTCTTAGTAAAGAGATTCTTTGTCTTTGTCCGCCAGATAAAGTTACCCCTCTTTCACCAACTATTGTTTCTAATCCACTTTCAAATTTATTTATATCTTCATCTAATCCTACTCTTTTTAGATACATATCTAAATCTATACGATCATTATCTACTAATACTAATAAGTTTTCTTTTATTGTTTTCGAGAAGATATAGGCATCTTGTAATACTACTCCCATATTTTCTCTTATATATTTTTTCTTATAATCTTTTAATTCAACACCATCTATCTTGATACTTCCACTTGAATAATCGTCTAACCTTGTTAGTAAATTTACAATACTTGTTTTACCACTTCCTGATTTACCAACAATGCCTAATGTTTCTCCTTTTTTTAGTTCAAAACTAATATTTTTCAAGATATCATCTTTATCATATTTCATGCTTACATTTTCAAATGTTATATTTCCCTCAATTTCACTTGTTACAGTTCCATCATTAACATACTCTGTTTCTATATTAAAATATTCATTTAATCTTTTTATAGATATAAATGTTTTAACAAGGCCTGTTATATAGTTTATTAATTGTGTTGCTTCGTTTAAGAAACTTGTTGATAATATTGCAATAGCAGAAACTGCTGCTAAAGATATGTTCCCATTAAAGTAAACAATTGCTAATATAATTAAACACCCAACTAAATATATTGATGTTATTAAGTCTGATAATAACCAATATCTACAATGTAAGTTATTTATATCGTAGTTGTTACTTTCTTTTTTATCATTTATTTCTTTAAACTTTTTATACTCATACTCTTCATTAGCAAAACTCTTTACTAAGCTATAATTGGTTATGCTCTGTTGTAAAGTTGAGTTTAATTCACTATAGTATTTTGAAGAATTAATTTCTCTTTTCTTTATTTTAAAGTAACCATAATACCATGAGAATATTAAGCATATAACTAAAATCACTATACTATAACTAAATATTGCTTTACTTAATACATAAAATTGTATAAGTACAGTCACTGCTTTTGATACTATTTTAAATACTTCATATATTGAATCTCTAAATAGTTTAGTTACTCTTTGGCAATCTTCTATATTTCTTTGAATTATGTCTCCTGTAGATCTATTAACATATTCACTTTTTGGTAAATCTAATACATGTTTGTAAAATGCTAAACTTAAATTTTTACCTAATAACTGTTGATGAAGTTGTCTAGTATATCTTGATAAAAAGAAAAAGGCAATTCTAATAGATATAACTACAATATAGATTATCGAAATACTAGTTATTTGACTTTTCACACTTGTTTTATCAACAAATTTTATTAATGCTCCTGGAAGAATATCACTATCTCCATTTAAGATTCCCAATACTTCTCCTACAAATAATCCAGATAATGAATCTATATAACTACATAAAAACATAGACACTATAGCAACAAGATATAGTGGCATTAATTTAATTATGTTTTTTAGTATTGCTTTATTTTTCATCTTTTTTCATCCCCATTTCCATTTTTTCAATTTTCGTGGAGACAAAAACCATCTACTTACGTCTTATAACGTGAGCAAAACAATTATTTTCTCCACTTATTTTATTTGAATTAATATTTAACATTTTCATTTTGCTCACATCCTTTCCGTTTTTAATAATAACTTGATTAGCACATAATTGCAAGATTTTTCTTGAAATATGCTTATTTATACATGATTTTTCTTATTTTTAATGAAATTAATTCTAAAATATCACTATTTAACTCACTAATAGCAAAGCATTTCTTTCCTATATCTTTAAGGGATGCTCCTATATGATATAGTTTTATATTATCTATTATTAAGAATCTATCATGAAATGAATTACTATAAATAATATTTATTTTCCCATATTGTTTATTAAACTTATTTATTGTTGTCTCGTTTAATACTGATTCTATATATTCTTTATTAGTTATTATAGTTATAATTACATTATTATTTTTATAACTTAAAATATCTAATGTTTCTTTTCCAACATAGTTATCTATTAAAACTATTTTACTATTTGCTTTCTTTATTATTTCTATTATCTTACTATGTGCATCATAAAACTCTCCATTAAAGAAGATTGATTCTTTGTTTTCTTGGTTTTTATCTTCTAAAGTAGCTACTCTTTTATCTAAGCTATCTACTTTATTATTTATACTTATAACACTTGTCATCAAATCTTTATAATTATCATTATATTGAGTTACTCTTTTTTCATCTATTACAAAGCCTTTCATTAAGTATTGTTTTATTGTTTTACTTACCCATTT
>CAKORZ010000011.1 GCA_934101685.1 uncultured Bacilli bacterium
GGGTTATCCCTTTTTTTATTAGGAAAGGGGGATAATAATGATTACAGAAATTAAACTAACGCCTAGAAGGATGACTCTTTTAAGTGATATGGAAATTACTAGTTTAGATGAGCTAATTAATTATTATCCTAGAAAATATGAAAATTTAGAGGTTACGCCTCTTAGTAAAGATTTAGATGATAAAAAAGTTGTTTGTTTAGGAAGAATATATAGTGAAGTTAAGTTAAGTAGAATAAGAAATAATTTATCAAGATTACAATTTATGGTAGAAATAAATGATGATATTTATACTATCACAATCTTTAATCGTGACTATTTAGCACGACTTTTATATATTAATAAATATATAAAAATTGTGGGAAAATTAGATTATTATCATAAAACAATATTAGCTTCTAATATTTATTTTGATATAAATACTAATGTAATAACAACCTATAAATTAGTAGATGGATTAAAAGAAAATGAATTTAAAAAGATTGTAAATGAAGGATTAGAATATTACAAAATAAGAAATAATAACTTAAATACTTTACCAAATAGTTTAATAGAAAAGTATAGGCTAGATAGCAAACTAAAATCATTAGAGCTAGTGCATTTTCCAAGTACAATAAAAGATGTTACTAGAGGGTATAGACATTTAAAGTATGAAGAACTTTTAGAGTTTGTTATGACTTTAGAAATAAATAAAAGGTTATTTAAAAGTAATGCTAGTAATAAAGGAAAAGAATTTGATGATAGAGATATAGAAAACTTTATTAATAATTTGCCATATAAATTAAGTAATGCCCAATCTTTAGCGATAAAAGAAATATTAGAGGATATGAAAAGTGGCATGATTATGTATAGATTACTTCAAGGTGATGTAGGAAGTGGTAAAACACTAGTAGCAATAGTAGCGTTAGTTGCTTGTGCTTTTAGTAATTCGCAAGGTGCATTTATGGCCCCAACTGATTTATTAGCAAGACAACACTATGCAAATATGAAAAAACTATTAGAAAACACTAATATAAAAGTAGAATTATTAGTAAGTGATATAAATAATGCAGAAAAGAAAAAAATAAAAGAAAGAATAAAAAATGGTGAAATAGATATAGTTGTGGGTACACATGCTGTTATTCAAAAAGATGTAGAATTTAAAAATCTAGGTTTAGCAGTTATAGATGAGCAACATAGATTTGGTGTAAAGCAAAGACAAGAGTTAAAAAATAAAGGAGATAAAGTAGACCTATTATTAATGAGTGCTACTCCTATTCCTAGAACTCTAGCACATACCATTTATGGAGAACTAGACATATCTACAATTGATGAATTTCCTCTAGGGAAAAGGGATGTTAAGACTATTTTTGTTGAAAGTAAAAACGAAGAAAAAATGTATAGTGATATACGTTATATTGTAAGTCAAAATAAAAGAGTTTATGTTGTTTGCCCTCTTATTGATGGAGAAACAAAAAGTAAAAAAAGTGTCCTTAAAACTTATGAAAAATATAAAGAGATATTTAAAGAATATGGTGTAGGATATTTGCATGGCAAAATGTCTGATGAAGAAAAAATAAAAGTTTTAGATGAATTTAGTAAAGGAATTATTAAAATACTAGTTTCCACAACAGTAATAGAAGTAGGAATAGATATTAAAGAAGCTGAAGCTATTGTTATCTATGGAGCAAATAATTTTGGATTAGCGCAACTTCATCAATTAAGAGGAAGAGTTGGAAGAAATGGAAATACTGGATATTGTTTTCTTTTAAGTGATAATGAAGAAGATGAGAGTGTAGAAAGGCTTAAGTTTTTGTGTGGTACTAATGATGGATTTGAAATAAGTAAATATGATATGCAAAAAAGAGGAGTTGGAGATATTATAGGTACTAAACAAAGTGGTGTTAGTGATCTTAAAATAGCAAATATTATAGATGATTATCATATACTTGAAGTAGCAAGAAAAGATTGTAAAATGATATTTTCTAATTTAAATAAATTAGAATTTAAAGAATATAAGGATTATATTGAAAGTAAACTAAATGAAAATATGGAAGTAATAGGATAGTTTTGATAAAATAGAAACGAGGGTGATATTATGATAAAAATAGCAGTAGATGCAATGGGATCAGATAATGGTTCTAAAATAGTAGTAGAAGCAGTAAAAAACTTTTTAAATGATTATAAAGATGTTGAATTTGTTGTATATGGAAAAAAAGAAGAATTAGTAGAATTAGAAGGCTTAACTAAGATTGTTGATTGCGCTGATGTAATGGGCATGGAAGATGGTGCTTTACAAGTAATGAGAAAAAAAGAAACAAGTATGATTAAAGCAATCGAAGGTGCTAAAAATGATAATTTAGATGGTGTAGTTAGTGCTGGATCTACTGGTGCTTTTTTAACAGCATCTACAATTTATTTGAAATTAATTGCGGGATTACAAAGGGCAGCATTAGTTTCTCCATTCCCTACAATTGGTGAAAAAAGTGTAATTTTACTAGATATAGGTGCAAATAACGAAAATACTGCTGAACATTTACTAGAATTTGCTAAATTAGGAAAGGTGTTCTCTAAAGTCTATAATGATGTAGAAAAACCTAGAATTTATTTATTATCTAATGGAGCAGAAGAAAAGAAAGGTTCACCTTTAATTAAAGAAGCACATCAATTAATCAAAAATAGTAACTTAGAAGGCTTTAAAGGGAATATGGAAGCTAGATATATTTTAAGTGGGGATGCAGATGTTGTAGTATGTCCTGGATTTGATGGAAATGTTGTTTTAAAGAATACTGAGGGAACAGCTAAGTTATTTTCTAATTTATTAAAGAAAGCATTTAAGAAAAATATTTTTACTAAAATAGGGTACTTATTTGCAAGATCAGGAATAAAAGAAATGCAAACAAAGATGGATTATAAAAGTTATGGTGGAGCAATGTTACTTGGAGTTAATAAAGTAGTAGTAAAAGGTCATGGTTCTAGTGATGCAAGAGCATTTTATCATGCAATTAGAGTAACTTATGAGCTAATAAAGAAAGATATGATTACTAAAATCAAAGAGGAATTAAAATAATGATAGAATTATTAGATAAATTTAAAATTACTCCTAAAAATAAAACTATTTATATAACAGCATTAACTCATCCATCATACATTAATGAACATCATAAAAATTATGGAGATTTAGAAAGATTAGAATTTATGGGAGATGCAGTACTTCAACTATTTGTTTCTCATCTAATATTTAAAGAATACCCTTCATTAAAAGAAGGAGAAATGTCTTTAATTAGATCTAGATTAGTTAGAAGTGATTCTTTGTGTGAACTTGCAAAAGAATTACATATAGGTGATTACTTGATATTAGGTCATGGTGAAGAAAAGACTGGTGGAAGAGAAAGAAAAAATATTTTAGCAGATTCTTTTGAGTCTTTAATGGCAGCAATTTATCTTGATCAAGGATATGAAAAATCTTTTGAAGTAGTAAAGAAAATATTTTTACCTTTAGTAAAATCAATTAAAATTGATGATTTATTAGATTATAAAACAAAGCTTCAAGAAATTGTTCAAGCAGATAAAAGAAAAACAGTTGAGTATAGAGAATTATCTAGAAGTGGAACCGCTAATAATCCTACATATGTATTTGAGGTAGTATTAGATGGAGAAATTGTACTTGCAACTGGTACAGGAAAATCAAAAAAAGATGCACAACAAGATGCAGCAAAAAATGCATTAGAAAAGTGTGTCAAGTAGAAAGGAGATTTATAAGTGGGCTTTTTTGGAAAACTAAAAGAAAAAATCTTTGGAAAAACAAATAAACAAAGTGAAAAATATGTAGCAGCACTAGGTAAATCAAGATCAAACTTTGCAGATAAACTTAATGCCCTAGCAGCTAGATATCGTAGTATTGATGAAGATTACTTTGATGAGTTAGAAGAAATACTTATCGAAGCAGATATCGGCGTTAAGATTGTCATGGAAATTATTGATGAAACTAAAAAAGAAGTTAGATTATCTAAATTAAAAACACCTAAAGAAATAAATGAAGCTTTAGTAGATAAAATGTTTGTTTATTATGCTAAAGGTGGAGAAGATATGGATACTGAAATTAAGTTTAATGAAAATGGTTTAACTGTAATTTTAGTAGTAGGAGTAAATGGTGTTGGCAAAACAACAAGTATTGCTAAACTTGCTAATCTATTAAAAAAACAATGTAAAAAAGTTATGTTAGTAGCAGGAGATACATTTAGAGCAGGAGCAGTAGAGCAACTAGAAGTATGGGCTAATAGACTTGAAATACCTGTTGTAAAAGGTAATGAAAAAGAAGATCCTTCAAGTGTTTACTATAGAGGAGTAGAAGAAGCTAAAAAGCAAAATATGGATGTTGTAATTTGTGATTCAGCAGGAAGGCTACAAACAAAAGTAAACTTAATGAATGAATTAGCTAAAATGAGAAAAGTTTTAGGAAAAGAAGTTGAAGGAGCACCACATGAAGTAATGTTAGTAATTGATGCAACTACTGGACAAAATGGTGTAATCCAAGCGTCAAGCTTTGCAAATGCTACTGGTGTAGATTCTATTATTTTGACTAAAATGGACGGCACTAGTAAAGGAGGCATAATTCTTTCAATAAGAGAAGAATTAGGTATACCTGTAAAATATATAGGCCTAGGAGAAAAAATCGATGATTTGATAGAATTTGACCTAGAAGATTATATATATGGATTATGTTCTACTCTTGATGAGGAGGAAAAATAATGAAAATAGATTTTACTAGATTATTTCTAGTTTTAATTGGTTTTGTTATAGCACAATATATAATTAGTTATTTTTTAGTAAGTATAGGATTTAATGGGTTACCATTAATAATCACATATAATTTATTATTAGGATTTTTTGCAGCCTTTGTCTATTTGCCTAGAGAATATAAAAGAAACGCTTTTAAAGAACCAGAGTTTTATAAGAATGCCGGAATATTCTTTGTAATATTTCTAATAATATCAATTTTATAGGAGTTTGTTTATGGAGTTAGAAAAGACAAAAAGAGTTAATGATTTGATTGATTTATATGGGACATTACTTACTAGTAATCAATTAAATATTTTAGAGTTATATTATATGGAAGATTTATCACTTAAAGAAATTAGTGAAGAATTAAACATCTCTAGGAATGCTGTATTTGATTCTTTAAAAAGGAGTTTAAATATATTAGAGGATTATGAAACTAAGTTAGAATTATTAAAGAAAGACGAAATAAAAAGTGAATTAATAGAAAAGTTTGATAACTTAACTAAAGAGGAAATCAAACAATATATAGAAAAGTTATAAGGAGGTATTAGTGATGGCTTTTGAACAATTAGGAGATAAATTACAAGCTATTATAAAGAAAGTAAAAGGACAATCTAAGTTAACAGAACAAAATATGGAAGAAATGATTAAAGAGATAAGAATTTCTTTACTTGAAGCAGATGTTAACTATAAGGTTGTAAAAGAGTTTACTAACAATGTAAAAGAAAAGGCAATTGGACAAAATGTATTAAGTACGCTTTCTCCAGGACAAATGATTTTAAAAATTATTAAAGATGAATTAGTATCTTTACTTGGTGAGGAAAACGATGCTTTAAATATTACTGGTTTAACAGGAATAATGATGGTAGGTTTACAAGGTAGTGGTAAGACTACAACAAGTGCTAAAATTGCTAATTTACTTAGAAAAAAACAAAACAAAAAGCCTTTGTTAGTAGGACTAGATGTATATAGACCTGCAGCTATTGACCAACTTATAACACTTGGAAAATCCATAAATGTAGATGTGTTCTATGATAAAGAAAGCAAGAATGTTGTAGATATAGCTAATCGTGCATTAGCCTATGCAAGAGAAAATGGCCATGATTTAGTTATCTATGATACTGCAGGTAGACTTCATATAGATGAGGGGTTAATGCAAGAATTAAAAGATGTAGCAAGTGCAGTAAAACCTAAGGAGGTTCTTTTAGTAGTAGATGCAATGAGTGGACAAGATAGTGTTAATGTTGCAAAAGAATTTAATGATAAATTAAGAATAACAGGTTTAGTAATGTCTAAATTAGATGGTGATGCACGTGGAGGAGCAGCTTTATCTATTAAGCATTTAACAGGGATTCCTATAAAGTTCTCAGGAATTGGTGAAAAAATAGATGATATAGAAATATTCTATCCTGAAAGAATGGCAGAAAGAATATTAGGTATGGGCGATGTTCTAACTTTAATTGAAAAAGCAGAAGAAGCAATAGATGAAAAAGAAGCTAAAAAGACTGTTAATAAAATGATGAATGGAACATTTACTTTAGATGATATGTTAATGCAAATGGAACAAATAAATAAACTAGGATCCATGAAAGGAATAATGAGATTTATTCCAGGTATGCCTAAAATTAGTGATGAGCAAATGGAACAAGCTAAAGAACAACTTAAGAAAACGAAAGCTGTTATCTCTAGTATGACACTTGAGGAAAGAAAACATCCTGAAATTTTAAAAGCTAATAGAAAAATAAGAATAGCTAAGGGAAGTGGTACCCAAGCAAGTGATGTTAATAGAGTATTAAATCAACATGAAAAAATGAAAGAAATGATGAAGCAGATGAAGGGCATGATGAAAAACGGGAAGAACCCATTCGGAGCTTAAAATAAAAGGAACAAAAATTAATTTTGTTCCTTTTTCTTATAATAAGTTTTCTTTTTAAAACTTTCCATATAATCACATTCAGGGAATCTAGAACATCCTAAGAAATTCCCATACTTACCTTTTCTAACAATAAGTTTACCCTCTTTACATTTAGGACAAGTTTTAGCATGTTCACTAATAACTACTTCTTTTGGTTTTATATAGTCGCATTCAGGACGATTTTCACAACAAATATATTCTCCATATTTACCTTGCCTTTTAACTAATGCTCCTCCACATTTAGGGCAAACTTCTCCAGTTTTAATAATCTCAGGCCCACCCATATGTTTATAAGCATATTCCATCTTTTCTTTAAATGGTTCATAGAAAGTTTCTAAAGCATCAAGTTTAGTCTTTTCACCCTCTGCTATAGAATCCAAATCTTTTTCCATATTAGCAGTATATTCTACATTTATAATATCATCAAAAAATTCATCTAATTTAGCATCAGCATTATAACCATTTAATGTAGGACTAATATATCCTTTTTCTTCACTAATATAAGAACTTTTCTTTAATGACTCAATAGTAGAAGCATAAGTTGAAGGTCTGCCAATTCCTAATTCTTCCATTGCTTTAATAAGTGAACCTTCACTATATTTGAATGGAGGCTTAGTTTTATGCTCTTTTACTTCAACCTTTTTAACATCATATTCTTTATTTGCCTCAAATACAGGTAATTTTACATATTTATCACTTTCATATTCTCCATATACCTTTTTATAACCATCAAAGTGAATAACACTTCCTGTAGTTAAGAATAAATATTTATCTTTTTCAAATACAACTTTAGTAGTATCTATTTCGGCACTCTTCATAATTGAAGCAACTGCTCTACACCAAATTAGTTTATATAATTTATATTCATCTTTATCTAAGTAATCTTTAATTGTATCTGGAACAATGTCTACTCTAGTAGGTCTAATAGCTTCATGTGCATCTTGAACTTTATCGTCTTCTTTTTGCACTTTAGCATATCCTACATAATCTTCACCATAAGCATTCTTTATATAATCTTTTGTGGCAAATACAAAGCTACTACTAACCCTTATAGAGTCAGTTCTCATATAAGTAATTAAACCAGTTGTTTCTTCTCCTATATTAATACCTTCATATAACTTTTGGGCAATCTTGTTTGTTTTAGAAGCAGAAAACTTAAATTTAGCAAATGCTTCTTGCTGTAAAGAAGAAGTAGTAAAAGGAGCTTTAGAATTTTTAGTAGTAAGTTCATTAGTGACATCTTTTACTTTTAATTTATCACCAATAACATCTACAATACTTTCAACTTCTTTTGGATCTTTAACTCTAATACTAGCTAATTTATCATCAACTAATTCAAAATCATAGTTATCCTTATTAACAACTTTACCACTTATACCATAACTTATTTCTTCAACAAAGTTATCAATTTCTTTTTGTCTTTCAATAATTAGTTTTAATGCTACAGATTGTACTCTACCAGCAGATCTTGTATATATCTTCTTTTGTAAAAGACCAGATAATTCAAAGCCTATGATTCTATCAAGTATTCTTCTTGTTTCTTGAGAAGAAACTAGATTCATATCAATAGTTCTAGCATTTTCAAGTGCTTCTTTAACGGATTTTTTGGTAATCTCGTGGAATTCTAGTCTTTTTGTTGTGTTTATATCTAAATTAAGAACATCAGCTAAATGCCATGCAATAGCTTCTCCTTCTCTATCAGGGTCGGTTGCAAGATATACTTCATCAGCTTTACTTACTGCATTTTTTAATGCACCGATAATTCCCTTACTACGATCACTTATTACATAATCTGGAGTAAAGTTATTTTTTATATCTACACCAAGAGAATCTTCTCCATTAAAAGATAAATCTCTAATATGACCTTGAGAAGCAATGACCTTATAATCTTTTCCTAAATACTTTTGAATGGTTCTAGCTTTTGTAGGTGATTCAACAATAATTAGTTTCATTTTTTCTCTCCTTTTCTAAAATTTCAATAAATAATATTAATAATGCTTTAATATAATACTTAATTAACATAAATTAATCTAGTTAATTTTAAATAAATTTATTTTAATACATATTATTATAATACAATCATACATAAGAAACCTTAATAAAACCTTTATTAATTAAATATCTACTAAAATATCTTGTGCATTTTCTATTAAACTAGCACCTTCTTTAATTAAATAATTGCAGCCACTAGATGTACTATAACTTCCTGGAACACAAAAAACAGGTTTATCATTCTCTAAAGCGTGACTTACAGTATTCATTGTACCACTTTTTCTTCTAGCTTCAATAACAGCGACACCATCACTTAATCCAGCTATAATTCTATTTCTAACAGGAAAGTGCTCAGCGTTAGGTGTACTATTAGGCGGATATTCACTAATAATTAATCCTCCCTTATCAATAATATCCTTATATAACTGCTCATTTTCTTTAGGATAAACTACATCTACTCCATTTCCCAAAACAGCAATAGTTTGGCCATCATTTTCTATACAAGTTTTATGTGCTTCTGAATCAATTCCTTTTGCAAGACCACTAATAATAATTATATTATTTTCTACTAATTCTTTAGTTATTCTTCTAGTTACTTCTTTTCCATGATTACTACAATTTCTACTACCAATAACTGCAATCTTTTTCTTATGTGAATTTAATAGTTCTATATTGCCTTTATAAAATAGTATAAATGGTGGCTTAAAAGTATATTTTAGATATTCTGGATAATCACTATCTAATAAAGTAACATATTTGATGCCATTACTATTTTTTAATAATTCTTCAGCTTCATTCCTTTGAGTTTCATTAACGTATCTTTTTCTTAAAACATCTTTATAAATTGCAGTCCAATCACCTTTATTAACAATCGCTAAATATAATAATATACTATTTATCATTTCATCTTTCTCCTTTCTAATTAGTATTGCATAAAGGTTAGTATTTTATTGTCATATAAAAACCCCCTTTATAATTTAATAGGGGGAATACATGCAAAATTACGGAAAAATTTTAAAAAAATTAAAAATTAATCTTTAAAAAGAGATAAACCTACTCTATTTTTATCTAAATCTATGTCACAAACATAAACTTTAATAATATCTCCAACACTAACAACATCTAATGGGTGATTAATTTTGTTTCTAGATAATTTAGATTTATGAACTAATCCATCATTCTTTAAGCCAATATCAACAAATGCACCAAAGTCAACTACACTTCTAACAGTACCTTCTAATTCCATGCCAATCTTTAAGTCTTCAATATGTAAAACATCGCTCTTTAAAACAGGAGTAGGATAGTTATCACGAATATCTCTTAAAGGCTTCTTTATTTCTTCTAAAATATCATTCAAAGTGTATGTTCCTAAATCATATTTACTAGAAAAATCACTAGATGTTTTATTAACTAATACTTTATTTATTTCTTCACTACCAATATAACTAGTATCATAATTTAAATCCTTAAGTAGTTTTTCAACTTCTTTATAATTATCTGGGTGAATAAATGTTTTATCAAGTGGGTTCTTACTTTCATAAATTTTTAAGAAACCAACAGCTTGTTCATATGTTTTATCACCAATACCTTTAATTTTACTAATTTCTTTACGATCTTTTATTAATCCTTTTTCACTACGATAATCTACAATATTTTTAGCACTTTTCTTATTTAAACCAGAAACGTAACTTAATAATTCAATAGAAGCAGTATTAATATTAACACCAACGTTATTAACAACTTTAGAAATAACGAAATCTAACGTATCACTTAATTTTGTTTGGTTTACATCATGTTGATATTGCCCAACTCCAATTGATTTAGGATCAATTTTAATTAATTCACTTAATGGATCCATAACTCTTCTAGCAATAGATATAGCGCTTCTTTCCTCTACATGTAAATCAGGGAATTCTTTCTTTGCTTCAACAGAAGCGCTATATACAGAAGCACCTGCTTCACTAACTATTACATAAGAGCAAGGTAAATGATATTTTTTAATAACATTAGCAATAAATTCTTCACTTTCTCTACTAGCAGTACCATTACCAATAGCAATTAATTCAACATTAAATTTCTTAACAATATCAACTACTTTTTGTTCACTTATTTCTTTTCTTTCATCAGTTACAATTTCTCCAACACTTTTTTCATGAGGGTAAATAACATCTTTATATATAAAGTCGCCATTAACATTAATAACAGCTAACTTACATCCAGTTCTAAAAGCAGGGTCTAATCCTAAAATAACTCTATTCTTTAAAGGTGGAGTAAGTAGTAATTGCTCTAAGTTTAATGAGAAGACATTGATAGCTTGATCTTGTGCTTTTTCTGTTAAATCATTTCTAACTTCTCTTTCAATTGAAGGAAAAAGTAGTCTTTTATATCCATCTTCAATAGCTTCTCTAATATATTTTGCTTCTGTAGTTGTATTATTTTTAATAGTTTTTCTGCATACAAAATCAAGATACATTTCTTCATTAAAATCAATTTTAACTTTAAGTATTTCTTCCTTTTCTCCTCTATTAATAGCTAATATTTGGTGTGGAGCAACATATCTAATAGGAATACTTTTTTCATAATATAAAGTATAAACTTTTTTCTCATCAACAGCATCTTTCTTTAAAGTAGAGTTAATTAAGCCATACTTATTTAAAGAATTTCTAAGTTCTTGTCTAAAAGTAGCGTTTTCACTAAATCTTTCAGCAATAATATCCTTAGCACCATTAATAGCGTCACTAACAGTTTTAACTTTATCATTTATATATTTTTTTGCTTCGCTTTCAACATCAATGTTTTTACATTCCATTAAAGTATCAGCTAAAGGCTCAAGACCATTACTAATAGCAGTAGTTGCTCTAGTTTTTTTCTTTTCTTTATATGGTAAATAAAGATCTTCAACTTCGCTTAATGTTTTACAAGCATTAATCTTTTCCACAATTTCATCAGTTAATTTATCTTTATTAGCAATTGCTTGTAATACTTCTTTTTTCCTAGTAGAAAGCTTTTCTTCATATTCATAAATAACAACAATATTTCTTATTTGCTCTTCATCCAAATTACCAGTAACTTCTTTACGATATCTTGCAATAAAAGGAATAGTAGCGCCTTCTTCTAAAAGCGATAAAACTGCTGCTATTTGCTTAGCTCTAATATGTGTTTTTTCTTCAACTAATGTAACTAAATCTTCATTCATTTTAATATAACCTCATTTCCTTAAATATTATACAATTTTTAACTTAATGTAACAATTTTATTGGTAAGTTTATTAATAACATCTTGATCATGTGAAATTAATATACAAGCAAAGTTTTCTTTCTTTTGTAAATCTTTCAAAAGATTTACAATCATTATTTTAGAATAATAATCTATAGAAGAAGTAATCTCATCTGCAATTATAAGTTTAGGTTTTCTTATTAAGGCTCTAGCAATTGCAATCTTTTGCCTTTCACCACCACTAAAATCACTTGGATAACAAAATCTTTTATTAATATCTAAATTAACTAAGTTCATAATATCTACTACTTTATTATCTTTTTCTTCTTTACTAGAAAACTTCATGCCCTCAGTAATAATATAACTTATATTAGCGTATGGATTAAGACTAGAATATGGATCTTGAAAAATATATTCAATCTCATCTCTATTAATATGATAAGTAATTTTACCATCATATAATTTATGTAAACCTATAATGCATTTTGCAATACTAGTTTTACCTATACCACTAGGACCAGTAAGTGCAATTATTTCTCCCTCATTAATAGAAAAATTAAAATTATTGATAATATATTTTTTCTTTCCTAATTTTTTATAATAAATATTTAAATTATTAATTTCTAAAAGACTCATATATTTCCTCCTTAATACTTTCTATATTCTTAGGATAATTAATTTTAACTGAATTATGATCCAGATAAAAACTTCTAACATAATGTGTTTTACTTATATTAACTATATTAGGACATTCTTCTAATTCTGTATTTATTAAAGGACATTCAAAAGCTTCTATATCTTTATAAAAACTAAGATAATTACATAGTAATTCAACTGTATATGGATGAACAGGTTTTAAAATTATTTCATCTTTATTTCCAAATTCAATCATTTGACCTTTTCTCATTATAGCAATTTTGTTACACATAGAATAAATAAGTTTAAAATCATGAGAAATCATTATTAAGATAAAACCATATTCTTTTTGAAATTCTTTTATAAGCTTCAATATTTCTTTTTCACTTTCTTTATCTAAATAAGAAGTGCTTTCATCCATTATTAAAACTTTAGCCTTGCAAATAAGAGAGATACATAGACACACTCTTTGCTGCATACCACCACTTAATTCATAGGGATAATAATTATATAATTTTTCGGGTTCTGGAAGACCTACTTTCTTCATCAAATCAATAGCTTTTTCTTTAGCTACTTTTTTATTTTCTTTATAATGATACGTTAACATTTCACTTATTTGCTTACCAACTTTCATTAAAGGATTCAAATAGGTGTTAGGATTTTGAAACATTAAGGAAAATACTTTTCCTCTTAATTTATTTGAGAAAGGAACATTGTTATAAAGTATTTCGCCAGAATCATAAATAACATCATAATCATATATTTGCAACAAAGCTTTTGCAAGCGTAGATTTTCCATCACCTGATTTACCGATTATTCCTAAAGAATCACCATCATCTAAATAAAAACTAACATCTCTTAATAAATATTTTTTGTTACTAGATGTGCATACGCTTAGATTATTAACTCTTAGCATTACTTTCACCTCCAAATACAGATTGAGCAGATAAAGATTTGCCAATTTTATAGACGCACATATTTATAATTACCAAAAATATTAATGGAAATATAATTAGATGTGGATACATCATACAATTGTTATCATATATTGAAGAATAAACTAACATTCCTAAACTAGAATAGCCATTGCTTACAGGAAATGATATATAAGAAACATTTACCTCTATTGATATAACTTGAGGAATGCTAAGTGCAAAATAATGAAAAATTACTGGTAAAATAGCAGGTAAATAATTATTTAATGCTTTATATAGAAAAGGAGTTTTAGCTAATTTGCTATATGTGTTGTAATCTTTATTCCTTATAATTATTAAATTATTTCTAACCAAACAAGCAACATCAATCCAACCTATTAATATGATTATTATGAATAATGAATGATAATTTATTCCAAAAAAGAATATGAAGAGAATGTATATAAAAATAAGTGGAATATTATTTAAAATCCCTTTTAGAAAAATAATAAATAAATCTAATTTTTGATTATTTCCCCACATAATTCCTATAATTGTACCTATTATAATATTTGTTATTGTAATAAAAATAGAGAAGCATAGTGTATTGAAACTTCCTGTAATTACTAGATAAAACATATCTTGCCCAAACTCGTTAGTTCCAAATATATGCTTTAAACTAGGAGGTAAAAATGCCTTCTCTAAGTTAATGGTATATAAGTTCTCAAATAACTTGCTACATCTCATTACTAATCCAGCTATAAAAATTGTAGTTAGTATTACCAAAGAAATAATGAAATCTTTTTTCTTAAAAACATAACTGAAAAGGCTTTTAAAATAATTTTTTCTTTCT
Source organism: uncultured Bacilli bacterium (assembly GCA_934101685.1). Lineage (GTDB taxonomy): Bacteria > Bacillota_I > Bacilli_A > RFN20 > DUOF01 > CALVUJ01. The sequence goes on from CAKORZ010000011.1 coordinate 14,285, forward strand.
AATTTGTTTTTAGTATGATTAGATAATATTTTTCTCATTAATACCATCTCCTTCATATTTTATTCTAGGATCCATAATTGCTGATATTACATCGCCTAAGAAGTAAGCTAATATAGATAAAAAACTAAAGAAAAGAATAAGACCACGTGTAAGATTTGCATCACCTATTTTTATAGCGGTAATTAAAGTAGAACCTGATCCAGGTATTCCAAATGTAGATTCAAGTAAATAAAATCCACATATGCTATAAACAATTGATGATGGAATAGTTCTAATTAGTGGTATAAGAGCGTTGCGAAAAACATGTTTATTAAGTATTGTTTTATTATCTAAACCTTTGCTAAAAGCATATGTAACATAATCCTTCTTCCATTCAGACATAATATAAATTTTAATCCAATGAGAAACTAAAGCTATACTAGTAAAGCAAACACTTGCAATAGGAGCAATATATGAAATTGGATTATTAAATTCAAAAGTAATAGGAAGCTTAAATACCAGCATAAACACTAATAACAACATATAATATATAAGAGATAAAGGTATACTAGTTATAAGAACATAAAAAATATTTGATATCCTATTTAATCTTTTATTATTGTGAAGAACTAAATATATAGCTAAAGGATAATTGATAATACATTCTAAAATGTAAGCTATAATACCAACTACAAATGATACAAAACATTTTTGTTTAATAATTGTCCAAACTTCAATATTTTTCATATAGTAAGATGAACTACCTAAATTAATAAGTTTTGTTTTGTACACAGAGCAAACTAAATTGTTATCTGATAAATGATAACTGACACAAACATTCTTAGGATAAGGAAGAATATCTCTGTAATATTTTAGTAAACTTGCTGAATTTAAGTAACTAGAATCGCTATTATCATTAGGCATGATTTTTAGCACATAAAAAGTTATCGTAATAATAGAAAACAAAATAACAATTGAAATTAATAACCTTTTCAAAATATATTTTGTAGTATTGCTTTTGAAAAATGAACATATAGCATCGCACTTTACAAAACTAGTACAATTACAAACAAAAAATAATAGTAAAAAAGCAGTTAAAATACTTATAATAATCCAATAACAAACAACCATAATCTATTTACTTCCTTTGTAATAATTATCTTTTAATGCAGCAATGTCATCTTGTGAATAACTCTTATTCCTAATTTTCCTTTTCTTGAATTTAAAAGATGATAAACCATAATTAGCTGTCATTTTTTCAAAAGGAACTAAATTTGAAACAATAATTTGGTTTTTAAAACCACTCATAGATAAAGGCAATACCAAATTCTTTTCAAATAAAATATAATATTCTAATTTAGAACACTCTTGAAATCTATTATCAATATCTTCATCTAAATAAAAATCATCTATCTTATTTAACATCGCATCTATTTCACTAGTATAATTATGATTTAAAAATTCATATAATTCACCATCATAAGAAAATGATTTTAAATACGCTACAGGATCATTAAAGTCTGGATATAATCCAAGGAAAGATATACTGAATTCTTTATTACTAAAAGCAGTATCAAATTCATAAGAGGTTCTAATAGAATCATTATAAACAATTTCAACATTAGCAAATTCACAACTTTCATCTTGGTTAGCAGAGCAACCATTAAGCAATCTATTCCACATGTTTAAACGAGCCTTATCATAAATAACATAGTCATTATCCTTATAATAAGTATATTCTAACTTTATTGGTAAGTCATTGGATGATAAATTCAATTCTTTCATTGCAAGTTCTAAATAATATTGACTTTTATTTGAATTATAAAACCAACCTTCATTATATAGTGAAGTGGCATCTTCAATAGAAATATCATTATTGATTGCATAAGTGTTTATTAAATAGTTTGAATAATCAACATTGTTGTAATTTATAAAATTAGGAGGAACAATAGAAAATAATAAGGTGTTGTTCATCTCACTATTGAAATAATAGTCTCTAAGAATTCCATAAAATAAAGCTTTTCTAAAATTATCGTTTTGAAGTGCTTTATTGGCAATTTGATTTTCCTTTTCAGATAGGGTTGAGTATTTATAATTAGTACGGTTTTGATTAAACAAAAAATAATATGCAGTAAAGTCAGAAGTATAAGGAATAACATAAGTATTGTCACCAACAGGACTAGTTGCACTTCCACTACCATCATCACCAGTAACATATTTTCTCCATCCAACTGTATCGTCTTCTGTTAAAACAAATTCATCTAAATTACCAGCTTCATATGATAATCTTGCATAACCATGAGAAGAATAATTAAGTGTTTTAGTAAAAATAAGTTTATCTATAAAAACATTATCTTTATCCCAATAATTTTGATTTTTAATAAATTCAATTTTACTAGTGTGAGAGTAATTGCTAAGTATATAAGCTCCATTATATAACAATGTCTTTTTGCTTGTGCCAAAATTGTTTATTCCTATTTCTTCAATGAATTTCTCATTAACTGGAAGAAAAGAATAATAAGTTAAACTACTTAAGAAGTAACTACATGGCTTTTGTAGTGTAAATTGTAATTCATAATCATTTATTGCTTTTACTCCAACATAATCAAAATTACTAGTGCAAGACATTTGAGTATTACATTTATCAAATACTTCTTTAATGTTAGAATAATAAAAATATTCATTTGAATTATAACTATTAGAAAGATTATTGATTTTACTAATCACATCATCATAATCAAAGTTTTTTATTAGAGTACCATAATAATAGTTCATTCCATTTTCTATTAAGCCTGCTGCAAGTTTGAAATTATCACTTTTAATATTGTAATTGAAACTATATTTGAATGTTGTTACAAAATCATGTGCAGTTACAAGACCATATTTATTTCCATTATAATCACTCCAATAGACATCATCTTTTAAATAAAATGTCCATATTTGTTTATCATTAACTATTTCGCTTTTCCAAGATTTAGCAATTGATGGAACAATATTACCGTATTTATCATTTTCTACTAATCCATCTATTAAGTTAGCAATTCTAACAATATTGTTATATTCATTTGTGATTAAGTAATTAAAAGTTGTAACATCTTGATCATAAAAATTTCTATAGACAATTAGATTATCATCTTTAGAGCATGAACACCCTGAACAGGATACTACAATAGTTATAAACAATAAAAATATAGATATAAACTTTTTCATAAAACCCTCACTACTAACTAATAATTTTAAAAGCAAATTCCAAATTTTTACATTTGTTAACTTGCTGTTTTTTTGCCTAATAAAATTTTAGCAATTAATAAGATTTTTAATTATAATTAAAATAGTAAAAAAGCAATTAAATTTCATAAGTTTATAAAAAATATGTTATTATAGATACGGTGATTTTATGGAGATTGAATTACTTGCTCCAGTAGGGAGTTTTGAAGCATTTAAAAGTGCACTCGATAATGGTGCTAATGCTATTTATTTAGCGGGCACTAAATTTGGTGCTAGAGAAAAAGCAACATTTACAAATGAAGAATTAATAAGCATTATTAAAGAGGCTCATTTAAATGAAGTTAAAGTTTATGTAACAGTTAATACCTTGATATATGATGATGAATTGGAAGATGTAATGCAATTCATTGATTTTTTGTATAATAATGATTGTGATGCTGTTATAGTTCAAGATTTAGGACTAATAACACTAATACACAATATATATCCAGACTTTGAAATACATGCCTCAACTCAAATGAATACAATGACAGTAAAACAAGCAAGTATATTAAAACAAATGGGTGTAAAAAGGGTAGTAGTAGCAAGAGAAACTAGCATAGACATAATAAAAGAGATTATAGATAAAGTTAAAATAGAAGTTGAAGTATTTATTCATGGAGCATTATGCATTTCTTATTCAGGAAATTGCTTATTTTCTTCGTGTTCTGCTAAAAAAAGTGGAAATAGAGGAGAATGTTTACAATTATGTAGACTACCTTACTCTTTATATAAAGGAAATCAAAAAATTGAAGATAGTAAATACTTATTAAGTACAAGAGATTTAAATACGCTAGATTATTTAAATGAAATAGTAGATGCTAAGATAACTTCTTTAAAGATAGAGGGAAGATTAAAAAGTGGAGCATATGTTGGAATGGTTACTAGGGTATATAGAAAATATCTTGATAAATATAAAGAAGAACACAAACTATTAATAGAAAAAGAAGATGAGCAAAACTTAAAACAAGTATTCAATAGAGAATTTACTAAAGGATATTTATTTAATGAAAGAAACTCTAGTATAGTTAATATTAATAGACCAAATAATATGGGAGTTAAAATAGGTAAAGTAATAGATTATCGAAATAATAGAGTATATATAAAACTTGATAAAGAACTTAATCAAGGCGATGGTATAAGAATAGTAGGCACTGAAGATATAGGCTTTTATGTCAATATGATGGAAGTTAAAAGACTATTAGTAAATAAAGCAATAAGTGGAGATATTGTTAGCATTGCTACTAAAAGTAAAGTAGAAATAAATAGTCCAGTATATAAGACTACTGATATAAAATTAAATGAAGAAATAGAAAAAAATAGTAAAAGGAGAAAGTTTAGATTAAATGTAAAAGTAAAAGCACATATTAATGAAAAAATAGAAGTTACATTTACAGATGATTTAAATAATAGTGTTACTAAAAAATCAGAATATATTGTTATTGAAGCTAATAAGAGCCCAACAAGTAAAGAAAAGATTAAAGAGCAATTATCTAAGTTAAATGATACATGTTATTACTTAAATGAAATAGAAATAGATAGTGATGAAATGGTTTTAATTCCAGTATCAATTTTAAATGAATTAAGAAGAGAACTTGTAGCTTCTTTAAATGAATTAAGATATATAAAACATAAAAGAATTGGTAAACAAAATCTATCTTTAGAAAAAGTAGATGTAAAGCAAGATAATTTTACATTAAAAGTAAAGGTAAGTAATGAGACTCAATATGCTTTAGTGAAAAATTATGTTTTAGATAAAGATATATATTATTACAATGAAAACAATACTTACCCATATCCTAGAATTAGTGAAAATAAAATAAAAACAGCTAAAGAAAAAGTCTTGCTAAATGAATTACATGACATAAATAAAGATAAAGAAATGATAGCTAACTATTACATGAATTGCACTAATATTTTTACTTTGTATACATTGTATAAATTAGGTTTTAAAAGAGTAACATTATCAATAGAAATGACTCAAACTAGGATAATTAATTTAATAAATAATTATAAAAATTATTTTAAAGTTAATCCTAATATTGAAGTTTTAATTTATAGTAAAACAGATTTAATGATTACTAAGTATTGCCCTATAAATAAATGCTTAGAAAAGAATAGTAAAGAGTGTGGAGAATGCTTGAAAAATAAATATTATTTAGAAGATAGAAAAGGGTATAAAATATCATTAATAAAAGACTATTTCTGTAATATTAGATTATTAAATCCTAGAGCGTTAATGCTACTAGAATATGTAAATAAATTAAGATATATAGGTGTTAATTGTGTTAGAATAGAATTTAATGATGAAGAGCTAGAAGATTGTAAAAATATTATGGATTCTTATTTTAAAAAAGATGTAGAATTAGATTCTAGAAAGTTCACCTATGGATACTTTAAAGAGAAAGAAGATGAATAGTTATGGCACAAGATAAAATAATTATTAAAGGTGCAAGAGAAAATAATTTAAAAAATATAGATGTAGAAATACCAAGAGAAAAGTTAGTAGTAGTTACAGGTGTAAGTGGAAGTGGTAAATCTACACTTGCTTTTGATACAATTTATGCAGAAGGCCAAAGAAGATATGTTGAGTCATTAAGTGCATATGCTAGACAGTTTTTAGGTGGAGTGAAGAAACCAGATGTTGATTCAATTGAAGGATTATCTCCTTCTATTTCAATAGATCAAAAATCCACTTCAAATAACCCTCGTTCAACAGTAGGAACAGTAACAGAAATATATGATTATTTAAGATTACTATATGCACGTATTGGTCACCCATATTGTCCTAAGCATAATATAGAGATAAAGTCACAAACAATTACTCAAATGGTAGAAAGAGTAATGGAATTAGAAAATGGTACTAAGATAACTATCATGGCTAATGTTGCAAAGGAACAAAAAGGTACGCATAAGGATACTTTAGAAAAACTATTAAAAGATGGATTTACTAGAGTTAGAGTAGATGGGAATACTTATTTAATAGAAGAAGTTCCTGAACTAGAAAAAAATAAAAAACATAGTATAGATGTAGTAGTAGATCGTCTTGTAAAAAAAGATGAATCAAAAGAAAGATTATATGATTCAATTAGCACAGCTTCAGAGCAAGGGAAAGGCCTTGTTATTGTTTGTTATGATGGAAAAGAAGAACTATTTTCTGAACATTATTCTTGTATAAAATGTGGCTTTTCATTACCTCCATTAGAGCCAAGATTATTTTCATTTAATTCACCTTTAGGAGCATGCAGTGAATGTCATGGTTTAGGTATTAAGTTAGAAGTAGATGTAGATAGACTAATTAAAGATTATAATTTATCTATAAATCAAGGTGGAATTAGTTATTATAAAAGTATAATTGATACTGAAAACATAGAATGGCAAGAATTCGCTAAATTATGCGACATGTATCATATTGATAGAAACAAGCCTTTAAAAGATTTTACTAGTGAAGAATTAGATATAGTATTAAATGGTTCAAAAGATGTTGTATCATACACGATTACTACAAGAAGTGGAAATACGATGCATCGTAGTGGATTAATTGAGGGAATAAAGAAAAGAATAGAAAGATTATATAATGAAACAAGTTCACAAATGATGAGAGATTTCTATGGATATTATATGGGAGAAGTAGAGTGCCCTAAATGTCATGGAGATAGATTAAATGAACTAGCATTATGTGTGAGAGTTGGTAAACTTAACATTCAAGATTTAACTAAATTATCAGTAAAGAAAATATTAAAGTATTTTGATGATTTAAAATTAAGTGATAGTGAAAAAGAAATATCAAATTTATTAGTTAAAGAAATTAGAAATAGACTTAGTTTTTTAGTAGATGTAGGACTAGATTATTTATCATTAAACAGGATGGCCTCTACTTTATCAGGAGGAGAACTTCAACGTATAAGATTAGCAACTCAAATTGGATCTAGATTAACAGGAGTTTTATATGTTTTGGATGAACCATCAATTGGTTTACATCAAAGAGATAATGATAAACTAATAGCTACTTTAAAGAAAATGAGAGATTTAGGAAACTCATTAATCGTAGTAGAACATGATGAAGATACAATGTTACAATCTGATTATATTATAGATGTAGGGCCTAAAGCAGGTGTGCATGGTGGAGAGATAGTTGCAGCAGGTACTCCTAGTGAAATAATGCAAAATGATAAATCACTTACAGGTAGATATTTAAGTGGTAAAGAAAAGATTCCTTTAAATTCTAAAGTAAGAGAGGGAAATGGCAAGTATTTAACTATTAAAGGCGCTAGTTGCAATAATCTTAAAAATATTGATGTTCAAATACCACTTGGAAAATTAACAGTAGTTACAGGCGTAAGTGGAAGTGGTAAATCAAGTTTAATAAATGATACATTATACAAAGCAGTTTATAAGTATTTAAATAAAAATAGTAGAATAAAACCAGGAGCATATAAAGAAATTGAAGGCTTAGAAAATATTGATAAAATTATAAATGTTTCACAAGAACCAATAGGAAGAACACCACGTAGTAACCCTGCAACTTATGTAGGAGTATTTGATGATATTAGAGATTTGTTTGCCTCTACTAGTGAAGCTAAAGCCAGAGGATATTTAAAAGGAAGATTTTCATTCAATGTAAAAGGTGGAAGGTGTGAGAAATGCCAAGGTGATGGAGTTATAAGAGTGCCTATGCATTTCTTACCTGATGTTTATGTAACTTGTGAAGAATGTCATGGTACTAGATATCGTGAAGATACATTGCAAGTAACATATAAAGATAAAAACATTTATGATGTTTTAGAAATGACTATTGAAGATGCATATAAGTTTTTTGAAAACATTCCTTCAATAAAAAGAAAATTACAAACCTTAATAGATGTTGGTTTAGGTTATGTAAAAGTTGGACAAAGCGCTTTGACCTTATCAGGAGGAGAAGCACAACGTGTAAAATTAGCTAATGAACTTCAAAGAAAAAGTACAGGAAAAACATTATATGTTCTTGATGAACCTACGACTGGTTTGCATATTCATGATGTAAAAAGATTAATGAAGGTTATTAATAGAATAGTAGATAATGGAGATAGTGTTGTAATAATAGAACATAACTTGCATGTTATTAAATTAGCTGATCATATAATTGATTTAGGACCTGAAGGTGGAGATGGTGGAGGAGAAATAGTTTGCACTGGAACTCCTACACAAGTTAGTAAAAATAAAAAAAGTTATACAGGTAAATATTTAGCTAAATTATTGGAAAGTGAAAAAAGATAGAGTACAATTTTAGTAAATGGAGGTAGAATATGAACTTTTTAGCATATAGCAGTACAGTATTTGGCACAAACATTACATGGTATTCTGTTATTGTTTTAACAGGAGCTATTGTAGCGTATTTAGTTAGCAAATACTTTTATAAAAAAGATGAAGCATATAAAACATATCCTGATTTATTAGAAACATTATTTTTAATATGTTTTCCAGCAGGTTTACTAGGAGCTAGAATTTGGTATATCTTTAGTGAACTTGATTACTATTTAGCAGACCCTATTTCTATGATTAAAATATGGGAAGGTGGAATAGCTATTCAAGGAGGAGTAATTGGTGGAGTATTAGCAGGATTAATCGTTTTAAAAGTAAAAAAAGTAAATATAACTTTTAGAAGAATGGCAGATATAGTTGTTCCTAATATTTTAATTGCTCAATCTATAGGAAGATGGGGAAATTTCTTTAATCAAGAAGTATATGGTGCTTGTATTCCTAAAGAAAATGTTTCTTGGATACCTAATTTTATCTTAAATAACATGAATGGTGGTAGAATCTATTGTAGAGTAGGATATGTTGCTACTCCATTATTCTTATATGAATCATTACTAACTTTATTAGGCTTTATTTTAATTAGCATAGTAATTCGTAAATTTTATACTAAAAGAGCAGATGGAGAATTAGGGTGTATGTATTTAGTGTACTATGGAATAGTTAGAATAATAATGGAGCCAATGAGAGATGAAACTTATATTATGAGAATTTTTGGAAATATGTCTATGTCAATATTTATGTCAGCAGTATTTATTGTAGTAGGTGTAGGTTTATTTATAACATTAAAAGTATTGCAGTATAAAAAGAAAAAAGAGGAAATAGTTAAAAATGGTTGATTATGATCTTATAATTGTTGGGGCAGGCCCAGCAGGGATGAATGCTTGTTTGTACGCTAGTAGATCTAATTTAAAAACATTAGTAATAGAAAAAAATTGTCCTGGTGGCAAAATGATTAAAACAAATAAAATAGAAAACTGGATAAGTGTAAGAGAAATTAGTGGTGTTGATTTAGCGCTTGAAATGTTTAAACATTCATTTTCTTTTGGTGGAGAATATATCCAAGGTAATGTTATAAATATAGTAAATCATGATGATTATAAAGAAGTTATGTTAGAAGATAAAAGTTATACAAGTTATGCAGTTGTTATCGCTACAGGGACTAGTGAAAGAAAACTTGGTATAAAGGGAGAAGATAAGTTCTATGGGAAAGGTGTTTCATATTGTACTGTATGTGATGCACCATTATATAAAAATAAAATAGTTGCAGTTGCAGGTTCTTCAAATAAGGCTATTGAAGAAGCAATGTATTTAACTAAGTTTGCAAGTAAGGTTTATTTACTTAATGATAAAGAAGTAATAAATTATAAAGAAATAGATACTACTAAAATAGAAGTTATTAATAATTGTAAATTAGTTTCTATTAATGGCGATAATGCAGTTAGTGGTGTTACTATAACTACTAATGGTGAAGTGAAAGATATAGAGGTATCATGTATTTTACCTTTATATGGTGATATTCCTGATACGATGATTACATCTAGATTAAATTTAGTCAATGACAAAAACTATGTTATTGTAAATGAAAATCAAGAAACAAAAATAGATGGTATATATGCATGTGGTGATTGCACTAATAATACACTAAAGCAAATAGTAACAGCATGCAGTTCTGGAGCAATAGCAGCAGTTCAATCATACAAATATATAAGTAAAATAAAAAACGAAATAAACAGCCTTTAATTTTTGAAACTAGCCAAATAATGAGCACTTTAACTTGATAAAGTTAGAGTTTTTTTTAATTATCCAACAAATAATAATTGATTACATTAAAAAGCCAAAAAGGGAAAAAAGAAAAATAATGATGTGTCATAACACATTCTTTTTTCTAATCAAATTTATTTTGCTGTATTTGCATATTATGGAAGGAAGCGACAACGAATTGTGCCAAGACAAGCACACGTTTAAATTCCACATTGTTGCACAAAAAAAACTTTTATGCTATATTTAATTGGAGGGCTTGTATGGATTTTTCATATATCGACAAAACAAATAAAATATCTGACGATGATATAATAAAAGACTTATTATATGTAAAAGATGAGATACTAAAAAAAGATAAAATAACAATGCGTGAATATTTAGCTTATGGCAAATATGGCCAAAAAGCAATAAAAAATCATTTTGGTACATGGAATAAATTACTTTCAAATGCAAATCTTGAAATAACAAGAAGTTATCAACATCTATCAAAAGAAGATATATTTTTCTTAGTTGAAGAATTATGGATACAACTTGGTAGGCAACCTAATATACGAGAATTTGAAACTATGACTAAACATACAAAAAAGATTATTATTTCAAATTTTGGGAAATGGTCAATTTGTTTGAAAGAATTTGTTAATTGGGAAACAAATAGAGACAAAAGCAAAAAGACTTTAACAAACACATTGATAACGCATAAAACGCCGAGAGAACCATCAAAAAGTTTACGATATGACGTTCTTACAAGAGATAATTATAAATGCGTCATTTGTGGAAGAAGTACATCAGATAAAGTTAAACTTCATGTTGATCATATAATACCTTATTCACTTGGAGGAGAAACGACATTGGACAATTTGCAAACTTTATGTTCCGATTGTAATTTAGGAAAAAGTAATAAAAAAGACTAAATTTGATTTAGCCTTTTTATTGTATGAGAAGTTAAAAACTTCGAGTGAAAACCACTAGATAGTCTAGTGGTTCGGTGAAGCTTATAGCTATGCGTAGTAAAGAAAAACCTCCTTTGATATAATAAAATTGTAGTCCGTCAAAACTGCAATAAAAATCAAAGGAGGTATTATCTGTGAAAGATAACAATAATAGTTTAGCACATACGATGTGGAATTGTAAGTACCACATAGTATTTGCACCAAAATATAGAAGAAAAGTATTTTATTCAAATAAAAGATTGGAAATAGGAATAATATTAAGAAAACTATGTGAATGGAAAGGTGTAGCGATTTTAGAAGCAGAAGTATGCCCAGATCATATTCATATGCTTGTAGAAATACCACCAAAAATGAGCGTTTCTGGATTTATGGGGATTTTTAAAAGGGAAATCCAGTTTGATGATATATCAAAAATGGGGGAATATGAAGTTTAAATATAGAAACCGCGAATTTTGGTGTAAGGGATATTATGTAGATACAGTAGGAAAGAATGCAAAGAAAATAGAAGAATATATAAAAAATCAATTGAAAGAGGATGAAGAAATGACACAGCTTTCAATTGATTTCAATGGTAATCCGTTTACGGATAGCAAGTAATAGTTGCACTAGACGGACTACTTATAACACTTTAGTGTTGGCAAGTATAAGAGGCTTTTAGCCGAAAATGTAAAACCACCAGTTAAACTGGTGGATATTTATTTTGTACATTTAGAAATTGATAACTTACACTTCGCTTTTTTTATAATAATATTGAAACAAACATAGTCAGAGGTATTGCGCAAATACAGCCTATTAATATATCGTTAAGAAGCATAAATTTTGTATCATCTGAATTATAAACAAATATATCTAAATTATAGTTATTTTTCTTACTAATCATTAAATCTATCATAGCAATGAAAAGAGAAATTCCGCATCCAAAAAACGGAAAATTCTTTGGCTCTTTAAAGATAAGAAAAGTTAATCCAATTCCTAATCCAATAGAGAAACCAGCCACTACAATCCATATTAATAAGCTTTTTAATGATTTCATGTTAACACCTCTTTTTTACTAAGATTTAATATAAGCAGGTTTTTTGTTGTTTCCTTTTATTCTTGTTTTTTCTTCTATGGTAGAACCATTTTCAATAATAGCATCTTCTACAATGCTTCCTTGTTTAATGTGAGCATTAGAGAAAATGATAGAATTGTTAACTACAGCATCTTTATCAATTTTTACATTTCTACCTATAATAGAATTTGTTACTTTACCTTGAATGTTGCAACCATTAGCTATAAAGCATCTGTTAACGGTAGAGTTTTTTCCATATACAGTAGGAGGTGTATTATATCCTCTTGTATATATAGGTTTGTTGCTTTCTCCAAAAAGTTTGTTATAGTTATTAGGATCTAACATTTCCAAACTATAGTCAACATAATTTTCTAATGTTCTAAAATAGCGCATAAATCCATCATATTTATAAACATTAACATCTTCTAGTCTAGCAGCATAACTTATAATATCGTTGAATGTTGGAATTTCATCATCTAAATCAAAATTCTCTAATATTTCAATAAGTTTAGTTCTATGAATCATAAATGTTTGCATATAAACATTAGGGTTATCTTTGTCTTTTGCTAAATATTTTAATCTATTATTAGCTTCTAAATTATCATTAGTTAATACAACTTTATCAACATCCTCATATTTATTCAACTCATCAGAGCAATCTTTATAAGCTACTGTAATTAATTTCCCACTCATAATATG
>CAKORZ010000012.1 GCA_934101685.1 uncultured Bacilli bacterium
ACGGAGAACCTGCTATCGTAATCATAAAAGAATTTCGTTTACCTATAAATGATTATGTTTACAGTTTCCCTGCAGGTTTAATAGAAAAAGGTGAAGATTGCGTAACATCTACTATTAGAGAATTAAATGAAGAAATCGGTGCGACAAAAATTGGAAATGTAAAGATAGTAGGAACATCACTAAATAGTGAAGGTTTAACAGATGAAAGTACAACAACTGTAGAAGCAGAGATATTAGAATTTGGTGAGCAAAACTTACAAGACGATGAAGATATAAAATACGAAATTGTAAAAGTAAAAGATCTAAACGAATATCTAAAAGGTAAAAAAGCTTCTGTAAGATTACAACTTATAGCGAATAGTTTAATTAAGCAATACAAACTAGTAAAAGAAAACGAAGAATTAAAAAAAGAACTAGAATTACTAAAAAAGAAAAATAAGAGATAAACAAAATAAAAAGGTTTGCTAATGTGAAGTAAACCTTTTTATTTTATTCATTACCACTAATAAATTCCATATTATACTTATTAAAAGTATCTTTTAATTTCTTTTCCATATTTTTATCAAAAATACCATAAACATCTATTTTATTATCATTAATAACATACTCTATTTTTCTTTTTGAATTTATACATTCCTTATATTTATCTTTTAAAGAATCATTTAAAAAAATAACTTTTTGATTACTACTTCCTCGTAAAGCTTTATTATCATTAAGTTCTTCGATGTACTCTCCATCCACTAAAACTCCTATATTTTTAAGAATGTTACTCTTTCCCATTTCAATTAGTTGATCGTATGTATACCCCGAATATACCATAATATCCATTATTCCAATTTTTCTAATACCTTCAACTAGTTCATCTAAATCACTTTGTAAAAAAGGTTCTCCTCCAGAAATTGTAACTCCAATACTATTATCATTTAAATAATAATTTTTAATTACGCTAATAATATCTTTAACATCAACACTATATTTTTCATCTACAGTCTGTAGTTCTTTTGCCATACACCCTTTGCACCTTTTATTACATCCCATAACATAAATACCAATTCTATTTCCTGGGCCTAAAGTAGTTAAAGGATAATGTATTCTTCTAACATACATTAATAGCTACACTCCATTTCAAAAAACACAAATTTAATAACACTATGATTAATAACTTCATATTCTTTATCTTTAACCATTTTTTCACCATTTAAATATGTTCCAAAACTAGAAATATCCTTAATATATAATTTGTTATCCCTAAAATAAATTTCTATATGTTTTCTACTGATACTAATGACATCTTCACTATTTATATTACTAAAATCATTTCTACCAATAGTAAGCACACTAGTGCCTACATTAAAAGAATAAGTGTTTTCTTTATATTTTAGTGTAACTTTTCTTTCACTAGATAAATTATTCTCACTTAACTCTTCTAAATAATTTCCACAATTATCACACCAAGCATTAACTGTTTCATAGCCACACACAGGACAAACTTTGCTTTTTACACTACTATTTTCACTCTTTACACTTATAGTATCTTCTTTTTCTATCTTATTTTCACTTTTAACTTCAAATTCATCATCATTAACTTCTACCGTATCGTCATTTAAATTTGCCCCACAAAAAGCACACTCATATAATTTATAATTATTATATTTACCACAATCTTTACAAATTTTTACTGTTTTCATTATTCATCACCTAAATGCTTCCTTTTAAGTTCACTATGTTTTACATCTTTTGCTTTCTTTATCTTATTTCTAATAATTTCTTTAGGTCCATCATCCAAATTTACATTATGAATATATTTGACATTTGGTTCTAATCTTCTAATTTCATCTACAATAATACCTTTTTCTTTTAACTTATTTTGAATATCCTTATACTTATCACAAAACTTTTTCATACTTTCAAGTGTTTGACTCTCATCACTATAAATACCATCTATATTTGCATTCCCAACAACATAGTTCATCGCACCACTTTCACTAATAGTAACCGTTACAACATCACCATTTTCAATATGATAAACATCTTGATCTATATGTGATCTACCATTATTACTACTTTTAGAAGACACATATTCTAGTTCATTACTTATCATTGCTTCTCTAATGGCCTTTCTAATATACTCATTTTTTTGCTTTTTCTCACACTCAACATACAATTCTTTATTCTCTTTTTCTAAAATTTGAATTTCTTCGCTTAAATTTTTAAAATCAAAATTTTTCTCTTTAATTTCTCTATTCAAATATTTTTTATATGACACATTAAGCCAATATGCTTTATCAAATTTTTCTTTTAAATCAAATATTTTTTTATTATTAAGTTCACATTTTAAATAATTATCTTTTAAAGCATTAACACGAATATTAATTCTTTCAATTTTTAAATCATCACTTATACTATCATCATTTAATGTAGAATTAACAAATTCTATCATATTTTGACACTCTTCCACTCCATCAACATACTCTAAATTATTTAATTTCAAAGCATAATCAATCATTTTTCTCTTCAATTCTAATAATAAATTTTTCTTTTCTAAAGATCTATCACTTGTATTTTTTAATAATTCCATAAGTTCATTATTAAATACAGTAACATAGGCTTCACTAATGTCACTAGAAAGTTCCATATAGACTTCATTTACTTTTTGAACATCATAATTATTTTTAACATTCATAATTTCTTGCAATCTAGTTTTTAACTCATTTATTTTCTTTTCTAAGACATCATTAACAAAATCTAATTTATTAAAACTATTTTTTATAGTTTCCTTCAGTTTTTCAAGTTCATAATATTCATCTGTATCAGCCTCTAACTCATCTAAAGCAAGTTTACATTTATTCATAAGCACTGCACACATAAATAATTTATTTGCTTCCTCCTTATTAGATGGACTATTAATAACATTTAAAGATTTTACTCTCTCATCATTCACTATTTTACTAATGTAATTATTTTCTTTTTCTTTATCATTTGCTAGGCTCTCTTCATATTTTTTAAGTGTATTTTTATACATTTCTTTTTCATCTCTTGCTAAATTTTTTAAACTATTAGAAATATCTCCAATACCTTTAACAAAGCCTCCAGTAAACTCCTTAACCATATCAACTGATCCCATACCAATCTCTTTAGCTAAATCAATACTAGCCCCTGCCACTCTAACCATACAATCAATTACGCCACTCATTAAAAAACCTCCTTAACCTTATAACCCATTGCGTTTAACCACAAATAAAAATTTTTATCATTTAATATCTTAGAAGAAACTTCTTTCAAATTTGAAGTCTCTTCTAAATACTTAACTAAAGAAGAAACACTATCTATCATTTGTTTATTTATATAATATTTTTTATTCTCGCTAGTATACAAATATAATTCATACAACATTTCACTATCCTTGTGATTTAAAAAATCAATAAAATTATCATCTTTCGTTTCTTCAAATTTATAGTAAATAACTAAATATTCTTTAATAAATTTTAATACATCATAATCACAAACTACACTTTTATTCTTTTCTATCGTCTCAGCAATATAATTTAAAATATCTTTTGTATTCTTAAATTCTAAATTTTTATATTTTAGCTTAACATATCCATTAATAAGTTTAGAAATACTAGCGTGTCTTTCAAACATATTATCACTTTTATCAAAACCATTAAAACCATATTTATACTCTAATAAATCCATTAATATATTATCACTTATTTCTAATTCATTTGCCTCTAAATTTTCATTAAATAATATACTAGAAAAATCTTTTAAACTTTCATATATTTTTCCATTATAATAAATTTTTTCTTCACTAGTATAATAATTGAGAAGCATATCAAATTTAAAACTATCACTAATGTTCATCTTCTCTATTTTATCTATAACATCTTTTATTTTTTCATCACTATTAATAACTAAATATTTAAATATTCTGAAATCAATAGCTTTTTCTCTATATTTTGAATACTCTTTAAATGCATTTTCTAAATATTCATTAAAACTATGATAATTAATCCCTTCATATACAAATTCAAGGTTCTTATTTAATTTATGTAATGTAATAAAATAAGCTAATTTTAGATTATCATTGTACTTCTTTCTAATGTCTTTTAATTCAATAGCAAGTTCTTGTTTACCAGAAGCATTTCTAACATCATCTTGAATAAAATCATTTATAAAATGCTTATATCCAAGTTCATAATTATCATTCATAGCTTGAGTTAACTCTATCATAGATGTATATAATTTATTATCAAAATCATGTGATATTCTAAAATCATCTTCCTTTATTTTCAATTCCTTTATTCGTTGAAGATGAAATATACTTTTATTATTTAACCATTCATTAACCTCATCATAGCCTATTCTTTCTTTTGGCGAGTTTTTAATAAGCATATAAATTAAATCCGCTAGTTCACTATCTATACTAGAATCTATTTCAACATTGTCATTAGCTATCATTCCTCTAACCCTATCATTACTCATATCTTTAAAAGGATCTCCTTTATATGCTAAATGATATAATGTCATACCTAGCGAAAAATAATCAACTTTACTTGAACTATATCTATAAGCTTCTGGTGCACTAAAAACTTCGCTGAATCCACCTACATATTTAGTAGCGTAATCCCTACCATTTAAATCATTTATTACTCCAAAGTCACCAATTATAACATGCTTTCTATCATTACTTAAAAATATATTATGAGGTTTTATATCATTATGCACTAATCCCACATCATGTATTGCTTTTAATCCTTCATTTAACTCTTTAACAACAATATTTTTAATAAAATTAAGATCTAATTTTTCAATGTTATCTTCAAGTGTTCCCTCACTATAATAAGGCATAATTTCAAAATATTGCCCTCTAAATTTTCCACTATCAATTATCTTCATAACATACTCGCTACTTATCTCTTTAATCTTATTTATAGAAGTATTTCTATCTTTTTTATATATTTTTACAGCATATTCTATATTATCTTTTGTAGCAAGAAAAATATATGCTTCTCCTCCTTTATCAGAAATCATTCTTTTGATTACATAATCATGTAATGATAAATTTATAAAAGCATCTTCTATAATACTATTCTCTTTATTTTCTTTTACATCAAGTAAAACAGTCTTATCCTTATCTATAAGTTTAGTTTTTTGCTTATCAATTAAAGTGGTTTTTCTATTATCAATAAGTTTTGTCTTATCATCATTCATTATTTGCCACCTCCATACCAAAGTGATCCGCTCACAGACCTATGTATATTGCCAAGAACTGCACCATAAATCACAATAACTAATAAAATAATTATTTCTAAATTGCCACTTATTCCTTTAAATAGCAAGAAAAAGAAATCACAAACTGATAAACTAACAATTAATCTACCAAGTAAGCTAAAATCTTTTTCGTCTTCTTTTATTTTTCTAAAATCAGGCCCAGCAAAAAAAGCAAAAAACAAGCTACAAACACCTATAACAATACTAACTCCTATAGTCTTCAAATCAAATTTCTGTAAAAATGAAAATATTAAAATATTTATAGCGATAGCTATTATATTAAATAAATATGCTTTGCTTCCCTTATAAAAAGAAACCTTATTTAATATTTCCCTAGATAAAAAGCATTCACCTACAAAAACACCAACAATCACTCCTATTGATATAACAAAAGGAATAATCGTAGAAAGTGAAAATCCTCCATTTAGTATTTCTTGAAAAGAAAAATTTATCACAGGGATACTAATTGAAAAGTTCTTTAACACATATGTTGATGCTATTAATAATATTGCAACAGGAACAACATTAATTAATATTCCTTTAAATAAAGATAATTTAATTTTTTTACTAACATTTTTCTTTGCTCTCTTCTTTTCAAGTAATGAAAAAAGCAAATCAAAACAATCATCACTTATATAATAATTTTTATATTTCTTTACTATATCACTTATAACAGAGTCCCTATCAATTTTATAATACTTACGCTTTATACTAACTCTTTTTACATCAACATCTACTACAATACCATTTTTTAATATTTCAAAATCATATTTATCATTTACATTTGAATATATTTTACTTTTACTATTAAAATTATCCAAATACTCAATGATGTACTCTACGTTTTCTAATTTATTTAATAATAATTTATTCCCTCTATACATTTTAGATGGTAATTTAAATCCATTCAAAGAATAACCGTTAATTAAAATTTTATTACAGATTTCTTTTAGAGTTTTTAATTTATTAAAATACTCATCATAATTTTCAAAATATTTATCACATATAATAAAATAATTTTTATCATAGCTAAATTCATCTAATCTGATTTTAAAATCATCACTATAATATTTTTCTATCTTTTTATCATAATTTTTAAAATCAATATTATTATCTACTTGATGTAATAAATTTCTTAGTTTCTTAATATCATCCATTTATTACACCTCCAACAAAATCATTGTATAATTATCAATCGCACCATTTTTTAAAACTTCTTTCTCTAAAGCCTTAATTTTGCTTTTCAAACTTTTTTTGCTTAATAATACAGATACTATATAATCCCTACTTACCATATCACTCACACCATCACTACAAATAAGAAAAATATCTTTTTCCATAACACCGAATTCAATATTATTAATATGTATACTATTTTTATCAAATTTGTTTTGACCTAAACAATTAGTGATAATATGACTATTTTTATATTCTTCATACTTTTGATCATTAATTCTTTTTAAATATTCATAATAAGTATCATCAGTAGTCAATTGTTTTAAAATTTCTTCTCTAAATCTATATACTTTTGAATCTCCAACATTTACTACTTTAAGAAAATTTTTAGTAGTTATAATTCCTGCAATTGTGGTATAAGCTTTATCACAATTTTTTACCAAACTATCATTTATTCCTTCAAAATATTTTCTTAATTGTTCATCTGTAAAACTAATAATATTATTATAATTTTTACTAATGTCATCGCAGACAAACTTACTAGCATATGCACCTAATTTACTCTCACTTACTCCATCGCAAACAAAAATTAAATTAGCTTTTTCATAGCAAAAAGAAGTATCAAAAAGATACTTATCATCAATAACATAACAATCTTCGTTATTTGATTTTACTAACCCTTTATTAGATACCCCTTCTACTTTCATTACTACTCACACTCTAATTCATATATTTCTTCATTTTCTATAATATTACTAACATTTATAGTAGAATTTTCTAGCACTTTGTTAATAGACATATATCTTGCAAGTGGATTAATAAGAGCTTTTTCTATAACATTTCCAACGCCTCTACCACCTTGATCTAAGTTTTGTTCTATAAGTCTATATAAAAAGTTCAAAGCACTTTCTTTTATATTTAACTCTATATTTTTAGTTTCTTTTAAATTACTCTTTATTTTACCTATTTGCTTTAAAGCAATCTCTCTTCCTGCCTCTTTAGTAATATATTTGTAATACAAGAAGTTTTCACCAATTCTATTCATAATTTCAGGTTTACTTTTAGTAGTAAAGAAATTTCTAATTTGTTCTTTATATCTTTTGCAATACTCATCATAATTTACATCATCACCATACTTAAACTCTGTTGCGCCAATATTTGATGTAAATATAATAAATGTATCTGAAAAGTGAATTGTTTCACCTTTGCCATCAGTTAATCTTCCATCTTCTAGTATTTGTAAAAATTTTTCTAAAATTGAGCCATCTGCTTTATCTATTTCATCAAATAGCAATATTGAAAATGGATTCTCTTTTACAGCGTTTGTTAGTTGCCCACCTGATTCATACCCAACATACCCAGGAGGAGCACCAAAAAGTTTTTGATCAGAATGAGATTGTTTGTATTCTGACATATCAAATCTTAAGCATTTATCTTGTGAATCAAATAGCCACTCTGCTAAAGACTTAGCTAACTCTGTTTTACCTGTACCTGTAGGACCTGATAGAAACAATATTCCCTTTGGTTTTGATAAGGATGATGAATGTTGAAGTCCACTCATACCATAAATTGCTCTAGTAACAATATCAACAGTTTGCTTAATAACAATATCTTGGCCCTTAACATTTTTCTTCAAATCTTCTTCTAAATGATCAAGTTTTTCTATTAATTCTGGTCTTGTCCAAGGATTATCTTTAACTCCAAACTTGTATAAACTTATTGCTTCTCCAATATTACTTATTTCTATTTTCTCTTTCTCCATTAATTTTTTTAATGAATTAAGTTCAACATTTCTAAAACCATCAGTCAATCCTACAAAACTTCTTTTAACTTTTTCTACATTTTCTTCGCTAACCTTATCATAGCCGTAAAATGTATCAAAATAATTATCAATATATTTTTTTCTATCCTCTCTACTTGGCAATGTTATCATTAAACTTTTAACTTTTGGATTATTCAAATAAAACCATGTAGGAATATCATTTATCTTATCACAAACAATAAACATCAAATTAGATAACCTATTACCGTTCACTTTAGAAATAGGATTAGAATAATTTTGACTAGCTAAAAATAATTCAGAATAGAAATATTGCTCATCCTCCTGTATATCAGTAGGTGAAACAATATATCTTGATGCCATATCAAGTACCACTGCAACAGGTTCCTCTGTATTTGCCATTGCTACCCTAATATATGAGGTAATATCTCCAAATTTTGTACTTCTTTTATTAGATATAATTTCAACTTTATCATCTTTATCAGATCCCTTAATTAGTTTAATAAATCTTTTAAGTTCTTCCGCATTCTTTTTATTATAAAATCCATCAACGTGATTAAAAAACACAACTGTATTGTAACCAACATTATGCAAATAAGCATATAAATAGTCATCCATTGTTTTTAAAACATATTCGTTATTCAAAACATATGGATATGTGTCATATATTTCTCCCTCTAAAATAAAAGTTGTTTTAAAGTCTCTATACATTTCTATTTCCTTTTGCCATTTCAATTGTTCCATATGAATACCTCACTATTTAATAAAATTATAACATAAAGTCAACTAAAAACTATATTTGAGCAAAAAATAAATATTGATTTCCCGTTTAATGCTATAATATCACTAAAGAAAGAGAGATTACCTATGAGCAAATTATCTAACACATTAATTATGTTACAAATATTAAGTGATGGAAGAAAGCACTCCATCGCCGATCTTTCTAATACTTTAGAAGTTACTCCTAGAATGATAAGAGTATATAAAGAAGATTTAGAAAAAGCTGGTATTTTTATTGATGTGATAAGAGGCCCATATGGAGGATATATCCTTAATCAAACAGTATACATTCCTAAACAAGAAAGTAAAGAAGATAAATTAAACATGTCTGAATTAGATAAAAAGATATATAACATTATTAATAAATCATTAAAAGAAAGAAAAAAAGTTTTAATAACTTATTTATCAAGTGATAATGTAATTAGGAAAAGAATAATTCATCCAATGGATTTATATGTTTATAATCATAATTGGTATGTTCCATCATATTGTGAATATAGAAACAGCATGCGTCACTTCCAATTTAAAAATATTAAAGATATCGAATTATTACAAGAAAAATTTTAATGTGACCATATATTTCCCCTTTATTTAATATACTTATTAACATAAAGGAGGAATAAATATGCCTAACGATTCAATGAATTATAACTTTAACTTACTAAAAGAAAGAACCTTAAATACTTTTACTACATCTAAACTATTAAAAAAAGTAAAAGGACCAACTATATGTGTTGGAAGTGGAGGTAGTAAAGTAGTAGCCTCTTTTGCTAGTACTCTTTTAAACGCAAAAAATAATTGTCCTACTAAAGTATTAGAACCTCGTGATACACTTTATGAAAACTTATCTAATTATAAAAATATTTTTATGTGTAGTTACAGTGGTGATAATCATGGTGTAAATATCTTAACTAATTTAAAAATAAAAAAGTATTTACTAACTTATGGAGATAAAGAAAATGAATCTTATAAAAAGATTAAATGTTATAGCACTCTCCCAAAAGAATTAAGTTTTATTTCACTTGCAGCTACTACAATGCCTATGACCGTTCTTATGTCATATTATACTAAAGATTATTTATCATTAATAAAAGAAATGTTTGATAAAGTAGAAAATACTAATTTCAATATAAAAAATATTGATTTAGAATTTGATGTAATAAGTGGAAATGATACTCTTACTCCAGAAATATACTTAGATTCCACTTTTGTAGAAGCTGGTCTTTCACAAATTACAAGACATTCAAAATATGACTATTGCCATGGAAGAACTACTTTACCTTTTAAAGAAAAAAGAAATTTAATTTATTTAATTTCTAAAAGGAAAGAATTAGATAATTTGCTTTTAGATATATTAAAAGAAAAGTATGATTCTATAATAGTATTAGAAAGTAATTATAATGACATAGTAATAGATAATTATTATCTTACATTACAAGCAATGTATCTAACAAGACATATTGCTGAAAAGAAAAACTTAGATTTATCTGATGTAATATATGAAAAAGAGATAACAAAAAAACTATATAAGTTTAAAGGCGAGATGTAATCTCGTTTTTATTTATATAATTTTTATTATATTTTTCCATTTTTTAATATGTTCATTGCTATTTTTCTATTTCTTCACCAGCTACAGAAAAGAATTAACTCTTAGCTCTACATTTAATAATTAAAGGTGTGCCTACAAACCCAAATGCTTCTCTTAACTTATTCTCTAAAAATCTTTGATATGAGAAATGCAAATATTCTGGATTATTAACAAACATTATAATAACAGGAGGTTTATTACTAACTTGATTAGCATAACTTATCTTAAGAAAACCGCCATTAAATTCTACTGGAGGATTTCTAAGAACTGCTTCAAGTAATACCTCATTTAATACACTAGTAGATATTCTAGTTGTATACCCTTCATAACTATCATTAATAACTCTAAACAAGTTCTCTATTCTGTCTTTTGTCAAAGCACTTACAAATACAATTGGAGCAAAATCTAAAAATTTGAATTCTTTACGAATATTCTTTTCAAACTCTGCCATTGTATGACTATCTTTTTTTACTAAATCCCACTTATTAACAACTATAACAACTGCTTTACCTGCTTCTAGTGCATACCCTGCGACATGTTTATCTTGCTCTCTAATTCCTGTATTAGCATCTATAACTAAGGCGCATACATCACTTCTATCAATTGCACTTAGTGCTCTTAGTGCTGCATACTTATCAATAGATTCAAATATTTTTCCCTTTTTCTTTAATCCTGCAGTATCTATTACTACATATTGTTTATCATCTCTTGTAAAAGGTGTATCAATAGCGTCTCTAGTAGTTCCCTCAATATCACTAACAATAACTCTTTCTTGATTCAAAATAGCATTAGTTAAACTTGATTTACCAACATTAGGTCTACCTATAAAAGAAAATTTAATACTTTCATCATATTCTTCATATGTTTTACTTGGAAAATTATTAACAATCTTATCTAGTAAATCTCCAATACCCACTCCATGTATACCACTTACCGCAATAGGATCACCTAGTCCTAAAGAATAAAACTCATAAATTCTATCAAGTAAATGTCCATCATCTATCTTATTAACAGCTAAAATAACTGGCTTTTTCCATTTCCTAAGAAGAGAGCAAATATACTCATCATCATGATCTACTCCTACTCTTCCATCTCCAATATAAACTATAATGTCTGCTTCTTCCATAGCTATCTCTGCTTGCATTTTTATTGATTCTTGAAAAGGTGCATCTTTTAATTCTATACCACCAGTATCAATAACTCTAAACTCTTTACCAAGCCACATAGCCTTTGCATACAATCTATCCCTAGTAACACCTGGAGTATCCTCAATAATAGATCTTTTCTCTCCAATTATACGATTAAAAATAGTTGACTTACCAACATTAGGTTTACCTATAAATGCCACTACTGCTTCAATCATTACTAACCCTCTCCTTCACAAGGGATAAAACTTTATTAACAACTTCATCAACTGTTGTATTAGTAGAATCAATTACTACACTATCAACACATTTAATTAAAGTCTTATTCACTTCTAAATCATTATAATCTCTATTAGCAACAGACTTCTTTACTTCTTCAAAAGTCATGTTACCACCTTTATTAACTTCATCTATATATCTTCTTCTAGCTCTTTCATCAAGTGATGCATCTAAATATATTTTTAATTCGGCATCAGGCATAACAACACTAGTTATATCCCTACCATCCATCACTACACCTTTTTCACTAGCAATATTTTGTTGAAGTTCAACCATAAATTTTCTAACATAAGGTTTACGCGCAACTGAAGATATTAAAGCATTAACTTCTTTACTTCTCAAATCTAAAGTTACATCTTTACTATTAAAATATACTTTATCATCTTTAACTTCATAATCAAATTTATTAATTAAGAGTTCTTTAATTTTTTCATCATTATCTACATTTATATTATCTTTAATAATTAAATAAGTAAGTAAGCGGTACATTACTCCAGTATCAATATATTTATAGTCTAATTTTTTAGCTACTATTTTAGCAACCGTTCCCTTCCCACTACCTGCAGGACCATCTATAGCTATATTAATCTTTTTCATGTTTACCCTCCTTACACATTTATAAAATTATAATTTAATTACTTTAAAAATAAGTAAAGCACCAACAACAAGAACAAGAATTAAAGCAACAAATAAAACAGACAACACTAATGCTTTATTACTTTTTCTTTTCATTTTTAATTCTTTTCTAATATCAATACCTTCATGTTGAAGTATTCTTTCTTGCATCATTTCAGGAGTGTAATTATCATCATTAGGGCCTCTTTTTACACCTTTTTTACTATTTTTAATTTTTTGTTGTTGTTCTATTTTAGCTCTTAAAATTTCTTCAACAGAAAGTTTATCAGTAAAACTAATTGGATCCACAAAAGGTTCTTCTTCCTCTTCTTTTTTTACTTCTTTCTTTTCTTCTTTTTTTACAACAACAATTTCATCTTTTTTCTTTTTATTACCATTAATCTCCTTAGCAATTTCATTTAATTGACTAGTATTTTTATTCTCTACCTTTTTAGAATTCAAACTAGTTTCATTAGAGAAACTTTCTTCATTTTTACTTTCTAGTTCAGGATCAATAGCCTTTAATTTTTCTTCATAAGCATTTTCCTTACTATTTTTCATTTCTTCATCCAAAGTTTCATATAACTTTTTATTTTTTTCTACTCTAGACTTTGCCATTTTATTCACCTTCCATAAACTGCTTCACATTTATAAGTATATTTTAAAAACGGTTTTATTGCAAATAAAAGTTCATTATCTTATAATTATTTTAGTTGGGAGGAAAAATAATGAAAAAAGCTCATGTAAAAAAAGATGCTTGCATCGGATGCGGACTATGCACATCAATCGCAAGTGAAGTATTTGCTTTTGGAGATGATGGCCTAGCAGAAAACATTTTAGGTAACGATACTGAATTACCTGAAGAAGTATGCGAAAGTGTACAAGAAGCTGCTGATTCTTGTCCTGTAAGTGCAATTGTAACAGAATAAAAATTATATTAACTATAAGGACTATTTTAGTCCTTTTTATTTATATAAAAACATTTCTAATTCATTCTTGTTTTAAATATAATAGATTATAATATTAAAGTATTGGAGGAATATATATGAAAGCATTTGGAACAATTTCTAGAGGAGTAAAAGCTCCTATCATAAAAAAAGGAGATAATTTAGTTGAGATTGTAACTACAAGTGTACTTAATGCTTGTAAAGAAAATAATGTAACTTTACAAGACAAAGATATAGTTGCTGTCACAGAAGCAGTCGTAGCTAAATCTCAAGGGAACTTCGCTACACTAGATCAAATAGCAAAAGATGTTAATAATAAATTTGGAAGCGAAACAGTTGGTTTAATCTTTCCAATAACAAGTAGAAACCGTTTTTCTATGATATTAAAAGGAATAAGTAAAGGCGTAAAAAAGCTAATAATTCAATTATCATACCCTACTGATGAAGTTGGTAACCCACTTATAAGTGAAGAAAAACTATTAACTTCCAAAGTAAACCCTTACACAGATGTACTAACAGAAGAAGAATTTGTAAAAGAGTTTGGAGAACCATGCCATTTATTTACTGGAATGAATTATCTAAAGCTATATAAAGAACTATGTGAATGTGATTGTGAAATAATTTTAGCAAACAATCCTCTTGCAATCTTAAAATATACAAAATATGTAATTAATGCTGATATTCATACAAGAAAAAGAACTAAAGCATTACTATTAAACAATGGAGCAAAAGTAGTATATTCATTAGACGAAATCTTAAATAAAAGTATAGATGGAAGTGGATATCATGAAGAGTATGGACTACTAGGAAGCAATATGTCAAAAGAAGGAACAATTAAACTATTCCCTAGAAATGCCCAAAAGTTTGCTGAAGACTTGCAAAAATCATTTAAAGAAAAAACAGGTAAAACTATTGAATGCATGGTATATGGTGATGGAGCATTTAAAGATCCAGTTGGGGGTATTTGGGAACTTGCTGATCCAGTAGTAAGTCCAGGATTTACTAAAGGACTTGAAGGTACTCCTAATGAGGTAAAATTCAAATATATCGCAGACAACGACTTGCAAGGTTTAAATAAAGAAGAAGCAGATTTAAAAATGAGAGAAATAATTAAATCTAAAGAAAAAAATCTAGTAGCAAAAAACACTTCACTAGGCACTACTCCAAGAAGATTTACTGATTTACTTGGTAGCTTATCTGATTTAACAAGTGGAAGTGGAGATAAGGGTACTCCTATAGTGCTTATTCAAAACTATTTTGATAACTACACTGACTAAATTACAAAAAGATAATTTCAAACAAAGGAATTATCTTTTTATTTATAAAGTTTTATTATATAATTACTCACGGTGATATAAATTATGGAAAGATTACAAAAAGTTATAGCTAATGCAGGAATATGCTCTAGAAGAAAAGCTGAAGAATTAATAAAAGCAGGAAAAGTAAAAGTAAATGGTAATGTTGTTACTACTTTAGGTACAACTGTTGATGAAAAAGACAAAATATATGTTGATGGTAAGTTAATAAAAAGCGAAAGCAAAGCTTATTACGTATTAAATAAAGCTAGAAATACAATTTCTTCAGTAAGTGATGAAAAAGGAAGAAAAACAGTTTTGACTGATATAGATGTTAATAAAAGAATATATCCTATTGGAAGATTAGACTTTGATACAACTGGGGTATTACTATTAACAAATGATGGCGAACTTGCTAATGCTTTGCTTCATCCATCTAGCGAAATAAATAAAGTATACATAGCAACTATTCAAGGAACTATTAGTGAAGATGAAAGATTAAAACTTGAAGAAGGTGTTATGGTAGATGGAAGAAAAACTAGCCCATGTGAAGCAGTTATTACAAAAAGAAACGAAGAGAAAAATAAAACAATTGTAAAAATAACAATACATGAAGGAAGGAACCATCAAGTAAAGAAAATGTTTGAAGCAATAAATAAAACAGTGCTTAAATTGCATAGAGATGAATTTGCAGGAATATCTTCAAAAGGATTATATGAGGGTCAATATAGAAAGCTAACATTTGAAGAAGTAAGAAACTTAAAAAGATTGGCATTTAAAGATAAGAATGATTAATTTCATTCTTTTTTTATAATAAAAAAGGTAATCAATCGATTACCTAATAGTTTCTTTTAAAATTATATTTCCTTTAACTCCATTTTTAATTTTCTTAGTAAATATTATTCTAAATTTATCTTTGTCTTTATAAACATCAAATCCTAATTTACCAATATACATAGCTATAACTTCTGTTGATACAGGCTCTATTTGAAGAACAGTTATAGCAAACTCTTTTAAACTCATCTTTCTTTTATTAAAAAGATTCCCACTAAAAGTAACAGTTTCTTTCAAATAATTTATTTTAAATGACATATGTTTATAATCATTATTTTTCATTATTTTCTAATAATTCCATTATTCTCTTTAAACTAGCTTCATCTTTAAAATAAATTTTCATTTCTCCATCTTTAATTCTTACTTTAGTTTTTAATTTTTTATGTAATACAGTAGATGCATAATCATAATATGGGTTAGTTACTCTTTCCTTTTTCCTAACTTGCTTTCTTCCTTGTGCTAAATTAGCTAAGTTTTCTACTTGCCTTGAAGTATATCCATATTCAATTGTATCATTAGCTATTTTAAGGGCAACATCTTCTTCTAAGTTAACTAGAGGCTTTACTTGTCCCATAGTTAATACTCCATTAATTACATATTCTTGTATAACATCAGGTAAGTTAAGAAGTCTCATAATATTAGCTATATAAGATCTAGATTTACCAACTTTTTGACCAATTTGCTCATGAGTTAAACCAACAGTGTTAGCTAAATTTTCATACGCTCTGGCCTCTTCAATAACATTTAGTCCTTCTCTTTGAACATTTTCAATAATAGACATTTCCATCATTTGTTGATCACTAAACTCTGCTACTAAAGCAGGAACTTTAGTCATACCAGCTAATTGACTCGCTCTAAATCTACGTTCACCAGCTAAAATTTGATATCTACCATCTCTAGTTTCTCTAACAATTAATGGTGAAATAACACCATAAGTTTTAATAGATTCACTTAATTCTTGAAGTTTAACTTCATCAAATATTTTTCTAGGTTGATATGGGTTAGTATCAATTAAGTTTACATCTATATCTTCTCTAACTGCATGTTCAGTACAATTAGTATATCTTTCAACTTCCTTTAATTCTTCACCGATATCAAATACATTAATTTTATTGTAATTTTCCATCATTAATCACTTCCTTCGCTAAATTTACATATGCTTCTGCAACCTTTGTGTTAGGTGCATATTCTATAACTGTTTTACCTGCTTTTTGAGATTCAGTAACTACATTACTCCTTGGAATAGTAGTTGTATAAACTCTACTATTTTTAAATAAAGTTCTAATTTCATCTTCTATTTCTTTATTAATTTTATATTTAGAATCATATAAATTTAACACAATGCCACTAACTGTTAAATTCTTATTAAATGAGTTCTTAATTCTTCTAACTGACGCATATGCTTCAAGTAAACTTTCCTTAGAAAAATACTCACATAAAGAAGGCACTATTACTTTATCACTAGCATTTAATACATTAACATTTAATCCAATTGCTGGTGGACAATCTATGATAATATAATCATATTTTTTTCTTATCTCTACTAGTTCATCTTTAAGTCTAAAATAACGACTATTTTCCTTATATATAGTAGCCATTTCCACATCTGCTCCAGCTAGTAATGGGTTTGATGGTAAGAAATAAAAATTCCTTAAAGGCATTGTCCTTATTGCTGCACTAGCATGAATCTTATCAACTAATACATCATATAAAGTATTGTCCAAATTGTACCTATCAAATCCAAGACCTAATGTTGCACTTCCTTGTGGGTCTGCATCAATAAGTAATGTTTTCTTGCCTACATAAGCAAGTGAGGAAGCTAAGTTTATTGCAATTGTTGTTTTGCCTACTCCTCCTTTTTGATTTACTATAGCTATAACTTCTGCCATATTATCATCTCCTTTTCTTATAATGGCTTTTTCTTCATTTTATTATATTCACGAGGATACTTTTCAGGAGTATAATCCAACTTCTTATAAATTAGGTTATATCTCTTACCATAACTCATTGGAAGAATAATTTTTTGTCTTTCTATTAAATCTAATTTCAATTCTTTACATGCTGCATCACATTCACTAGCTTCTTCTTTAGCTAAAGGTCCTTTCATAGCAATGAATTTTCCACCAACTTTAACAAGCGGAGAAGAAAGTTCCATCAATACATTGAGTCTAGATACAGCTCTAGCAGTTACATAATCAAATTTTTCTCTATTTTTTCTACCATAGTCTTCTGCTCTATCAACAACTACATCAATATCTTTTAATCCAAGTTCATTTATAACTAACTTAACAAACTCCATTCTCTTATTCATTGAATCTAAGCAAGTAACTTTTAAACTTGGAAAAGCAATTTTTAATGGAATAGATGGAAAACCTGCTCCAGCACCTACATCACATAAAGTTTTATTTTCCATATCATTAACAAAAGATAATGTTAAACAATCATAAAAATGTTTTTCATAAACATCTTCTTTTTGAATAATTGTTGTAAGATTTAACTTTTCATTCCATATTTGCAACAATTCAAAATATCTACGAAACTGATGCTCTTGTTCCTCTGTTAATAAAATATTGTTTTCTTCTAATAATCTTTTAAATTGTTCTTCGTTCATTTTAGTTACTCCCTTTCATTTTTAAATATAATAATAGTATTGATATATCACTAGGATTAACTCCAGATATTCTTGAAGCCTGTCCTATATTTAATGGCTTTATTTGATTTAATTTTTGCCTTGCTTCTAATGCTAAATTTTCTATCAAATTGTAATTTATATTTTTATCTAAGGATATATTTTCCATTTTTTTAAATGATTGAGCTTCTTTAAGTTCTTTAGCAATATATCCTTCATACTTAATTTGAATTTCAACTTCATCAAGTATTTCATCACTGTAACTTAAACTCTCAAAATAATCCTTTATATAATGAATATTAACATTTTGTCTTTTAAGCAATTCACTTGCAGATATACTTGTTTCTATATGAATTCCTTTTTCTTCTTTAAGTTTTTTAGAAATAGGATCATCTCTTTTAATTTTTATATTTAAAAGCAATTCTTTACACTCATCAATTTGCTTCTTCTTATTAAGAAATTCATTATATCTATCTTCTTTAATAAGTCCTGCTTTATATCCATAGTCAGTTAATCTCAAATCAGCATTATCATGTCTTAAAAGTAGTCTATATTCTGCCCTAGAAGTTAATAATCTATAAGGCTCTTTAGTACCTTTAGTCACTAAATCATCAATCATAACTCCTATATAAGCCTCATCTCTTCCTAAAACAAGTGGTTCCTTACCTCTTATTTTTAAAGAAGCATTAAGACCTGCCATTAATCCTTGAGCTGCTGCCTCTTCATATCCAGAAGTTCCATTAATTTGACCAGCTGTATACAAATTACTTATAATTTTATTTTCTAGTGTTGGCCATAATTGTAATGAACTTACAGCATCATACTCAATAGCGTATGCATATTTCTTTACTCTAGCATTTTCAAGCCCTGGTAAAGAGTGAATCATTTCAAGTTGTACATCTTCAGGCATTGAAGTTGAAAAACCTTGTAAGTAGATTGTATCTAATGATAAAGACTCTGGTTCAATAAATAATTGATGTCTCTCTTTTTCGTTAAATCTAACAACCTTATCTTCTATTGATGGACAATATCTAGGCCCAATTCCCTCAACCATACCACCATACATTGCTGACTTACTTAAATTCACTTCTATTATTTTCTTTGTTTCATCTGTTGTATGTATTAAGTAACATAATTCTTGCTCTTCAATAGGTTTAAAATCTTTAGTAGTATAAGAAAATGCTAATTTCCCATCTGTTCCTGGTTGAACTTCCATTTTACTAAAATCAACACTATCACGATATATTCTAGGAGGTGTACCAGTTTTTAATCTTAACAAATTAAGTCCTAACTCTTTTAAATGAGGTGATAATCCATATGCGCCTTTTTCTTGATCTGGCCCATGTCTTTCACTTCTATGTCCTACTAGTATTTTTGCTTCTAGGTATGTTCCTGTTGTTAAAATAGTAGCTTTAGATTCATACCTAGTGCCATTAATAACTACACCTTTACATATACCATTTTCAACAATAAGATTATCAACGCATCCTTCTAATAGTTCCACATTTTGTTCATTTTTCAACACGTTAATCATATAGTTTTTATAGTCTAACTTATCACTTTGAGCACGTAAGCACCATACACCTGGTCCTTTAGCAGTATTAAGCATTTTCATTTGTAAATATGTTTTATCTGCTGTTATTCCCATTTGACCACCTAAAGCATCAATTTCTCTAACAACAACGCCCTTCGCAGGGCCACCAATTGATGGGTTGCATGGCATACTTGCTATATTATTGATATTTAGTGTAACTAAAAGTGTTTTTAATCCTGTTCTAGCACATGCTAGAGTTGCTTCAACACCAGCGTGTCCACCTCCAACAACTATAACATCATACATCCATGCTCACCTCCACATTTTTGATTATATACTCTAAATAATTAGGTGTCAATCAATTGGAGTTTCACATGGAACTTTTTTTATTTTACTGGTGTTTTGCCACTAAAAAGCAAAGATTAAGCCATAAAGAAAGCAAAGTATAGGAATTTATATTTATATTAAAAGTAAGAACTTCAATTTTAAATTTTTTGTTATAAAAAAGGCTCTATTGATTCAAACTCAATAAAGCCTATATCTATATTATTTAATTTTATACTAACAGTAACACTATCCTTATTATCTTTTTATAGTTTTCTTTCTCCTAGCACTATCTATAGAGTTTTCAATTGTTTCAATTTTCCCAAGTATACCTTCTTTTGGTATATATTTTCTACGGTCATCTTCTTTTCCAATATATATATTTTCTTGATTGATAGCGACTTCTATCCTAGACACTTTACCTTCTGGAGTAACAAAAACTTTATTCGTCTCTATTTGCATGTAGTCTTCATAATAATCAGGATATCGATCTCTTGGTTGACATGGATCAAATATTCCCCTAGAAATTTGCCACATTTTGTAAATATTAATTTCCATTCCTTTATTTGTATATTTAATCATACACAAAAAATTATGATAGTTGTGATGATCAAGCGGAATATACTTAGGTGAAAAATGACACAAGTCAACACCTTCAAGTTTCTCAAATGACGCCACTTTATGAAAAGGTGCATCTTCAGGAGCATCTATCATCGTAAAATTATCATCTACTACATTCTCCCCATCTGATTCAGCAATTTTTTCAACAATAGCATCAGTCATTAAAAATAATTCGCGTGTGTCTCGCACAAAATTAGGTTCATAAAAGTCAGCAAATTTTCCACGCACTACTTCCATACCATCTAATTCTGAATATCCCGTATTATACTCGCGAGATTTTTTTCTAAATATTTTCTCAAAAATTCCCATTAAACACATCTCCTATAATTAAATTATACCTATAAAACTATTATAAATCAACTTTATTTATTTTTATCAACAATTATCCTTTTAATATCAAATAAAATATCTTTGTTTGTTATCTTAAGATTTTTTAATAATTCTTGTGGATTATATCTATCATAGAATTTTCTTTCGAGTCCATATGTAAGAACTCTCATATTTGATGTTGAATAATATGAAGCTATTTTCTGTCCAAAGCCACCATCTAATATTCCATCTTCTAAAGTTATAACTAGTTCATGATCTTTTTCTAATTTTTTCAAAAGTTTTTCATCAATTCCATTTGCAAATCTAGGGTTTATAAGAGTTGGTTTAAACTTCAATTTATTTTCAATATAGTTTGCTAAATCTTTTCCCTTTTCAAAGAAATCTCCAAGTGCCATAATAGCTACTTTTTCTCCTTTTTGATTAACACTATATTTATTAATATCATCATATTTTGTATCAACTTTTCTACTACTAACTTCATTGCCAGGAATAAGAATAATAGCTGGATGCTCTTTTTGATCAACGCTCCAATCAAGCATACTTAAAAATTCTTCTTTGCATGTAGGTGCTAGCATAACTAAATTAGGAATATTAGAAAATGCTGAAATACCAAATATTCCTAAATGTGTAACATCGGTTAAACCCGCAAAAGATGTATAGTTAAGCAATATAGTGACAGGGTTATTATTTATACAAACATCTTGTGATATTTGATCATAACATCTTTGCATAAATGTTGTATTAGTAATAACTAATGGTTTAAGACCACCTTTACTAGCTCCAGAAGCCATCGCTACAGCTTGCTCCTCTGCTATACCTACATCAATAAATTGCTTGCCAAGACTTTTCCTATCATCTATAGTTAGCCCCATACTTCCAGGCATATTTGGAGTAATAACAACAAACTCCTTATCTTTTTTAGCTTTTTCTAAAATATATTTTCTAGCTAATCCAGTATATGTTTCTTTATCTCCAAAACTAATTGTTTTTTCTCCAGTTTCTCTATCAAAAGGCATAGTCCAGTGCCATGCTTCTTTATTAGTTTCTGCTAAAGCATAACCTTTCCCTTTTAATGTATGAACATGCACTACAATTGGATGATCTATATCTTTAACTTTTTTTAAAACTTTAATCATTGACTGAATATCATTACCATTATCTTCATAAATATAATCTAAGCCAATTGCTTTAAACAAATTGTTCTCACATTTCCCATTTGATTCACGTAACTCTTTAAGATTTTTATATAACCCTCCATGAGTTTCTGAAATAGATTGCTCATTGTCATTAACTATAATAATAAAATTAGAATTTAGTTCACTTCCTGCTACATTCAAACCTTCTAGTGCTTCTCCTCCAGATAAAGATCCATCGCCAATAAGTGCTATAACATTTTCTTTACCATTCTTTAAATCTCTAGCCTTAACAAGTCCACTTGCTAAAGATATTGAAGTTGAAGTATGTCCAATATTGAAAAGATCATGTTCACTTTCACTAGGATTAGTATATCCAGAATCATCTTTAAAATGTTCATCATTTATATACCCTTCTTTTCTACCAGTAAGCATTTTATGAGTATAACTTTGATGAGAAACATCAAAAACGAATTTATCTTTTGGAGAATCAAAAACATAATGCATTGCTATTATTGTTTCTACTATTCCAAAGTTAGGTCCAAAGTGTCCACCTACTTTAGTAAGCCTATTAAATAAAGCTTCTCTAATATCACTTGCTAATAAATTTAATTCTTTTTCATCTAACTTTTTAACATCATCTGGTCCATTTATTTTATTTAATATATCATACATCGCTATTACTCCTTTTCTATTTTATTTATCCATAAATTTATTTCACTTTCATTTGATATAATCAAATGTTTTGAATAATCTGAATCAAAAGTAACTTTTAAACATTCATTAATTTCATCACTTTCGCACAACTTTCTAAAATCAGTATCTGCTCTGCCAAACCATCCTGCACTCGTATAAAAAGGATAAATAGTTTTATTCTTTAAGTCATACTTTTTCATAAAAGAAGTGATCACAGGTGAAATGGTATACCACCAAATAGGTGTTCCTATAACTATCTTATCATATAAATCTAAATTAACATTAATATTCTTAATTTTTACATCTCTCTTTATAGAATTATTTTGCCATTCATCGACTACTATTTGATAATCACTAGAAAAAGGAATTTCAGGTTTAATTTCTAATAAGTCACAGTTAAGCTTATCGCTAATTTTTTCTGCAACAAGTTTTGTATTGCCAGAATAACTATAAAAAACTACTAATGTTTTACTCATATTTGTCTTCCTTTCAAGCATACATCTTATTTTTCTCTTTAATTGATTTTTAATTATTTATATGCTATCTTTTTTATATCACCTAAACCTAACTTTAGGTCAAGTATTTTAATAATTTTTTTAAGGAGATGTAACCATGTATACAATAAAAGACATATCAGAAAAATTTAATTTGAGCATATCAACAATACGATATTACGATAAAGAAGGATTACTTAAAAACATAAAAAGAGAAAATGGAATAAGAAAGTTCACTGATAATGATATAAACACCATTTTCTATATAGAATGTTTAAAAAAGTCTGGAATGCAAATAAAAGAAATAAAACAATTTTTAGATTATGCAAGTAAGGGCGATTCAACATTACAAAATCGTTTAGATATGATTGTAACTCAAAGAGAAAAAGTAGAAAGTGAAATAATAGAACTACAAAAAGTATTAAAGTTATTAAAATATAAAACTTGGTATTACACTAAAGCAGTAGAGCTAAATAGTGAAAATAAAGTAAAAAATATTTCTTTAAATGAAATGCCAGTTGATATAAAAAACTATTATTTAGAATCTAAAAATTAATTAGTTTATATAAAATATAAAAAAATTTTCTTTTATAAAATAATAATTTTTTATCTAAAAATATTTACAAAAAAAATATTTAATTTTCTTGTGCAAATAAGTTGATTTATACAAAAAATGTGTATATTATATTAATCTCGCGTCCTTAAAACGTGAGTAAAAAATTATATACTTTGCACTACATATTTCTTTTTTTAAATATAATATAAATTGACATAATAATGAAAATAAATAATTGTATTTTTAGATGTAAATATGTTTTTATTTGCGATTTTTATGATCATTACTTATATTATCGTAGTCATAATTAATATAATTTTTTCTTATTAGCAATGCAAATAGCTAATAAGTATTTTTATCATGCAGAAAGAGGAGTAAACAATGAAAAATAGGATTATTTATTTTGTTAAAAACATACATATAACAAGTAATTTTTTTGTTGTTATACACTCTTTCAAACCCCTATTTACTTTTAGATGAAATAGTTGATAATATTTTTTCATTTAAAGTAAAGGAGGAGAAGTATGAAATCAAAATCATCAAAACATAACAGTAAATTAACTGCTATTAGTTTTATTTTTGCATTATTATTAGTAACAATTTGTTTTATCTTACCTAAATTTTCTGATACTGCACATGCTGATACAACACATTATAAACTTGTTTTGGATAAAGAAGATTTAAATGGTGATAACTATAAATACACTAGTGCAACTAGCACTTTATCCCTAAGCAATTATAAAGGAACTTCACTTCAGTTTAATAACTATGATTCAACCTTAATTCTAAAAGGAACTAACACTTTATATATAGATATAAGCATTTATAATATCTCCTTAATTAAAGCATTAGGTAATCTAGAAATAAAAGGTGATGGTTCATTAAATATAGAAATATCTAATCAAAATAACGAAGGAATAAAAGCTCTTGATATTGAAGGGAACCTTATTATAAAAGAAGAAATTAACATTAATATTAAAATGGTTTCTTCTGCTTCTGTAACAAATATAAAAGCTAACAATATTATGATTCAAGATAATAGTGGATTAAATATAAATTCACAAACTTCACTAACTAATTCTATCGCTATTGAAAGTAGTGAATTAAATATATTAACCAAAAATAAAATATCTATAAATATGAATAACTTTGGTACTGGTATATCTTCTACTTCTTTTAACTCCTATAATAGTAATTTAGAAATACTAAACTCTACTACAAGTATAAAAGTAGAAACTAATACTTTAATAAAAGAAAGTACTTTACAAATCATTTCTAATAGCAATAATTCAATTGGAATTGATTCCAATTCAAAAATAAAAATATTAAATAGTACTGTTTCTATAAATGTAAATGAAGAGTGTTTAAAATCAATTGAATTATTAGAAATATTTGGCGATTCTAATATTAGTTTATCTTCAAAAAATAATTACTCTTTGAATGCTAGTAGTATTTTTAATTTAACTGGAGGAACTATTTTTATTAAAGATTATTTTAAAGATTCAAAATATGAAAATATAATCTTTTATGATGCAGAAAACACTAATACCCAATTAACATTAGGTAGTTCAAAAAACACCACTATTTATTCACATAATGGAGAAATAAGATTTGAATATATAGGTGCTTCATCCTCATCTAACACAATAAGTGCTATTACTTATAAAGATAAAATAAATGAAAAAATAATCATAACTTTAGAAAATGATACTTTTAAAGAAACACTAACAAATGATTGGATCACAAATTTGCCTGACTGTTTAACTCAAAAAGTTACTCGTATAAACGATTATTCTGCTTACATATTAATTAGTGGAACTTCCTCTTTAAGCACTTCAGAAAAAATAGTTATTAGAATACCTAAGGAAAACTTAACAAAGAGCACTAATGCATTAACAGTAACTTCAAATGCATCATATAACATTTATAATGAAAGTTTTTTCGTGCGTTTGCTTATTAATAACACTAATACTTTTGTAACTATAAATGAAACAAAAAATTTAAAAAACAATGATATCTATAAATCTAATTTTAACGATAAATTATCTCTTTTATTATCCTTAGAAAAAGGATATAAAATAAAAGAAATATATTATTTAAATGAGTCGTTAGAAAAGGTAAGCATAGATATTGAAAACTTATCTTTTTTTATGCCAAATCAAAATATAATTTTAAATATTATATTAGAAAAAACTAGTTATGTAATTAAAGCAAATAGTAATATCATTCTAAATAAATATGTAGCTGATTGTGGTGATTTAATAATTATAGAAGATGTAATTTCTAAAAAAGGATATTACTTATCAAAACTTTATTATGTAACCTCCACCGACAACACTAAAAATGAAATATCTTTATCATTCTCTAATTTTACTATGCCTGATGATGATATTGTAATTTATGCAGAGTTTAATAAAATAAGTTACAGTATCCTAATCCCTAATAGTGTTAAAGTTTATAGAGATTCTAAAGAGTTATCACAAAACGATAAAGTGTATGCTGGCGATATTCTTTTAATTACATATGATACAATTGATCACTATAAAGTAGATGTTGCAATCAATGGTAAAAAAGTATTAAATAATGAATTATATGAAGTAACAGATTCTGATCTTGTAATCACCTATTACAAAAAGAAAGTGGACTTTTTAATATTTTATGAAGAAAATAATAATTACTCTATCGAAATAAACAGTAATAATAATCAAATAAAAAATGG
>CAKORZ010000013.1 GCA_934101685.1 uncultured Bacilli bacterium
ATTTAATATCTTCTAGCATTGTTATCCCCTTACTTATTCAAAATCTTTTAATTCATTATTTTCAAATAATTTTACTGCTTGAGCCTCAATATTTTTTAATTTATCTTCTAATATTTTACTAAGCTTTATTCCCTCTTCAAAAACCTTAATAGAATCATCAAGTGATAATTCACCGCTTTGCAATTCTCTTACTAATTCTTTTAATCTCTCTAAATTTTCTTCAAAACTTTTTTCTTCCATCTTATTTTTCCTCCTTTTTAGTAACACTAGCGTAAAATTTACCATCACTAACTCTAACTTGAACAACATCATTAACATTAATATCTTTCACACTATTAATAGTCTTTTCACTATTTTTAACTACACTATAACCCCTAAGTAATACTTTAAGAGGTGATATATTATCTAATACACTAATAGTATTCATTAACTCATGTTTATTTTTATCTAAATTAGCATTAAAAGCATTTTTTAAATCATTAACTTCTTTATTAATAATTAATAAGTTATCTTTATATAAATTAGATGCATAATTATTCATAATAAGTAATTGATTTTTAATATTATCTTTCTTATTACTTATCAAATTAAATAAACTTTCTTTATTAAATGACATACTAAGATTACTAATAAGCATTTTATTGTTATTTATAATATTAGTAATAAATTTATTAAGATCTAATTTACATTTATCTAAATCACTAATGACATTTTCAATATTTGGTGTAGCTAACTCTGCTGCTGCACTAGGAGTAGGTGCTCTTTTATCACACACAAAATCACATATTGTAAAATCAGTTTCATGACCTACTGCACTAATAATAGGAATAGGATAATCATATATATAATAAGCTAACTTTTCACTATTGAAGCACCATAAGTCCTCAATAGATCCTCCACCTCTTCCAACTATCATAACTTCAATATTAGTTTTTTTAGAGTTTTCTAAAGCTTCAATTATACTTTTATCAGCATCATTTCCTTGAACAATACATGGGAAAACAACAATACTAGCTAAAGGCCATCTTCTTTTAATAATAGAAACTATATCTCTTAAAGCTGCTCCACTACTAGAAGTAGCAACACCTATTTTAAAAGGATATTTAGGTAATTCTTTTTTATGATACATAGAAAATATTCCTTCATTTTCTAGTTTCTTTTTTAATTTTTCATATTCTAAATATAAATTCCCAATACCATCTTTTTCAATGTTTTTAACATATATTTGATAAGTTCCTCCTTGTAAGTAAACACTAAGTGTACCACTTACAATAATCTTATCTCCTTCATTTAATTTAAAATTTAAATTATTAGTGTAAGAATTAAACATAACACATTTAATAACACTCTCGTTATCTTTTAATGAAAAATAAATATGCCCACTAGGATGATATTTAAGATTTGATATTTCACCCTTTACTAAAAGGTTACTAAACACTTCATTTTCATCGATAATACCTTTTAAATATGTATTTAATTGACTAACACTAATAATTGAAATATTAGAGTTTAACATAAGCAGTTATCCAAAACTCCATTAATAAATTTATATGAAGAATCATCACAATACTTCTTAGCTAGTTCAACTGCTACATTAATAACAACTTGTTTAGGTTGCTCCATATATTTAAATTGAGTATAAGCACTAAGTAAAATAGCTTGTTCAAGTAAATTCAAGCGATCAAAAGACCATTCATTTAAGTACATTGAAATATCTTTAATACTACTATCAGCATACTTAATAGAATCTTTAAATAATTTTTTAACAAAAGGATCACAATCCTTAACTTCACAATCAAAAACACTTTCAATTATTTCACTAATTGAAGGTTTATCTTCACTATTATAATAAAATAAATATTGATATATACAAAACATAGTAAGTTCTTGTAATTTATTACGTGAATAAGCCACCACTAATACCCCATTTCCTACTAATTTTAACATAGATTTTATAATTTTAAAATGTTATTTTGCTAGATTAAAGTATTTTTATTCTTTCTTCTAAAATATTTTAGTAAAAACTTATTGTATCTAATATAAATAATAAAAAAAGCTATATTTAATAGCTTTTACTTATTATCTTTAATTTTAATTAATTTTTTAGTAGATTTAGTTAAAACTTCACATCCAGATTCCGTAACTACTACATCATCTTCAATTCTGATTCCACCAAGTCCTTCAATATAAATTCCTGGCTCTACAGTAAATACCATACCTTCCTTTAATACAGTTTCACTTCTAGGACTTATTGCCAAACTATCATGAACTAAAATTCCAAGTCCATGACCAGTACTATGAGTAAAGTAGTCTCCATATCCCATCTTTTCTATATAATTACGACACGCAAAGTCAACATCTTTTGCTTTTATCCCAGGTTTTACAACATCTAATCCTTTTTGTTGAGCCTCTTTTACTATTTCATATATTTCTAACATATCCATGCTTGGCTCACCCATAACAAAACTTCTAGTAATATCGCTACAATAAAAATCACTAACACATCCAAAATCTAAAGTAACAAAATCACCATTTTTAATTTTTTTATTACTAGCTATACCATGGGGCATTGCTCCTCTTTTACCACTAGCTACAATTATATCAAATGATTCTTTACTAGCGCCTTGCTCTAACATATATCTAAGCATTTCATTTCTTACTTCAATTTCTTTCATTCCTACTTTTATAAAACTTAAAATATGCTTATAACATTTATCGGCAATTCTACATGCTTTTCTAATCTTTTCTATTTCATCTTCATCTTTAATAACTTTAATACTTTCAATATTTAAAGGCTTAAGCTCACATTCAAAAACATCATCAAATCTTTTATAGCGATTATATTCTAGATTCTCTTCAAATCCAATAGAGTGAATTCCTTCTTTAACTAAAATTTCTTTAATACTTTCACTATAACTTCTAGTAATAGTTATAACATTAAAATCACTACATTCATTACCAGCTTGAACAGTATATCTACTATCAGTAAACAAATAGCAACTATTATTAGTAATTAATAGTAAAGCGTCTTCACTAGTAAAATTAGAGTAATAAAAGATATTACTAAAGTTACTAACTAGCATTGCTTCTACTTCTTCTTTTTTCATAAATTTTCTAAGTTTCTTTACTCTCTCTATCATAAATACTCTCCTTTAAATAAGAAAAAAACTCTTAAAAGAGTTTATTTCACTATAATACCATCAATTTTAACGTTAATTTTAGGGTTTCCAATTTCACACATATTAGCTAATGCACTCTCTACTTTTTCTTGAATAACATTAGTTACTTCATTTACATTTGTGCCATAATTTACCTTAATAGATAAATTAGCAATAAATGTATTTTCCTTAGTTTCGCAATTAAGCTTAGTGATAGAAATATTTTCAGTATCCTTTAAAGTTTCTTTAATCATATCGCTAATTGCTGTATAAGAAATTCCAATTTTTCCAAAATTAGAATAGTTTTTAATATAATGATAAACTGCTTGGCTCATAAAAGTCCCCCTCATTTCATATTATCATTATAAAACTATTTATCCCTTTTTTCAATTATTTATGCTTTAAATGATACACTTGGAATATATGAATTACCTAATTTTTCATATGCTAGCTTAATAATTGTAACAGCATCACCTTTAGTTGCTTCTTTTTTAGAAACAAGAATATTAACTGTATTATCTTCATATTCTACATATGCATTACTATATCCTGCTTCTTTAATAGCTTGCTTTAATGCTGCTTCATCTTTACTCATTTTATTTCTATGTGCAATCATTTCAAGTGCTTCTATTTTTTGATTCATTGTAGAACTACTAGAAGCAACAATGTGATTAAGTTCTTCTATATCATCATTAAATTTACTTACTTTTGCTAATTCTAGATTTTCAAAATATGCATCTTCTCCATCTGTGACACTTACTAAAGAATCTCCATTTGCATTTATACCATTATCATTTAAAGTAGTATTGCTAACAGGTACAAGCACATAATAAATAGATAAAACTAACACCAAACTAAATAAAGATAAAAACGAGATTAAACGACGATTTTTCATATAACTTTTTCCTCCTCTTACATTTCTACTTAATGTATATTAAAGGAAAATAAGTTTTAGAACACTTTTTTATTTTTTTATAAAAAAAGACTATTCTAAAATAGCCTTTATTCTTCTAACACCTGCACTGCTTGCTTCTTCTTTAATAATTTTGAAGTGTCCTAATTCTTTAGTATTACTAACATGAGGACCACCACATAATTCAATAGAAACATCGCCAATCTTATAAACAGTAACAACATCACCATATTTTTCTATAAACATAGCTTCAGCACCTGTTTTCAAAGCATCTTCTTTACTCATTTCAAGTCTTTCTACATTAATGCCCTCACTAATATATTTATTTACTAAATCTTCTGCTTCTTTAATTTGTTCAGGAGTCATCTTAGAATCATGAGAAAAATCAAAACGCATTCTCTCAGCAGTAATATTACTTCCTTTTTGATGTACATGATCACCTAATACAACTTTTAAAGCTGCATTTAATAAGTGAGTAGCAGTGTGATACTTAGTTTCAGTATCTCCAGTTGATGCTAAACCACCTTTAAATTTGCCTGATGCACCTGCTCTAGATTTTTCTTGGTGCTCTCTAAATTTAGTTCTAAATCCTTCTTCATCTACTTTTATTCCTTGC
Organism: uncultured Bacilli bacterium; assembly: GCA_934101685.1. Taxonomy (GTDB): domain Bacteria; phylum Bacillota_I; class Bacilli_A; order RFN20; family DUOF01; genus CALVUJ01. The sequence continues at coordinate 4,688 of CAKORZ010000013.1, forward strand.
TCATTAGCAAGTTCAATAGTTAACTCAATAGGGAAACCATATGTATCATATAATTTAAATGCATTAGTAGCGTCTATTTCATTACCATTTAATCTAGAAACTATTTTGTCAAATTCCTTTAATCCAGTTTCAAGAGTTCTAGCAAACTTATTCTTTTCAGTATTTAATTCTTCTAATATTAATTTTTCATTTCTCTCTAATTCTTTATATGTATTTTTATATTTATCAATATACATCTTAGCAATTACAGTAACAAAATCACTATTAATATCAATATTTAATTTTCTAGCATGTCTAATAGCTCTTCTAATTAATCTTCTAACAATATATCCCTGATCAGTATTAGAAGGTCTAATTCCAGCATCATCACCACATATAATAACAGCACTTCTTAAGTGATCTGCAATTATTCTCATACTAGCTTTATTTTTATCATCTTTATATGACAAATGAGACAATTCTTCAATCTTTTCAATAACATCTTTAAATATAGAAGTTAAATAGTTATCATCAACATTTTCAAGTATTGCAGTAGTTCTTTCTACTCCCATACCAGTATCAACATTTTTATGTTTCAAAGGGACAAATTTATCTCCTTCTTCATGATTATATTGCATAAAAACATTATTCCAAATTTCTACCCATTTTTCATCATTTGGATCAAATACTTTTGGCACTTCTCCCTCACTTCTATAATAGAAAATTTCCGTATCAGTTCCACATGGCCCAAGCATTTCCATATTAGGCCACCAGTTATCCTCTAAATAAGCAATTCTATCTTCACTAATACCTAAACTCTTCCAAATAGAAGCACTTTCTTCATCTTTGTCTACTATATCATTACCTTTAAATACAGTAACAGCTAATTTACTAACAGGTATATTTAAAACTTTAGTTAAAAATTCAAAACTCCAACTAATAGACTCTTTCTTAAAATAATCACCTAATGACCAGTTACCTAACATTTCAAAAAATGTATGGTGATAACTATCACCAACTGAATCCAAATCATTAGTTCTAACACATTTTTGAACATCTGTAAGTCTTGTTCCTAATGGATGCTTTTCTCCTTTTAAATATGGAATTAAAGGCTGCATACCCGCTGTATTAAAAAGACAAGTAGGATCATTCTCAGGTATAACAGAAGCAGATGGAATAACTACATGGCCTTTACTTTCAAAAAACTTTAAATATTTCTCTTTTAAATCTAACATAATATGCCCCTTTTCTTTACACTCACTAATCTTAGCAATATCTACAAAATAAGTCAATTAATTATATTTTGAATATTTTATTATTATTTTGTATTTCTTTTACTAAGTTTAAAATAATTTCCATATCATCATAAAAGTCATCAAATATTTCACTAGTATTACGATAATGTCTATTAAGTTCAAATAATTTAAAGCCACCACTAAAAGTAAAATACATTCTATTTCCAACTAACGCAATAGAAATAACTCTTCTAATTTTAGTTGCCCCTCCATTTACTTTATCATTTAATTCATCAACTAACTCCATCATTCTTGGAGTAAGTATGTACCTAGCTTCAACTTGATCGGTACTATAAACCCAAAACTTTTTATTAAAGTTAATATTTTCTAGTTTAACATGTTCTGCTTTACCTTCAAAAGAGTCAGATGAGCAATTTATGTATAAATTAGACTTAAAACTTTCATTAAACTGAATGTATCCAAAACTGCCATTAAAAACATCAACTATTCTTGTTTCATATCTATTAAAATCATCATCAAATAAACTATCAGATGAATCATTATCAAACGGATCATTATTAAACAAACCGCCATCATTAAAATTCCTTCCTAAATTTAAATTGACATTAATTCTAACCCCTCCACCATAATTATGATTGTGTCCTCTATGTGAATTCCTTACTTCTTCTCTAACTTCATTATAAGTATGGAGATCACATATATTAAACCAACAATCAGATTTATGAGTAGAGTCCTTAGAAATATTAATTTTCAAATAATCTTCTGTTTCATACTTAGTAAATTGAGTATACATAGGGCTTTTTTTGTATTCACTAACGTCTATGCCACCATCTTTATCATAAGAATAGTCATAATCTTTTAATAAATATTGAATTACATCATTTTTATACTCAGAACTTTTGTAAGGATTAGAGTTTCTTTGTGGCGAAACTAATCTTGCTAATATAGAAATAAATATAAGTACAAAAGCAACAATAAAAATAATAATTCCAGCATACATCTGCCCACTTAAAATAGCAAACATCTCTACAATTACAACAAGAAAAAAAATAATAGAAATAAACGAACCTGTTTTTTTCCCTTTTTTAAAGTCATTGTTAATATCAGTTTTATTATTTTCTGCTATCGTTTTAACATAATTTCTAAATTCATCTTTACTTACCATCTTTTAACACTACCTTTCTAAATTTTAAAAATCTTATTGTTATTTTTAATTTCTTCTATAATTTTTAAAATAATATTAATATCATCATAAAAATTATCAAAAACTTCACCAGTTTCAAGTCTTTCTCTTTTTAAATCGAATAATTTAAAACCTCCGCTAAAAGCAAAATACATTCTATTTTCTACTAAAGCTAAGGATATATTAGACTTGCTCTTAGACTTACACTGATTACTTATTAATTCATTTAAAGCCAAAATATTTTCCATTATATTAGGTGTCAATATATATCTAGCTTCAACTTGATCCCTACAATAAATTTTAAATTTTTCATTAAATTCTAGATTTTCTAGTTTAACCAAATTATCTTTTTTTTGTTTTATAGGGCAATTAAGATATAAAGATTCTTTAAAATTATCATTAAAATCCACATAACCAAATGTACCATTAAAAACATCTATGTAATGAACATTACCATCATCATCTTTTACTTCTCTATTTGTGTATATATCACTAACGTATAAAAAACATTTAGATGGTTCATTATCTTTATTATCAATATTTATACACAAGTAATCTTCACCAGTATAATTATCATAACGCTTATACATTGGACTATAATCGTATTCAGTATTTCTAATATAACGTTTATTATTATATAAATATTTATATCCATCTAATAGATATTTAACTATTTCATTTTTATAATTTTTAGTATATTTTTTATTTTTTCTCTTTTTTTCAATAGTCTCATAAACCGAAAATAATACTCCTAAAATTATTATAGCAATATAAAAGAATAAATAAGCTTTACTTTCAATACCAGAAAATACGAACACTCTTATCACAAGAAGAATAAACAAAACATATATTATATATTTAATTTTATTAATAATAGGTTTTCTTAAATCATGCTTTATTTCTTTAGAATTCTCATTTGTAACTATTTTAGCATACTCTCTAAATTCTTCTTTACTAACCATTTCCATTATTTCTCCAAATTAATTTTAGGATTTAAATTTTCACCTGCATCAATTTTGTACATTTCCATTTTTTCAAACTTAAACATATTAGCAAGAATAGAATTAGGGAATGTTTGTATTAAAGTATTATATTCATTAACATTGCTATCATAAAATCTTCTAGATGCAGCAATTTTATCTTCAATAATTACTAATTCATCCATTAAACTTCTAAATAAAGCATCTGCTTTTAATTCAGGATAATTTTCACTAATAGCAAGGATATGTCTAATGTTAGGAAGAGTTTGGTTAGCTATTTCTAATTTTTCTTCTTCACTACTTGCACTAATTCCCTTTTTTCTTAATTCAATTAATGTATCAAATACTTTTTCTTCATGTTTACAATATCCCTTAACACATTCAACTAAATTAGGAATTAAATCAAATCTTAATTTTAAATGTATATCAATTAATTTAAGACTTTCCTCAACACTATTTCTATATTTAATCATTTTATTGTAAGTAGAAATACATGAGAATAAAATAATTACAACTAAAATTCCAATAACTCCAATAATATAAAGCATATAAAAACACCTCACCTTATTTATTTTATCAAAACATAACTATTCGCACAATAAAAAAGCTGTAGTATTTCACTACAGCCTCAAAGGGAAGGGTTATTAGTCAAAGCTATTTTCTTTTTTGAAAATTTAGCCTACTAATTTAAATTAATGCTCACGCTCCTTTCTTTAAGCAAAACTATACTTAAGAAACCTTAAATGAAGATTGAAATAATATTTTTTTAAGAAATTTTTTTATAATTTTTTCTTAAAAAATAAAATTAAATATTTTAAGATATTTTTAAGAAATTTATATTATAATGCTCATAGTGAGGTGGATTAGTTATGAAAATACTTCTAGTGGATGATGAAAAGCAACTTACAGATGCTTTAGAAATCATTTTAAAAAATAATAAATATAATGTTGATGTTGCAAATGATGGTGAAGAAGGTCTTGAATACGCAATGACTGGTATGTATGATGCTATAGTGTTAGACATCATGTTACCTGTTATTGATGGCATAGAAATTCTTAGAAGGATAAGAAACAATAAAATTAAAACACCAGTTATTATGCTAAGTGCTAAAACTGAAGTAAGTGATAAAGTAAGATGTTTAGATAATGGAGCAGATGATTACCTTACTAAACCTTTTAGCAGTGAAGAATTACTAGCTAGATTAAAAGCAATAACAAGAAGAAAAGATAATATCGATAATAATTGTTTAGAGTTTGGTGATATTCTTTTAAATATAGATTCACACGAGTTAATAAAAGATAATGAAAAAATACTATTAGGAACAAAAGAATTTGAAATAATGGAAATTTTACTTAAAAGCACAAATGCTTTAACACCAAAAGAGTATTTCATTACTAAAGTTTGGGGTTATGATAGTGATGTAGAATACAATACAATTGAAGTATATATATCATTTATAAGAAGGAAATTATCTGCTTTAAACTCTAAGGTTGAAGTAAAATCCTCTAGAGGAAGTGGATATAAATTGGTAAAAGATAATGATTAAAAAAGTTCAAATTAAAATTGTATGTGTGATAATGATTCTAATTAGCTTTTTAGTTTTAGCTATAAGTGGAGCAGTTATTACTAAAATAACCATAAATAAAAATGAAGATGTACATAGAACACTCCAATTATCTATGAAAAACTATCGAAATCCAGGCTTGTTTGAAGATAGATCTGATAACATTAATAACTCTAGAAGTTTTGCAATAGAATTAGATAACAATTATGCAATTACCTATATGAGATATGAAACAAGTACTTTCTCTCAAGATGAAATTATTGATATATCAAATAAGATAATTAACTTAAAAAAAGATGAAGGAAGTTATAAAAATATTGAGTATTTGAGAGTAGATGATGGGCATCATTTAGTAATCGTAGGTATAGATAGAGAAATAGAAAATGCTTTATATAATAAATTAGTACTTACTATAATTGTATTTACAATAATTGGCTTAGCATTCTTACTTATTGTAATAATTCTTCTTTCATTTTGGATAATAAAGCCAATAAAAGAAACATTCGATAAACAAAAAAGATTTATATCTGATTCAAGTCATGAATTAAAAACACCTTTATCAGTTATAAATGCTAATGTAGATGCACTTAGTTCAGAAATTGGAAATAACGATTTATTAAATAACATTAAATCACAAACATTAAGAATGAATTCCTTAGTTTTAGATATGTTACAGTTAGCAAAATTAGAAGAAAAAGAAAAAATTATAAATGATAAGATTGATTTAAGTAAACTTGTTCAAAATGAAGTACTTCCCTATGAAGCTCTTGCCTTTGAAAATAACAAAAAATTATCAATTAATGTTGAACAAAATATTGAATATAGAGGGAATGAAGAAGATATAAAAAAATTAATTAATATTTTAGTAGATAACGCAATTAAGCATTCTTCAGATAATGCTAAAATAAAAATTAACTTAAAGAAAGATAAAAAACATATAATATTTGATGTATACAACACCGGATGCACTTTTAAAGATTCTGAAAGAGAAAAAATATTTGAAAGGTTTTATAGAAGTGATTTATCAAGAAATAGAGATACTGGTAGTAGTGGACTTGGATTATCAATTGCTAAAGCTATTGCTGAATCTAATAATTTAGAAATAAAAGTTGATAGTGAAGAAAATAAATATACCAAATTTATAGTAGAATTTAATTAAAAAAAGGAGTCACCTCCTTTTTATTTTTATAATTTTATAGCAAATTCTAAAGCAAGTAGTATTATTTTAGATTTTTCATCTAGTAATATTTCATTGCCTAAACTTCTTGAATCCCATTTAGCATTGTCTAGGTTATCCGCAGCATAGAAAAATTGGAAAAAATCTTTATTTCTAAATTTACTAACTGCACTCATAGCACTACACTCCATATCAACACATACGCAACCTTGCTCTTTTCTTTTTTCCATTTTAGCTTTAGTTTCTCTATATGGCGCATCTGTAGTCCATGTTTTTCCTTTAATATAACTATAATGATGTTCGTTTAGTGTTTCTACAAATTCACTAACATACTTCTCATTAACACTTATTTCATCGCTACTCTTAGCATAATGATAACTAGTTCCTTCATCTCTAATAGCACTTGTAGGAATTATAATAGCTAAATCCTTTATATCCTTATCTAAAACGCCACATGTACCAAACATAACTAATTTTTCTAACCCCTTAGCTAATATTTCTTCATAAAAATTAGTGCAAGCAGGCGCTCCTACTGGAGACATATAAATAGCAACATCTACACCTTTATAATTAAATTTATAAATAGGAACATGCCCATTAGTATTCTTTAAATAACCTATAATTTCAGGATTATTAACCTCTACAAATTTATCTATTATTTTTTTTGAGAAACAAGTAACACCAATTTTAGGAAAATTTTCTATTTTAGAAGAATTGTAATCAGGATTTATAATTGCTGTTTTACATTCATCAAAATCATTTAATATATTCATAATATTATATATTATAGCTTTTATTTGCTATAGCTTCCTTAATTTTATTTACAAGTTCTTCTTTAGTGCAAGTTAATGTATCTTTACTTCCATGAATTCTATAACTTACTAAATTGTTATTCTTTTCATTATCTCCAATAATTAAAGTTACAGGTATTTTCTTAGTTTGAGATTCTCTCATCTTATAAGATAATTTTTCTTCTCTATCATCAAGTTTTACTCTAATATCATTGTCTTTAAATAGTTTTAATAATTCTTTACTATATTCTAAATGATATTCATTATTAACTGGAATAATATTTACTTGAGTTGGACTTAACCATAATGGGAATGCACCTGCATAGTGTTCAATTAAAACACCCATAAATCTTTCAATAGATCCAAATATAACTCTATGTAACATAATAGGTCTTTGTTTATTACCATCTTTATCAATATAAGTTAAATCAAATCTTTCTGGTAAGTTCATATCAAGTTGAATAGTACCACATTGCCATTCTCTACCAATAGAATCTTTAATATGGAAGTCTAGTTTAGGTCCATAGAATGCACCATCACCAGGATTTACTTTAAAGTCTCTTCCAGCTTTCTTACAAGCATTAGCAAGAGCTTCTTCACTCTTATTCCATATTTCAAGAGCACCAATATACTTTTCTTCTGGTCTAGTAGATAATTCAATAGTGAAATCTAGACTAAATACTTTATAGAATCTTTCAATAAAATGAATCAATCTAACTACTTCTTCTTCAATTTGATCATCTCTCATAAAAATATGAGCATCATCTTGAGTAAATGTTCTAACTCTAAATAAGCCACTTAAAGCACCACTTGCTTCATGTCTATGAACAAGTCCTAATTCACCACATCTAATAGGTAAATCTTTATATGAGTGAATACTATTTTTATATACAAGCATACCACCTGGACAGTTCATTGGTTTAATAGCAAATAACTTATCATCAATTGTACTTGTATACATATTTTCTCTATAGTTAGCCCAGTGTCCACTTACTTCCCATAATTCTTGACTTAACATAATTGGAGTCTTAACAAATACATATCCTTCTTTTTCATGTTCTTTATACCAGAAATTTTCAAGTTCATTACGAATAATCATACCATTAGGTAAGAAGAATGGAAAACCAGGGCCATATTCACTAATCATAAATATTTCTAACTCTTTTCCAAGTTTTCTATGATCACGTTTTTTAGCTTCCTCTAACATATTTAAATAATTATTTAAATCTTCCTCATTATCAAAGCAAATACCATAAACTCTAGTTAACATCTTATTCTTGCTATCGCCTTTAAAATATGCTCCATTAACTTTTAATAGTTTAAAATATTTAATTTCTTTAACAGTTTCAACATGAGGACCTCTACATAAATCTGTAAAATCACCTTGAGTATAACAAGTAATAACTTTACTATCATCCATGTTTTCAATTAAATCTACTTTGTATTCATCATTACCAAACATCTCTAAAGCTTCTTCTTTAGTTAACTCTCTTCTAACTATTCTTTTACCATCTTTAGAAATCTTTTTCATTTCTTTTTCAATTTTTTCTAAATCTTCTTCTTTAATAACATCTTCTCCTAAATCCATATCATAATAGAATCCATTTTCAATAACAGGTCCTACCCAAAACTTTGCATTAGGATACAAATGTTTAACTGCTTGTGCAAGTAAATGTGCACAACTATGGTTTAAAACACTTAATTTTTCATTTTCTTTAATATTAATCATTTAACCTCACTCCTTAACACGAATTTATTAATATCAAATCCACCACTTATTTCCATAACATAATTATAAAAATTAATTATTTTATTCATCATTTCTTCTTTAGTATCAATTATCATACATCTTTTAATTATATTGGTGTCATACTCATCATAAAACTTACTAATTCCATATTTATCTCTAAATGTCTTACTATCTAATAGTTTATCTAGTTTAGTAAGAGAAAATTCTCTAATTTTTTTTACTTTTCCATGTAATGTAATCAAAGATTTATATAACTCATAATATGCTAAATAAAAATTATCTCTATTCTCATAATAAATAGCTTTTAATTCATCAAGCTTGTCCCAACATCCATATTTGCTAGATAATAAATCAAATTCAGTTATATCAGGCAAATCAATGTTTTCCATTTCAAGAGCCTTTTCTTTAAGCTTTTTAACTTCTCCATTTTTATCACTAACAATAACTCCTCTGGCAAACATCATTGTCGTATGATTTCCTCTTTCAGTTTTTTCCTCATCCATATAACATTCATACTTATTAACAGGGTTAGCAAAATATTCAATTAAAAAGCCATCAACCATAAGGTTTCCTCTTTCTCTCCATTCATTGCCTCTTTTAAGAACTATATGAACATCAATATCACTAAATTTATTATTGTTGCCAGATACAAAGCTACCACATGCAATTGCACCTTCATAATAATCTTCATTTTCATATTTTTCTAAGAACTTATTTAAAACTTTTTGCCATTTTTCCATATACATCACCCCTTTAACACAATAAAAAAGCTCCTATTAAAATATAATAGGAACTTGAATAATTGTTGTTATCAAGCGGTACCATCCTAATTCATAGAATCACTATGCTCTCACTTAAGTAATTAACGCTTACCAATCGCCACTCCATTACAGGTAGAACTCCTAGGTAGTAACTATATAACTTTATTATTAGTTTTCACCAACCACTAACTCTCTACAAACTCCATTATATAATCTCGTCCTAATCAACGTTTCTTTCATTATACATCATTAATTTTATAAATCAATAAAATTTATACTTCTTTTAACTAAACTATATACCAAATTTTTTTATTATTTCTGAAAGGTATTCTCCACTTTGCATCTCATAATTTAAAGCAGAACGTGTTTCTTTACTATTTGACTCATAAAAGCCTTCAAACTTATCATCATTATCTTTTACAAGTTCATCACCATTTCCACGTCTAACCATTCTACCTATCATTTCTTTTCTCATTTCTAATGAAGGATAAATAAAAGCAAATTTCATATTTCTTGAAGCAAAATAATTATATAGTTCAGGATGAGGAGCAGCAATTATAATCTTTCCTTCCTTTACATAATTATCTAACTTTTTATAAAGCATATTAATATATTCATCATCATTTACACGCTTTTTGAAAGTTCTATTTCCCTTTGTTCTTTCAAGTTCTATTCTTGAAATATCATCTGGAACATAGTATTTACAACGAAGTCTTTCTTCATCTGCATCAATAAATCTTTTATCATTATCACATAAAAAAGATTTTCCAACGCCTGGTGTTGCCATTATTGCATCAAATTCAATGTTATTATATTTCATATTTTCACCCTCCTTTTTAAGTATATCAAATAAATATCATTAATAAAATAAAAGATAAAAAAACACTCACAATAATTGCAAGTGTTTTCTAATTATTTAGTTTTCTTTGTCTTTTTAACTGGTTTTTCTATAGTTTCACTAGTTAATTCTTTTTTATTCTTTTCTATTTCCTTAACAATATTATTAATTATCTTATTTTTATTTAACCACCAGTCTCTAGTCCATACAGGATAAATCTTCCATCCTCTAGATTGTAAAAATCCAACATGATAGATTTTACTTTCAATCATTTGATCAAAACTCTTATAATCCTTATTAATACAATCAATACCTAGAATATATCTATCTAATTCTTTATCATATACTGCTAAATCTATCTTTCTATTAGTATTACCTATCTTAACATTAACTTTATAACCTAATTCTTCAAGACTTTCTTTTATTTCTTTAGCAATAACATCTTTACTAGTAATATTAATATCCATACTTTCTTCTTTATTATTCAAACAAATTCTAGCTTGTTCTCTCTTATTATCAGAAACCGCACGAACATAAGTTAAATATTTCTTTAATACTTTAGGTCCTTCATTTTTACTATTTTCTACTTTTAAATCTTCTGGTTCAATTGAAGTAACAACAAAAGTTTTACTCTTAGCTCTAGAAATAGCAACATTAAGTCTATTTTCTCCACCCTCAACTGATAAAGATCCAAAATTAGCAAGCAATCTACCAGTATCATTATAAGCATATCCAACAGATAAAATTATAATATCTCTTTCATCACCTTGAACATTTTCTAGGTTTTTAACAAATAAAGAAACATCTTCATTTCCATCAAATCTATTTTGCTCCTTTAAAACAGCATCTGCAAATTTACTATCTCTTTTACATTCTCTTTGAATTTCATCTTCAATTGCATTTGCTTGCTCACTATTAAAAGCAATAATTCCTATACTTTCATTATTTTTTCTCTTATATAAAGCAGCTTTTAATAGTTGAACTACACTATTAGCCTCTACTTCATTTCTTCTATTAACCCATCTTCCATCTACTTTAATTCTCTTAATAGCGTTATTCTTCTTACTACCAGCAATATTAGGTACAACTTCCAAATTACCATCATAAAAATAGTTATTGGAGAAATCTATTAGTTCTTCATATTTACTTCTATAGTGATAATTTAAGTTAGTACCTTGTAATCTTGAAGTAGCTAAATCAAGTAAACTTTCAACTTCTAAATTAGCATCAATAGTTGGATCTATTTCATCATCATAATCTGCTCCTGTATATCTTTTCATAAATGTTGATGATGGTCTTAATTGCTTAGAATCACCTGCTACAACAACATTTTTAGCTCTATACATAATAGGTAAAGTATTCTCAATAAATACTTGTGATGCCTCATCAAACAAAACTAAATCAAACATATCTTTTTCAAGAGGTAATATTTGAGAAGCTGTTTCAGGAGACATTAACCAACATGGATACAAATCAAGCATTAAATCTTCATATTCACTCATAAATTTTCTAATAGGCCATGCATTTTGTTGCTTAGATATTTGGTATAAGAAATCTTTATTTTTCTTTTCACTACCAAACTTTTTCAAATAGTCGTTGTTAAATGAATATGTAGCAATCGTAGAGCTAACTTCTGCTTGCTTCTTCTTTAATGCTAAAATGTTAGATTTTATACTATTAAAGCTCATTATTTTAGCTAAATCTTCTTTTTTATTTTGTTCCTCTTTAACAATCTCTATATACATTCTAATAGGCATAAAGTTTTCTATAATTTGATTGTATCTAGCTTGACTATCACTAAAATTCATAGCAAAGTTAAGTATATGTTCCTCTTTTTCACCTAAATTACTTAATTCTACTTTAATGTCTCTTAGATTAGTATAAGCAGATAAACCAGCTTTAATATTCTTTAACATGCTATAATTACCATTTAAAACTGCTCCAATAGCAAATATATAACCCTTTTGAGATAAAATATCTTTAAAGAAATCACATTCATTAACTACATTCTCTATTTCTACTAATGCCTTATTAAATTCTACTTCTAATTCCTTTTCAAAACTAGATGGTGAAAAAGCACCATTTTTATGATTTTGTTTTGCAATATATCTAACAATACTTTTAATATCAACATTCTTTTTATCAATACAGTTAATATATTCTGCAATTAAATAATGACAATAAGGATATTTAGTAGTATCAAATCCTAAGTTTTTATCATTTAACATTTTATCAACTTTATTAATAGCATTATCAACAGTATACACATCTATATCATTTTTAAGATGATCAATAATAGCGTTCTTCTCTTTCATATCTTTATACTTATAATATAAAGCATAACGATTATTTTGATTTATATTTTCTAATATTTTACTTAATTCATCATATTTTATATTAAGCAAATCATTTCTTTTAACTAATTCTTCATATATCTTGTAATCATATGAATTCTTAGAAATTTGTGAACTTTGCTCATACATCTTTTCTAAACTAATTCCAAATTCACAAGGAGTATACAAAACACTAAATATCTTTCTTAACTCATCGTATTCTCTATCTATTTTTTCTTGATATTCATTATGTACATTAATATCATTAGAGCAATCATAAGAAACTATATTTTTATGAGCATTTTGGCATCTCTTATAAAAAGATTCTTTTTCTCTTTCAGGATCTACTATCATCATAGCTTTATTCTTTATCTTACCTAAACGGTTATATACAACATCTAATGCTGCTTTCTTTTGAGATACTATTAAAACTCTCTTTTTTCTAGCAAGAGCATCACTAATAACATTAACTATTGTTTGAGATTTACCTGTCCCTGGAGGTCCATAAATAACCATGTTACCTTCTTTGTTTATCTTTTCTATTGCTTTCTCTTGAGTAAAATCTAGATCATGAATAGTATATAAAGAATGAACATTTTTATTTTTCTTATCATTATAGCTTTTAGAATATATTAATTCATCAATTACTTTATTAGTTGAAGCTTTCTTTTTCTCTAAGTCATTATAATCTAAATAAATAGAATTAGCTAATGAATATCTACCCAAAACACAATGATTTACTAAATGCAAATCACCATTTAAACTAGAATTACCATAATCAAATGATAATAATCTATTAATATCTGAATTAATATTTATATGGTATTTTTTCAAAAATGAAATTACTTCATCTATATTTTTAAAAGTTTTATTTAACCCATTATAAAACTCCATATTAAGATCATCTATATTAACTTTTTTTTCTTTTGCATATGCTAAAATTAATGCCTTATTAAGTGTAACAGGCATATCTTTTATTAACTCTATATTAACTGTCCTATCATCAACTAAATTAATTTTAACAGGAAATAAAATAAGTGGAGCATTAATAATAGTATCATTACCAATATTTCCTAGCACAAAAGGATAACCAATATATAACTCATATCTACCAGTTTCTCTAGCTATGTCCACTATTTCTTTTTTTAATTTAGTTAGACTATTGATTTTACTATCAATAATTTTATTTATTTGCGCATTTCTTTGTTCTGTCAAATATCTTTTAGCGCTACTCTCACTTTTTTTGCATAATTCAATATATTTACTATCTTTTCGTAGTTTTTCTTCAAATCCAGATGCAAAATATAAATTTTTAATAGTATCTTCAGTAAATAAAGGAAGAGATTTATCGCTATTATTCCATAAATTCTTTATAAATGAATAAAACTCACTTTCACTTGAACTAAAGAAATCTCCTAAATCACATGATATTTTACTATTACCACTTTTACTATAAATACTTCTATTCTTACCACTAATCTCAATTAATCTTTCTTTGTAAGTAGTGTATATAGACTTCATAACATCACCTCAAATAACATAATAATTATAAAGTATATACTCTCTAAAATCAAATAAAAAAACTGCCAAAAAGGCAGTAATTTATTATTTTTTAATATTGTATTTAGTACCCTCTCTTGTATCAACAAGTTCAATACCCTTATCAAGTAATTCTTTTCTAATAGAATCTGCTCTTGCATAGTCCTTATTAGATTTAGCAATATTCCTTTCATCTATCATTTTAAGGATATAATCTTCTAAATCATTTTCAATAGTTTTTTCTTCTTTAACAAATAAATTCAAAGATAAAACTTTTTCAAATTCTTTTAATACAGCTATTTTAGTACCATCATTTACATTTTCTTTTAATAAATCATAAATTAATGTAATAACACTCGCAGTATTTAAATCATTGCTAATAGAATCAATAAATTTATTAATATAAGTATTATATATACTTTCATTAACATTATTATCATCTTTTAAAGAAACAATTTTATTGACAAGTCTATTATAATCATTCTCTGCATTAGCTAACTTTTCAAAATCAAAAGTTAAAGTATTCCTATAATGAGATTGTAAGCAATAGAACTTATAAGCCATAGGTGAAAATCCTCTTTTCTCTAAATTAGAAATAGTTAAAAAGTCACCTTTAGATTTACTCATTTTACCAGTTTGATCATTCAAAAAAGCCATATGTACCCAATAGTTACACCATTTATGTCCAAGATATGCTTCACTTTGCGCTATTTCATTAGTGTGATGAGGGAAAATTGCATCTACTGCGCCACAATGTATATCCAAGTGTTCACCTAGATATTTCATAGAAATACCACTACACTCAATATGCCATCCTGGATATCCCTCTCCTAATTCAGTATTCCATTTTAATATATGATTTGCAAATTTTGAAGTATTAAACCATAAAACAAAATCTGCTTGATTTCTTTTAGCATCATCATATTCTACTTCATCTCTACTTCCAACTTGTAAATCATTAGCTTTTTTTCTAGATAAATCATAATAACTAGGGAATTTAGTTACATCAAAATAAATATTATTATTTGCTCTGTATGCAACACCTTTTTCTAATAATCTTTTAATAATTTTTACATATTCATCAATATTATCTGTAGCATTAGAAACTACATCTGGTCTCTTTAAATTAAGTTTATTCATATCATCAAAGAAAATATCAGTATACATCTTAGCAATCTCTAAAACACCTTTATTTTCTCTTCTAGCAGCAACTTCCATCTTATCTTCACCAGTATCACTGTCACTAGTTAAATGTCCAACATCAGTAATATTCATAACTCTTTTAACATTATATCCTAAGTATCTTAAAGTCTTTTCTAAAATATCTTCACTAATATAAGTACGCATATTTCCTATATGTTGAAAATGATAAACAGTAGGTCCACAAGTATACATTCTAACTTCTTTATTATCAAAAGGAATAAACTCCTCAACACTTCTACTCATAGTATTATATATTTTTAAACTCATACTCATTCTCCTTTTTTAAACTTATGTAATTATCAACACTTAAATACTACTATTACTAATAATTTTAGTCAATATTTCTACCTTTTAGCCTATTAAACTAATAAAAAAAGCACCTATACATAGATGCTCTAATTATATTATTAAAACACTACATATAGCTATTCTAAATGCAGCAACTACAACATGAAGTATTTAAAATATTAATTTTTCTCATAACTTCATCTCCTAACTCAATAATAGCAAAAGTTAATAATTAATTCAATATTAACTTACTTCTATTTCTTTTATAACAAACTCATTACCTTGTATAAGATATGTTTTATCACTCTTACAATTAGGACATATCTTACCATATTTAATAGTATCATATTTAGATTTACAATTTTCACAATAAGTAATTGCATCAATCTCTTCAATTTTAAGTTTACACCCTTGCATATGACTACTCCTATTATTAACAGCCCACTTAAAGCAATCATCTAAATATGAAGGAATAATGCCACTTACCTTACCAATCTCTAATGTAACAGAATTAACTAGCTTAGCTTTATTTTGTTCCGCTATCTTATCAACATGCTTAATAACATGAAATACAACTCCTAATTCATGCATTATTTTTCTTCCTTCTTAGCTTTTTTCTTATTCTTTTTATATTCTTTTTGATATTTAATTGCAGCTTTTTCTTCTTCCGTTTTCTTACTAAATAAGATTTTCATAGATCTCTTAAGTTGATATTTTAGCATACCACCTATTTTATCTTCACTCTTAACCATCTTAGTCATTTCAGGATGATCTCTCTTTAAATGAATTGCATCAAATTCACATTTAGTAGTACATATACCACAACCTAAACATCTATTCTCATCAACAATAGTAGCTCCACAACCTAAACATCTAGCAGTTTCTATTTTAACTTGTTCTTCAGTTAATGTTTTATGTGCATCTCTAAATGATTTCTTATAATCAATATTTTCATCCATTCCTGCTTCTTGTCTACCTGCAGTATCATAACTTCCTATTTCTAGATTATCTTTATCTAAAGATGCAAATTTCCAAGTATTTCTACCAATAGTTAAAGAAGCACCTTTATGAACATGTCTATGTAAAGATTCTGCTGCTATTTTACCTGCTGCAATTGCATCAATAGCAAATCTAGGACCAGTATATACATCTCCACCAACAAAAATATCTTCATCAGCAGTTTGATATGTACCACTATCAGCTAAAGGAGCACCATTCTTTCTAAGAGTTACTTTAGTATCTTTTAATAAATCATTCCATACAATAGTTTGTCCAATTGCAAATATTACTTTACTTGCTTCAATAGTAATAGTTTCATTTTCATCATATAAAGGAGAAAAAGCTTTAGTTTCAGGATCAATAGTTCTTAGACACTTCTTAAATACTATTTCTTTAACATTTCCTTTTTCATCTTTAATAATTTCTTTAGGCCCCCATGAATTATTAATTTCTATATTTTCATCTAGTGTTTCTTCAATTTCTAATTTACTAGCAGGCATACTTTCTCTATCTTCAAGTGAGAACATCATAACTTTATTAGCACCAAATCTTTTAGCAGTTCTAGCACAGTCAACAGCAACATTACCTCCACCTACTACTACAACATCACCATCTATCTTTTGTTTTTGGTTATCAGTTGCTTTATGTAAGAATTCTACTGCTAAAGATACGCCATTAGCATCCTCTCCTTTAATTCCAGGAAGTCTACCACCTTGACAACCAATTGCTATATAAATTGCTTTATAACCTTCTTCTTTTAACTTAGAAATAGTGATATCTTTTCCAACTTCTACATTACATCTAATATCAACACCAAGTTCTCTTAAAATATCTATTTCTGCTTCAATTACATTTTTCTCTAACTTATATGAAGGAATACCATATGTTAACATACCACCAGGTTTCTCATTCTTTTCAAATACTGTTGGTAAATATCCCATTGTAGCTAAATAATAAGCACATGATAAACCAGCAGGACCTGCACCAATAATTGCAATCTTTTCATCCCAATGTTTCTTATTATTACTTGCAATAACAACTTCAGGAACATATCTATGCTCAGCGTTTAAATCTTGCTCTGCAATAAATTTCTTAATTGCATCAATACTAACAGCCTCATCTATTGTTCCTCTAGTACATGCTTCCTCACACTTCCTATTACAAACTCTACCACATATTGCAGGGAATGGATTTTGCTTTTTAATTAATGCAAGAGCATCTTTATATCTTCCCTCACTAGCCATCTTTATATATCCTTGTACAGCAATATGAGCAGGGCAAGCACTCTTACAAGGAGCAGTACCACTTTCATGAGTATTTATTCTATTATCATCACGATAGTTTTCATTCCACATTGCTTCGCTCCACTTAATTCTATTAGGTAAAACTTGCTTAGGATACTTAACTTCTCCATTTTTTGTACATAGTTTTTGACCAAGTTTTAAAGCACCAGCTGGACAATACTCTACACATCTACCACAAGCAACACATTTGCTCTTATCTACATGTGCAGTATAAGCACTCTTAGACATATTAGGAGTATTAAATAATTGTGATGTTCTTAAAGCATTACATATATTAACATTACAGTTACATATACCAAATATCTTATTTTCACCATCTATATTAGTAATTTGATGAACAAATCCATTAGCTTCTGCTTTCTTTAATATTTCCATAGCCTCATCATAAGTAATATCATGACCTTTACCAGTTTCTCTACAATAATCAGCAAAGTCACCTACTCCAATGCACCAACCCCACTCATCATCAGCGCATCCTTCTTCCATCTTTGCTCTAGATGCTCTACATGAACATTGTCCTACACCAATATGGCCCTCATATTTCTTTAACCAATAAGATAAATGCTCTAAATCAACTGAAGTATTCTCAAGTTCAATTGCTTTTTCAACTGGTATAACATGCATACCTACTCCATCACCACCAGGAGGTAACATTTGAGTAATACCTGCTAATGGAACAAAAGTCATTCTCTCAAAGAAAGGAGCTAATTCTGGATGTTCTTCTAATCTTTTATTAACATAGTTTCCATTTTCATCTTTAACTTGATCCATATTAAGTAATTCTGCTGATCCCGGAACAAACATTGGAAGACAATATCTTCTCTCACTTTGAGGTGCAGTTCTACCATTATGATCATAGTGATAACCATAATCATATTCTAATAATCCAATATAACTCATCTCATCTAATGTTTTTTGAAACTTTTCTTTATCTTCATCTTTAACTTTACATAATTTCCATAATTGCTCTACTGTATAATGATGTCTAACCTTCATCTTTAAAGCAATATCTGCCATTTCATCAGTTACAACATCAGCAAGTCCCCAATATTCAGCATCATCACTAGTTACACCAAATAATTTATGAGGTACAACATCAGTAATCTTTTTACCTAATTTTAATATTTTTTTATTAGGATTCTTTTCACCTTTTCTTTTAATTTCTACTTTATCAGTTAACTTTGGCATTATAACTCCTCCTTAAATACTTTTACTTCATTTCTTATAAGATTAGTTAGTTCATTAAATCCTTCACCAGTTTTAGAACTTACTAATAAAATTATAGCATTAGGATTTAATTTTCTTATATTTTCCTTACACTTTTCGACATTAAAATTAAAAATCTTTAATGTATCTATCTTTGTAATCACAACAATATCACTTTTAGTAAACATAAGTGGATACTTAAGTGGCTTATCATCACCCTCTGGAACAGATAAAAGCATTATATTTTTATGAGCTCCTGTATCAAACTCTGCTGGGCATACTAAATTACCAATATTTTCTAAAATTAGTAAATCTACTCCTTCTATATTCTCTTTTTCAATACATCTATTTGTCATATCAGCATCTATATGACACAAACCACCATTATGTATTTGAATAGTCTTAACCCCACTACTAGCAATCCTAGAAGCATCTATACTAGTCTCAATATCAACATCCATTGCCATAATATTTATTTCATCTTTTAACTCATTAATTAACTTAGTAACTAAAGTAGTTTTACCAGATCCTGGAGATGACATAAAATTAATCATAAAAGTTTTATTTTTTTTAAGCTTCTCTCTTAATAAATCCGCTTCTCTATCATTATCAGAAAAAACATTCTCATTTACTTTAATAACTCTAACTTCACTCATTATTTAATCCATCCTTCATATTTATCACTTATCCATTTTACTATCTCATCAATTCCTACTTTATTAGTAGCGCTAGCTAAAATAATATTTACATTAGGATTTAATCTCTTAATTTCATCTTTACATTTATTAATATCAAAATCAAAATATTCAATAGTGTCAATTTTATTAATAATAACTAAATCAGAGACACTAAATATAAGAGGATATTTAAATGGTTTATCATCACCCTCTGGTACAGATAAAATTGTTACATTTAAACTTGCTCCTGTTTTAAACTCTGCTGGGCATACTAAATTACCAACATTCTCTAAAAATAAAATGTCTATATCATCTTTTCCTAAAGCTTGTATTCCCTGTCTTGACATAGAAGCATCTAAGTGACACATTCCACCAGTATGAAGT
>CAKORZ010000014.1 GCA_934101685.1 uncultured Bacilli bacterium
ATGTATAATCAAGTAAGAAATGATGAAGATGATATATATGCTATGCCTGTATATGATACGAAAGTTGAATGGAAAACTTTAAATAAAGAGGAAGAAGTAACTATTAGTGGCAGACTAATTGGCGGATGTCAAGATGTCATAAACAAAATAGTAGGTACTAAATATGATAAAGTTAAGAAGTTCTTGTATAAATATAGAGAAGATGGATTTGTATGGTATTTAGAAACTTTTAGTAGTGATGAAAGTAGTTTTATGGGATGCTTGAATCAATTAAAAGAAGCAGGATATTTTAAATATTGTAAAGGAATAGTATTTGGAAGGCCTTTGTTTTATAATAGTGAATTTGTAAATATAAGCTATGAAAAGGCTATCAAAATGGTTTTAGGAAAGTTGAATGTACCTATTATTTATGATGCAGATATAGGACATGTCAAGCCAATGATTACTCTTATAAATGGAAGTATTACAACATTTAAGTATAAAAAAGGTCAATGCGAAATTATAACAGAATTGAGGTAGTTTTATGAAAGAAAATAATAAATTAACTAAAGAAGCTAAAGGATATATTATATGTAATGGTTTAAATAAAGTAATTGATTTGTTTATATCTACTTTTTTAGTTGCCTATTTGCTTAATATTAGTGGAGGTAATATCCTTCAAGTATCGTTATATTATTTATTTGTATATATGGGAATGATTGTATTTTACTCTTTATGCAGTTATTTCTTAGGTAGAGCAAATAAATTATATTTTTATAGATCTTCACTACTATTAAAATGCTTGTTTTTAATACTTATATCTGTCTTAAAAGAAAATATAGCTACTTATATAGTGCCTATTGCTATATTGTATAGTATTGAAAATAGTTTATATTGGTCTAGTTACAATTGTATGATTACCGAAGCTATTAGCTCTAAAATAATGCATAAGTTTTATGGAACATATAATATAGTAGGTTATATTGTGAGTATAGTTGCTCCTATTGCATTAGGTTTTATTATAGATGCAGGATCTTTTATAAAAACTTCAATTTATGCTTTTATTGTGTGTCTTGCAATGTTCTTTATTACTTTTTTACTTAAAAATAGAAAAGAAGAAAAAGCAAGCTTTGATTTAAAGGGCTTTATGGAAAATGCTAAAAAAAATAAAAGGGATTTCATGTCATGCTATTTAATGTGCTTCTTTAATGGACTTAGAAATAGTACTGCAACAATTATTACTATTTTAATTGTTTTAACTTTTAGCAGTAATGTTAGTCTAGGATCTCTATCATCAATTATGGCAATTGTAGGAATTATCGTTACTTTCTTATTTATGAAATTATATACGTCTAAAGCTTCTAAAATTTTATATTTATGTTTTGCATTAAGTTTAATAGGAGTTACTGCAGTAACATTAAATATAAATAAATTTACCATAGTTTTATTTAATGTCTTATACACTATTGCTATGATTATTCCCGATAATTTATATTCGCAAAGAAGAGTTGGAATAATAAGAATAACTAAAAATCATAAGTATGCTTTAGAACATAATATGTTAGCAGAGGCATCTTTAAATATAGGTAGAGTTGTTTCATATGGCTTTTTACTTATAGGTAGTTATTATAGTTCTATTAACACTTTTAAAGTACTATTAGTTATTAATATAGTTATGATAACTATGTATTGCTTTTATAACTATGTTTTAGAGAGAAGATATAATGGAATAATATTTAAAAATGATGTAGAGAAGCATTTAAAAGAAGTAGAAGAAGATTGTGATAATTATTATTTTTATAAAGATTCGATTCATAAAGAAATTAACTAAATTGATTATTAATTTAGATTAGTTTAAAATAATAAAGGGGGCGAAGCTATGAAGGGAGAATTATGCGTTAAAAGTGGATATAGTTTTCTTTCTAGCACCCTAAAAATAGAAGATATAATAAGTATTTCTAAAAGTAAGAATTATGATTATTTATGTTTAATGGATAGTAATGTAATGTATGGATGTATGGAATTTTATAAAGCATGCATTGCTAATAACATTAAACCATTAATAGGTATGGAAATAGAATTAGATAATGAGATGATAGTAGGTTTAATAGCTAAAGATTATAATGGATATCTTGCTTTATCTAAGTTATCTAGTTATATAAACGTTAATAAATTAAAAGTTAATTTAGAGATGATTAAAGAATATAAGGATAGTTTAATTGTTATATTACCTAGTTATAGAGCTTTTAAAAAGATTAATAAAGATAGTTATGAGAATGTTTTAGATTATTTTAATAAGACATTTCCTTATTTCTATTTAGGAATTGAGTATTATGAGAATAAAGATTTATATAAAGTTAATTCATATTTAAGAGAATTAAATTATAAAAAAATATATTTTAATAATATTGTAAGTAGGGATAAAAAAGATCTTCAAAACATTGATGTTTTAAAAGCTATTAAAAATAATGAAGTTATAGGGTATTCTAGAAGTATAGATAATTTAGAGTATAGTTATTTTTTTAGTGATGATGAGAAGAGAAATAATTTTACTTATGAAGAATTAGATTTATGTAGTGAAATAGTAAATTTAGTAAATTTAGAATTTAAAAAAGAAAATTTAAGAATAGCTAAGTTTAGTGAAGATGAAAGTTTTGACTCTAAATTATATTTAAGTAAATTAGCTTATAAGGGATTAGAAAAAAGAAATAAAGAATTTGTTAATGATAAAAGATATTTAGATAGATTAGAAAAAGAATTAAAAGTAATAAATGATATGGGCTTTTCTGATTATTTTTTAATAGTATATGATTATGTGAAATACGCTAAAACACATAATATTTTAGTAGGACCTGGTAGAGGAAGCGCAGCAGGTAGTTTAGTATCATACGTTTTAGGTATTACTAATATTGATCCATTAAAATATGATTTGTTATTTGAAAGATTTTTAAATGTTGAAAGAATTAGTATGCCTGATATTGATATTGATTTTCAAGATAATAGAAGAGATGAAGTTGTTGCATATTTAAAACAAAAATATGGATGTGATAGAGTAGCAAACATTGTTACTTTCTCTACATTAGCTGCTAAACAAGTATTAAGAGATACTGCTAAAGTTATGGGGTTAAATAAGTATGATATTGATTTATTATCTAAAAAAGCACATAGAAGTGGTCATACTGATTTAAGAAAAATGTTTGAACTAAGCAAAGAGTTTAGAGACTTTATTTTAAGTGATGATAAATATAAAGATGTTTATGAAATAGCTTTAAGTATAGAAGGTTTACCAAGACAAACTTCCATTCACGCTGCAGGAGTTGTAGTGGCAAGTGAAAAGTTATTAAATATAATACCTCTTCTTGGTGATAGTAATAATCTTATTGTTCAATATGAAATGAATTATTTAGAAGATTTAGGACTATTAAAGATGGATTTATTAGGACTTAGAAATTTAACTATTATTGATGATTGCTTGAAAGAAATAAAGAGAGTATATGATGTAAACATTGATTTAAATAATATTGATTACAATGATCCTAAACTATATAAGCTAATAGCAAATGCTAAAACTTCAGGTATTTTCCAATTAGAAAGTGAAGGAATGAAGAAAACTATAAAGATTGTTAATCCTGAGAACTTTGATGATGTAGCGTCTGTAATAGCCTTATTTAGACCAGGACCTAGGGATTTTATTGAAGAGTTTACTTTAAGAAAAAATGGTAAGATGAAAATTGATTACATAGATGATTCTTTAAAAGAAGTATTAGCACCTACTTATGGGATAATAGTCTATCAAGAGCAGATAATGCAAGTTGCTACTGTATTTGCAGGTTTTTCATTTTCTAAAGCAGATATTTTAAGAAAAGCTATGTCTAAAAAAGAAGAAAGTAAAATGCTTTCTTTAAAAGAAGAATTTATTGAAGGTAGTATTAAAAAAGGACATACTAAAGAAAAAGCAGAAGAAGTATTTGCTCTTATTTTAAAGTTTGCTAGTTATGGTTTTAATAAAGCACATACAGTTAGTTACGCTACTATTGCAGTGCAGATGGCTTATTTAAAGTATTATTATGCTTCTATTTTCTTTGCTTGTGTTATGGAATCGTTTGCTTTTGGAGATAAGTTTAGTGAGTATATTAATGAGGCTAAAGAAAATGGTATAAAACTTATTTTACCTGATGTAAATCATAGCGATTATGAGTTTAGAGCCATAAGTAAAGATACAATTATTTTTGGATTGTCGCATATAAAGGGTATTAATACACAATTTGTTAAAAATATTATAAATGAAAGTAAAAATGAGATCTTTAAAGATTATTTTGATTTTGTAGTAAGAATGAATAAATATAAGATGAGTGAAGCTTTAGTTTATTCTCTTATTGATGCAGGAGCGCTAGATTCATTCGGTTATAATAGAGCTACTTTAAAAGAAAACTATAATAGAGTTTTAAAGTATGCTGAAATGATAACTATTAATACAAATAATCAATTAAGTTTTGAATTTGATTTAGTTAAGAAACCTGAAATTATAATAGTAAATGAAAGTGCTGAAAAATTAGCTTTAGAAAATGATGCACTTGGTTATTATATTAGTGAATTCCCTTTAATGAAGATTAGAAATTATTTAAATAATAATGGATATGTTAATAGTAGTATCTTAGAAAGATTAAATGATAAAAATGTTAAAATAGTAGCAATGATTAAGAAAAATAAGGTTATTAAGACTAAGAAAAATGAACTTATGAGTATTACAACTGTTATTGATGAATTTAGTAGTGTTAGTGTAGTTATTTTCCCATCATTATATAAACAAATATCATCTCTTTTAAATGCAGGTAGTTATGTTTTGATTGATGGAAAAGTAGAAGTAAAAGAAAATGTTAGTATTGTAGCTAATAATATAAGAGAGTTTAAAATTAGGGGGTAGAAGTAATGAAAAAAATGTTGCTTGTTGATGGTAATTCACTTTTATTTAGAGCATATTATGCGACAGCATATGGAAGCATAATGAAAAGTAAAGATGGCACACCTACGAATGCTATTTTTGCATTAGCAAATATGCTTAATAAGGTAATTGATAATGTTAATCCTGATTATGCATTAATTGCTTTTGATACAGATAAGAAAACATTTAGGCATGAAGAGTATAAAGATTATAAAGCAGGAAGAAAACCTGCACCAGTTGAGTTGGTAGCACAATTTCCTTTAGCAAGAGAAATGGTTTCTAAAATGGGAATTAAATGTTATGAATTAGCGGGATATGAGGCTGATGATATTGTAGCTACAATGGCTAGAATTGGTGAAGAAAATGATTGTAAAGTAGAAGTGTTTTCTAGCGATAAAGATTTATTTCAACTTATAGATGAAAAAATTACTGTTAATATTCCTAAAAAAGGCACAAGCGATATTTTAGCAGTTACTCCTTCAGTTTTAAAAAGTGAATATGGATTACATCCTTATCAAATAACAGATTATAAAGGTATTTTTGGAGACACTAGTGATAATATAAAAGGAATAAAAGGAATTGGAGAAAAAGGTGCTATAAAACTTCTTGAAGAATATGGAAGTTTAGAAAATATATATGAAAATATAGATAAAATAGAAGGTAAATTAAAAGATAAATTAATTGCGGGAAAAGAAGATGGCTTTTATAGTAAAAAGTTAGCTACTATATGCAATACTGTTCCTCTTGATTTTTCTATTGAAGATACTAAATATACTGGTATCAAAGATTCTTTAATTGAATTTTATAGGAAGTATGATATGGTTTCTTTAATAAAGAAAATTAGTTTTAGTAATAAAGAAAAATTTAATTATAAAGAAGTTAGTACTTTAAATAGTGACTTTTTAAAACAAGATTTAGGAATTTATTTATATTACAAGGGCACTAATTATCATTTTAATGAATTAGAGGGTATTGCTTTTAGTAATACAGATGAGACTTATTATGTTAAAAAGGAAAATTTATTTAATTCAAACAATATTAAAGAATATTTAGAAAATAATGATTATAAGAAAAGCTGTTATGATATTAAAGCAAGTTTAATTATGCTTAGTAAACTTAATATTGAGGCTAAAGGTTTTGATTTTGATTTTAAAATAGCATGCTACTTATTAGATTCTTCAATGAAAGATGATATATATACTGTTTTTAATACGATAGGGGTTATTTTACCAGATATTAAAGATAGTAATAATTATGGAGAGTTTGCTTCTTTAGTAGCATTTAACTCTATTAAACTAAAAGAAGAAATGATTAGTAAGATGAAAGAAAAAGAAGTTTATTCATTATTTACTGATTTAGAAATGCCTTTAGTGTATGCTTTGACTAATATGGAGAATAATGGGATTAAAGTTGATACTTCTGTACTTGATGAGTTAGGTGTAGAGTTTAGATTTAAGTTAAATATGCTTCAAGATGATATTTATCGTTTAGCTAATAAGAAATTTAATATAGCTTCTCCTAAACAAGTCGCAGAAATTCTTTTTGATGATTTAGGGCTTCATAGTAATCGTAAAAGATCTACTTCAAGCGAAGAACTTCAAAAAATTGTTCATGAACATGAGATAGTTAACTATATATTGCAATATAGAAAATACGCTAAATTATTGTCTACTTATGTTGATAGTTTAGGTGAGTTTGTGGCAGGGGATGGAAAGATACATGCAATATTCAACCAAGCTTTAACTCAAACAGGAAGACTATCATCAAGTGAGCCTAATATGCAAAATATTAGTGTAAGAGATGAAGAAGCAAAGCTAATTAGAAAAGCATTTGTGCCTAGCTTAGATTACATTTTATCTATCGATTATTCTCAAGTAGAATTAAGAGTATTAGCTTCTTTAGCAAATGATGAAAATATGATTAAGTTTTTTGAAAGTGGAGAAGATGTTCACTTAATGACAGCATGCGCAATATTTGATCTTCCAAAAGAAATGATAACAAGCTCAATGCGTAGGCAAGCAAAAGCAGTAAACTTTGGTATTGTTTATGGTATTTCTGATTGGGGACTTAGTGAGCAAATTGGATGCACGCCTAGTGAAGCTAAAAAGTTTATTGCTCGTTATTTTGAATTGTTCCCAAATATTAAATCTTACTTAAATGAACTAGTAGAGTCATGCAAAGAAAAAGGATATGTTACTACAATATTAGGAAGAAAAAGAGAAGTTAGAGAGATAAATTCTTCTAGTTACATGGAAAGAGAATTTGGTAAAAGAGTAGCTATGAATACCCCAATTCAAGGAAGTGCAGCAGACATTATTAAAATAGCTATGATTAAGATAGATAATTTCTTAAAAGAAAATAATTATAAAAGTAAAATGATTTTACAAATACACGATGAATTAGTATTTGATATTAGTAAAGATGAAAAAGATGTGCTTGTTCCTTTATTAACTAAAATGATGGAAGAAGCTAGTAACTTAAGAGTTAACTTAAAAGCTGAAAGTGGCATAGGAATAAATTGGTACGAAGCTAAATAGGGGTGATATTATGCCAGAATTACCAGAAGTAGAAACCGTTAGAAGAGTTTTAAAAACTTGGACTATTAATAAGACTATTGTTAAAACAGAAATATTTTATGATAAAGTATTAGAGGGTATAACTTATAAAGATTTTAATAGTAAAATAGTTAATCAAAAAATTCATGATATTAATAGAATAGGTAAATATTTGTTGTTTGTGTTAGATGATTATATTTTACTTTCTCATTTAAGAATGGAAGGAAAGTATTATTTAGTTAATGGTGAAATAACTGATGAAAAAATGAATAAGCATAAAATTATCACTTTTACTTTAGATGATGGTAGTACTCTTTTATATCATGATGTTAGAAAATTTGGGAAAATGAAACTTTTAGATAAAGATAGATATATGAGTGATGCTAGTTTAAAAAAACTTGGAAAAGAGCCTTTTACAATGACTAAAGAAGATTTGTATAATCTAATTAATAAATCCAATAAACCTATAAAAGAATTGATATTAGATCAATCTAATATTGCAGGGCTTGGAAATATATATGCTGATGAAGTATTATTTTTATCTAAAATAAATCCTAAAAGAATAGGAAAAAATGTTAGTATAGATGAATGTGATACAATTATAAAAAATAGTGTTACTGTGCTTAATAAAGCAATTGAACTTGGGGGATCTACGATTAGATCATATCATTCAGGCAATCATGTTGATGGAAAGTTTCAAAATGTCCTTAATGTATATGGGAAAAAAGGAGAAAAGTGCCCAAATTGTGGTTGTATAATAGAGAAAACTACTGTAGGAGGAAGAGGAACGCATTATTGCCCTAATTGCCAAAAATAGTAGTGGAATATTAGATATAGTTCTGCTAAAATATAAAAGCAGGTGAGTTAAGTGAAAAAGGAAAATGGAGTGTTAAAGTTAGTTGAAGATAGTGATGTAGAACTATTAGAAAATAACCCAAATAAATTTTTTGAAGGTATTAACGAAATAGACGCACATGCTTTTAATAATCTTTATAGTTTAAAAAAAATAATTATTCCTTCTTGCATAACTAAAATTAATAAAAGCTTTATTAATAATTGCCCTAATTTAGAACGCATAGAAATAAATGCAAATATTAATGAACTGCCTAAAAACCTTTTCGATAATTGTAGAAACATAAAAGAAATTATTATTAATAGTAAAATAGAAACAATTGAAAAAGAATGTTTTTGCTTGTGTGTATCTTTAGAAAAAATTAAATTAAATACTGGCTTAAAAGTAATTGATGATGAAGCATTTTCTTTTTGTCGCTCTTTAAAGAGAATAGTTATTCCTGATACGGTTGAAAAAATAGGAGAAAATTGTTTTAGTGATTGCCTTAATTTAGAAAGAGTTAGGATGCCTAAAAGATTAAAAACAATATGCAGTAACGCTTTTTCTAATTGCCCAAAACTACAAAGTGTTACTATACCTTTTAATGTTAAATATATTGGTGAAGGATCATTTTCTAATTGTAGAAGTTTAAATAGTATAGTAATAGAAAATAAAAAAATCAATATAAATAAAGGCACTTTTAGTAATGTTTTAATTAACTATGTTATTGAAGAAAACAATAAAATTATTTTGCATAGTGAGAGAAACTCACAAGAAGATCTTGACTTAAATCTTATGAAAACATGCTTTTATGATTTTGAAATAGAAAATTTATTTCCACTTAATGAGGATTTTGAAAGTTTGAAAATAATTATGAACAAATGTAGGAAAAACAATATTCAAATTCCTTTAGAATTTATAAAAAAATATTTAGAAAAAAATGATATTAAATCGTTAAATTTAAAATATTATAAGCAATTATATAAGTACTTAAAAATGGAATCTTTAGAGAATGTTAATATTTTTTGCAATATAGGAGAAGCATTAGGCTTGTTTCAATATCCTCTTTATGAAATGCATATATCTAAGAGTGATAAAATAATTACAGAAAAGATTGATTATGCTCAAAAAGCAGGAGAATTTTTAAAGGAAAATATATCTAAGGAAATAATCAAAATCAATCATTTTAACTATATTTTAAATAAATTAGAAAATATAGGATTTAAAAGAGATTTTGCTTTATTTGTTTTACAAGAAGATAACTTCAAAAGTATAATAAAAGAAATACAAAAAAATAAAGATTTTTTAAGTAATGTTTATAATCATTTTGAAGAAGTTCAAGCAACTAATACTAATAAAAATGGCAATAGAATATTAAAACCAACAGTGTCAAAATTTATTTCTTATTTTAATGAAAATAAATTTGAAAATGTTGATGATTATACGGATATATCTAAGGAAATAGGAAAGTTTTATGATGATCAGAAATATTTTGAAGAAGCAGTGGAAATACGAAAAGAATATGAAGAAAAGAAGATAAAACCAAATATTTTAAGTTTTGATTTAGAAGAAAAAACATTAATGAAAATTAATGAAACAAGAAATAGTATTTTAAAACTAAGTAAAGAAATTTTAAATGAACTTAAAGAAACTTCTGATAGTTTTACTTTTGAATGGCTTAGAAAAGATGATCCGCACAATTATACTTTAGGAAAATATTGCTCATGTTGCGCCCATTTAGCACAATGTGGAGATGGTATTGCAATTGCAAGTATTGTTCATCCAGATATTCAAAACTTAGTATTAAGAGATAAACAAGGAACTATTGTGGCTAAATCAACTTTATATATTAATAGAAAAGAAGGATATGGTATCTTCAATACAGTAGAAATAAGCTCTACTGTTCCAGATAGTGCTAAAGAAAGAATTTATAATAAATATATCTTGGCAATTAAGGTTTTTGCTGAGTTTTATAATAAAGAAAACCCTGACAATCCTATAAAACAAATTAATGTAGGGATGAATTTTAATAACCTACATTATGAGATAAAAAAGCATAATAAAAGAGGAGAAGTTTTAGAGGGAATTCATTATAAAGAGTATAGTAAAAACAAAGAATATGATGGTGATTCTAGTGAATCTCAATATATAGTTTGGAAGAAAAACTAAATAAGACTTTTAAAAGCAAAGAAGAAGAGTATGATAGAACCTATAATGTTTATAGTATCATCATACTTTTTATTTATCTTTTTGCGCAAAAGTAGTGATGTAAAACATAATACAAAAGTCAAACTAAAAACAATAGTTAAAAATAATAAATAATTGGTATTTGTAAAAGCAACTGGAAGTCCTAAGAATAGAGAATCACAGCTAGTAAAACATGCTTGTATAATTATTATTTTTAAAGAATCGTTTACATTTTTATCTTCATCATCTTTTCCTTTTAAAGTATCAATTAATAACCTTGAACCCATAAAAGAGAAAACAATAAAAATAATATATTTTAAATAACCTAATAAATAATTTTCTAAAAAAGTTCCTAGAGAATAACCTATTAAAAGAAACAATACTTGCATAATAGAAAATATTAATGGTATTAAAAAATATTTGATTTTCCTTTTACAAGTAATGAATAAGCAAAGTAAAGAAGAATCTATACAAATAGTTAGTGATAAAATTATAATATCAATTAAAGACATAAAATCATCCTTTCTTTATAAAGTATGATTAAATATGAATTTGGTTAATTTATGTAAAAAAATTTCCAAATTAAGAATATTCAAATAAGTTTATGTTTGTTTCTTTTAATATTTAATAATAGATGTTATAATTAATTTCGACTGGGGGAGATAAAATGGAGTTAAAGAAAGTAATTGTTTATAATGGATATAATGTATCATCTGCATCTATGCTTAGTGATTATGATCGTAAGATATTAACTCTTTTATATCAACCTATATGTGGATTTGGAGCTTTATCTTTATATTTAACTTTGTGGTGCAAGTATGAAGCTAGTAGAAACACAAATAAGATTTTTCATCATAAAGATTTATTTGCTAATATGGATTGTAATGTTACTGAATTTGAAACATTTAGAGATAAATTAGAGGGATTAGGACTATTAAAAACATTTGTAAAAGAAGAAGAAACCCCTTATTATTTCTATGAGTTATATTCTCCTTTAAGCCCAAAGGATTTCTTTAAACATGAATTATTAGGAACTCTTATTAAACAAAAATTAGATGAAGAAGAATATGAAGAATTAAAATCTATGTTTGTGGTTAATAAAGATAAGAAAAAAGATTATTATGATGTTAGTCATAATTTTAATGAAGTTTATAATATAGATTTAAATGATACGACTAGTTTAAAAGTAGTTATGGAAGATAATGAAGATTTAGCTAATAGAAAGAATGCTAAGATTGGCACTAATTTTAGTTTAGAGATTTTCTTGCTTGTTTTAAAAGAAAATAAAATAAGAAAGAGTTTGATTACTAATAGTTTTGTAGAGCTAATGGAATCTATGGCTAATTTATATAAATTAGATGAATATGAAATGTGTAATATACTTATATCTTCTATTGAAGGATTAGGAAATGACGAAAAAATCAATTATGATTTATTT
Source organism: uncultured Bacilli bacterium (assembly GCA_934101685.1). Taxonomy (GTDB): domain Bacteria; phylum Bacillota_I; class Bacilli_A; order RFN20; family DUOF01; genus CALVUJ01. The sequence continues at coordinate 11,934 of CAKORZ010000014.1, forward strand.
AAAAGAAAGTGTTTTGAATATCGTAAAGTAACTAGAATTAGTGGTAAAGATGTTAAAACATTAGAAAGTAAAAAACAAGGCATTAGTAAGAAAGCAGAAATGTTGCAAGAATTAGAGCCTTTCCAATTTTTAAGAATTAAACAAGGTAATATTGAACCTAGTAAGCAAGATGTCAAACTAGTAGAAGATTTATCTTTAATGAGTAAGCTTAATCCAGGAGTTATTAATGTTTTATTAGATTATGTTATGTTAAATAAGCAAAACACTCTTCCATATAATTATGTTATGAAAATAGCATCATCTTTAGCTAGAGAGAATATAACTACAGCAATTGAAGCAATGGAGTACTTTAATAATTATAAATCTAGATTTAGTAATAATAGTTCTTCTAAAAAAGAAGAAGTTAAAGAAGTAGTGAAAGAAGAGAGTAATGATTCTAATATTGATGAGGCAATGGAACTTGAAAAATTGAAGAGAGCTAGAAAGGAAAGAAAGAATAATGCAACAGCTGAAGTTTAATAATAGTGTTAAATCTAATAATGATTTGCAAAAGAAGAAAAGCCAAATCATGGATGAACTTTTAACTAAAGATGAGATAAAGAAAATAAAAGATAAACTAGATGTTAGTATGACTGAATTTGATTTCTATCTTGGATATTTTTTGAGTTATTATGAAGATGTAAATTGCTGTAAGAATTGTGAAAATATTGAAAAATGCCCTAAAGAGATTAAAGGAATGACTTTAAATCTAGTTAGAAAAGAAGATGGTACAATAGAGAGAGAATATACTTTATGCCCTAAAAGAGAATTACAAAGAAAAATGAATAATAATTATTTAATTAGAGATTTTAATGAAGATTTATTAAAGATTGATTTAGACAATGTTGAAAATAAAAAAGGACGCTTTAAATATGAGAAAAGCATTATGGAAATTGATTTAGACTATGCTAGAGAGGGAATGTATATTTATGGCCCATCTGCATCAGGTAAATCATATCCTTTAATAGCTTTGTGTAATGAATATGTAAGAAATGATAAAAAATGTGCTTTTGTAGATGTTAAAACTTTTATTGAATCTTTAAAGTCAACTTTTGATTATAAAAAGGAGCAATATGGTGTTTTAATGGATATAGTTAAAAATGCTGATGTATTAGTTCTTGATAATTTAGGTGAAGAAAAGCAAAGCGAATGGGTAAGAGATGATGTTATTAGTAGCATTATTGATTATAGAAATAGAAATAATAAGTTAACTTTTATTACTAGTTGTTTTAGCTTAGAAGAGTTAGAAAAAATGTATAATGTTTCTAAAACTAATAGTGAAGCTGGAAAGATGAAAGCAAGTAAATTTATTGAAAAAATAAAAGCTGCTTGCCCAAATGTTATTAAAATTGAGACAAAATAAAATGATAGTCTAAGATTATCATTTTTTTAATAACTTGAAATATTGGTGATAGAGTAAAAAAGTGTTATTATTTTAGTGTTGTATAAGGAGAGGTTTTAATGAGAAAAATAGCTGTTATAACTAGTGGAGGAGATGCTCCTGGAATGAATGCTGCTGTTAGAGCAGTAGTGAGAACATGCTTAAATAGTAAAGTGGAACCATATGTAGTTATGGATGGATATAAAGGATTAGTAGAAAATAATATTAAAAAAGTTAATAGAAGATTTGTTTCAGAAGTTTTAAATCGTGGGGGTACAATTATAGGTACTGCTAGGCTTAAAGAATTTACTGAAGATGAAGTGCAACAAAAGGCTATAAATAATCTTAATAATTTAGGTATAGAAGGATTAGTTGTAGTTGGTGGAGATGGCTCATTTAGAGGTGCTATTGATTTGTGTAAAAAAGGTATTAAGTGTATTGGAGTAGCAGGTACTATTGATAATGATATTAATAGCGATGGTTATACAGTTGGATTTGATACAGCTTTAAATACTATTGTAGAGGCAGTTGATAAAATAAGAGATACATCTTCTTCTCATCATAGATGTAGTATTGTTGAAGTAATGGGTAGACATTGTGGAGATCTAGCTTTGTATAGTTCAATTGCATGTGGAGCAGATATCTTAATTGATCCTAATACAGAATTAAATGAAGAAGAAATGTATAAAGATATTATTAGAATGAAAGAAGAAGGAAGAAGACATGTATTAATTATTGTTAGTGAAAATGTTTTAGATAGTGTAGAGCTAGCAAAAAGAATTGAAGAAAATACAGGATTTGAAACAAGAGCTAATGTGTTTGGACATTTCCAAAGAGGAGGAGTTCCTACTGGAATGGATAGGTTTAGAGCAAGTGTTTTAGGTAGTGAAGCTGTTAAATGTTTACTAAATGGTGAGAGTGATGAAATGCTTTATTTATCTAATCAAGAATTAAAGAAAATAAGCTTAGAAGAAGCAACACAAAAGAAAGTTATTAAGTATAAATATTTATATGAAATTAACAAAGTTATTGGATAGGAGGAAAACTTATGCAAGCATGTAAAACTAAATTAGTAGCAACATTAGGACCTAGTAGTAGTGATTATGAAACAATTAAAAAATTAGCCGATGCAGGCTTAACTTTAGCAAGAATCAATATGTCTCATGGAACATATGAAGAACATTCTAAGAAAATAGAAATAATTAAAAGACTTCAAAACGAAGGTTACTTAATTGCTATTTTAATGGATTTAAAAGGTCCTAAAATTAGATGTGGTATGTTTGAAAATGATGGCGTTTTATTTGAAGAGGGAGATATTACTAGAATTGTTAAAGAAGATGTATTAGGAAATAAGGAAAGATTTTCTGTTACATATAAGGGATTATATGATGATTTAAGTGTTGGTAACAAATTTACTTTTGATGATGGAATGCTAATCTTTGAAGTTATAGATAAGGAAAGTAATGGTAGTATTGTTTGTAAAGCTTTAAATAAACATTTATTAAAGAATAGAAAAGGTTTAAATGCTCCTAATATTAAATTAATGAATGATTATATTAGTGAAGTTGATTTAAAGGATATAGAGTATGCTTGTAAACAAGATGTTCAATATATTGGTGCTTCTTTTGTTAGAAGAAAAGAAGATTTATTAGAACTTAAAAAAGTTTTGATAGATCATGGCAGGGAAGATTTGAAAATAATTTCTAAAATAGAAAGCCCAGAAGGTGTTAATAACATTGATGAGATATTAGATGTTAGTAACGCTATTATGGTAGCAAGAGGAGACTTGGGAGTAGAAGTTGATATGGAAGATGTTCCTATCCTTCAAAAACAAATTATTAAAAAATGTAATATAGCAGGTAAGCCTGTTATAGTAGCTACTCAAATGTTAGAATCAATGCAAAATTGCCCACGTCCTACAAGAGCAGAAGTAAGTGATGTATTTAATGCAATATTAGATGGAGCAGATGCCGTTATGTTATCAGCAGAAAGTGCTAGTGGAATGTATCCGGTTGAATCTGTAACTACTCAAGCTAAAATTGCTAAAAAAGCAGAAGAAATACTAGATTATGAAAAATTTGCTAGTGATTTCTATGAATCATCAAATAAATCACAAGGTGATGCAATTGGTATTTCTGTATCTAAATCATGTTTAATGTTAGATGCTAAACTAGTAGTTATTATTTCAAACTCTTATACTGCAGCTAGAAAGTTAACTAAATTTAAAATTAAAGCTCCAATTTTGGCAGTTGTAAAAGATAAAGAATTAGCAATTACTTTAAATGGACTTTATTATGGAATAGAAGCAACATGTAATGATAAAGAATCTGAAATGACATATGAAGAAAAGGAAAATCTTGCAATAGAGTTAGCAAAAGAATATGGAGTTAAAGAACATGAAACAATTATTTTTGTTAGTTCAAATTCTAAAAATAATAAATCTAATGCAATGAAGATTTTACAGGTGGAATAATATGAAATATGGAATTGTTGTTGATTTAGGAGCTACTAATTTAAGAATAGCAATAGTTGATGAAAATCATAATATTATAGAAAAATCAAAAGTAAACTTAGATAAAAATAAAGATATTGCTTTTAATATTTATAGTGAATATAAAAATATGAATAAAGGTTACAAAATAGAAAAAGTAGTAGTAGGGGTTCCAGGTACAATTAATCCAAAAACAAATCTTATAAGAGATCTTCCAAATATTGGAATAAAAGAATATGATTTATATTCTGCTTTATATAAGTTATTCAAAACAGAAATTGTTATTATAAATGATGCTTCATTAGCAGCAGTTGGTGAATACTCAAAGCATAAAGATGAAAAAATATTTCAATATATAACCATTTCTAGTGGAATAGGTGGAGGATTAATTATTAATGGAAACTTATTTGTTGGAAATAGCAGGTTTGAACAAGAAGTAGGCAGAATGATTGTTAAAGATGATAAGTTTGAAAATTTATGTAGTGGTGATGCTTTGAAAAATCGTTTACTAAAAGAAAATATTGATGAAGAATATCCAAGTATTGCTTTAATATCTAAAAAGGAAAACTATAAAAAAGTAGTGGATGAATGGTTAGATGATTTGAGTATTGGCATTGGAAATGTTATAAAAATTATCGATCCTAGCATTATCGTATTTGGTGGGGGACTTGGAATGTATATAGATTACTTTAAACAAGGACTAGTAGATAGACTTAGTAAAGATATACCTAATGATGTATTAAATAATCTTAAAATAGTTAAAACTTATTATAATGATGATAGTGCTTTAATTGGTGGAAGTTATTTAATCTTTCAAGATAATTAATTGATAAACTTGAATTATTTTGTCTTAATTATTAATATAAGAATGTGGGGTTGATATTATGAAAAAAATTAGAATGTATTTATATACATTAATTCTTGCTTTAGTAAGTATTTTTGTTATGCATAGTAATAACCTATTTGCAATGGAAGAAGTAGTTATCAATCCTAATTCAAATGGTGAAGCAACATATATATTTGATGTAAATGAACAAACAGGAACTAAGGAAAATGGTGAACCTGAATATGGCTTAGTAAGCAAACAATTCGCTAAATCAAGGGATATTAGTGTTAAACTTATCTTAGATGAAGAAGCATTAGCGTTATATGATAGTAAATTTACGATATGTGAAGTTATTCCTGAAAATAATGCAGGTAATACTAGAGAAACTAGAGAGTGTTCTACATATTTAACCTCTAAATCTATTAATGGCATTCAATTAAAGGGTAGAGGTGATGGTGAGAAAACTATTGAAATAAATTTATTTAGTAGTTACGCAAACGGAACTATAGCAAAGACAATAACTCGTAAAATATATGTAGACACTACAGGGCCTGTTATTACGCTTAATGGCGGAGAGTATTTATATTTGACAAGTGGAGAAAAATATCAAGAATTAGGTGCCACTTGTGTTGATGCAAATAATGTTGAGGGCTATACTTGCAAAGTAGTAGTAGAAAAGGCTAACATCAATATGTCAAATCCTGACTTTCAATATGTTAAATATACAGCAACAGATTTCTTGGGTAATGAAGTTAATGTTTATAGAAAGGTACTCGTAGAAGTAAAAAAGAAGAAAAGCTATATGAAATTAATAATTGGGATAGGTGGAGTTATAGTCTTAGCAGGTGGCTTAACATATATAGTATTAAGAAATAAAGAAAAACAAAAAAATCAAAGCGTATTATAGTTGACAAATAGTACAGTTAATGATAATATACTTGTGCAACATGAGTTGTGGAAAGAAGAGGCACCCGCTTCTCACCTGATTTCCTTTTGTGGAGATAGGTAAAATGTCACAAATAAAATTATTTGGATATTATAACGGGTGCGCAGCCCGTTTTTATTTTATGTTATCAAAGGGAGGTTATATTTTTGATAGAACAACAAAGAATGAACGAAAAGTTACCAGTTAAACCAAATGCAGATGATTTAGTAAATGAAAAAATTAGATTCAATGAAGTTTTATTAATCGATGAAAATGGTGAACAATTAGGTATAAAATCTAGAGTTGAAGCAATGGGTATTGCAGCTTCAAGAAACTTAGATTTATTCTGTGTAGCGCCTATGGCTAAACCACCAGTTTGTAAGATTATCAATTATGGAAAGTATCGTTTTGAGCAACAAAAGAAAGCTAAAGAAATGAAGAAAAACAAAAAAGTAATTGATGTAAAAGAAATTCAATTATCTTGCAATATAGGTGAGCATGATTTTAACACAAAATTAAAAGCAGCTCGTAAATTTTTAACAGGTGGAGATAAAGTTAAAATATCTATTAGATTTAAAGGTAGACAATTAGCTTTTGCAGATCAAGGTGTAGAAATGGTAAATAAATTTATTAGTATGTGTTCAGACATTGCTACTATTGAAAAAGAACCAGTATTAGATGGTAAATTATTGATGGGTGTTATAGCGCCAAAATCACAAAAAAATTAAGGAGGAATAAATGATGAAAAATAAGATGAAATCAAAAAAAGCAGCTACTAAAAGATTTAAATTAACTGCAAGTGGTGCATTAAAAAGAAAACAATGTGGTAGAAACCACCAAGCTTGGGCAAGAAGCAAAAAACAAAGAAGACATTTGAGCAAAGCAGCTTATGTAAGTAAACAAGATCAAGGCAGAATGGCTCAATTGTTCCAAGGTTAATAGGAGGTAAGTAACGATGAGAGTAAAAGGCGGAAACGTAGCAAGAAATAGACGTAAAAAAGTATTAAAGTTAGCTAAAGGATATTATGGTTCTAAACACTTACTTTACAAAACAGCTCATGAACAAGTAATGCGTTCATTAAACTATGCTTATAGAGATAGAAGAGCAACTAAGAGAAACTTCAGAAAATTATGGATAACTAGAATTAATGCAGCAGCTAATCAAAATAATATTTCTTATAGTCAATTGATGCATGGATTAAAGTTAGCTAATATTGATATCAATAGAAAGATGTTATCTGAAATTGCTATTAATGATGAAGCAGGATTCAAAAAATTAGTAGAAACTGCTAAAAAAAGCTTAGCTAAGTAATTAAATATAATTTAAGAGATAGAAATATCTCTTTTTTTTATAAAAAGTAATTATTTATATCATAAATAAGAAATGTTTGCTATTATATAAGTAATGGGGGTTTATAAAGATGAAGTATTGTACAAAATGTGGAGCAAAATTGCCAGAAGATGCAGAATTTTGCGTAGTGTGTGGAGCAAAAGTAGAAAATACAGAAAAGGTTGAGGCAGAAGTAGTAGATGAAAGAAGAAATAAGTCAGGAATTAGTGAAAGAAATATAGTAACAACAATTATTTTGACTATTTTAACATGCGGTATATATGGTATTTATTGGATGGTTAAGATCAATGATGAATTATTACAATTATCTGATACAGAAGGAAGTTCAGGAGGTACTGTTGTATTATTATCTATTGTTACATGTGGTATATATGGTATCTATTGGAATTATAAAATGGGATCTTGTGTTAATAAATTAAAAAGAGGCGGAAGTAACGATATTCTTTTCTTGGTTTTAGGCTTGTTAGGATTTGGAATTGTTAACTTTATAATTGCGCAAGATGCAATCAATAACGAAGTTAAATAATGCGTGAAAAGAGAATAAAGAAAGTTTTGCTTTCTTTTTTTGTAATAATAACAATTCTTTTAGGATATTTTCTTGTTTGTTATAAATTTAATTTTCTTAAAATAAGATGTATGTTTCACGAAATTACAGGTTTGAATTGTCCTGGATGTGGAATCAGCAGAATGATATCTAGTTTTATTAAATTAGATTTTAAAAATGGAATAAAATATAATTATTTTTTAGGATATACATTTTTAATACTTATATTTATGATTGGTTATTATATGTACTCTTATATAAATAATAAAAAAATAAAGTACATTGAATGGTTCAATATACTTTATCTAGTTTTATTATTATCTTGGGGCGTTGTTAGAAACATCATAAAATTATAATTAGGATTTCTTTTGTCTTAACATATCATATGGAGTAAAATTGTAATCTGATTTGAAGTAGAGAATTTGCTTAGCGTGTCTGGCAACCTCTACTTTTTCATTATTTTCGTCATATAATTCTTTTATTTCTAAATTAAATGTTCCTTTTGGAGTTAGAACCTCAAATGAGTCTTTAGTAGTAAAATTGTTTCTTTGCTCAATTGTTACTACTTTAGTATCTTTATTATAATCTAGCACTCTAGCAACAAAATCTTGTAATGGTATTTCAGCAGTTTTATCAAATATTTGCTGCTTTTTAGTTATTTTACCTTTATAGAAACCATAAGAAGTAGGCCTAGATTCTGCTTTTAATGTTTCTTTTATATATTTATTATATTTTAAGAATTTCTTGTTATAGATATCATCTATTAACTTCCTATATTGAGATATGATAGATGCTAAATAATATTCACTTTTCATTCTTCCTTCAATTTTTAAAGACGCGACATTATATTTTATAAGCTTTTTAATATATTTGATAGTTTGTAAATCTTTAGAAGAAAAAGTAAATAATTTGTCACTTACTAAATTTTTATTTGCATCATATAAGTTATAAAACCATCTACATGATTGAGCACATCCACCTCTATTAGCGTCTCTACCAGTCATATAATTAGATAAAACGCATTTGCCACTTATAGACATACACATACCACCATGTATAAATACTTCCAAATCAACATTAGAGTTTTTAGAGATATTCTTTATATCTTTTAAACTACATTCTCTTGCTAAAACAACTCTCTTAACACCTTTATTTTCTAGTAATTTTATTGCTTCGCTATTCATTACAGATAATTGAGTAGATATATGTATTTCTAAAGTATTAACAACTTCTCTAGCTAAATCAACTAAACCTAAATCACTAACAATAATACCCGTTACTCCTATGTTTTCTAACTCTTTAACATATTCTTTAAAATCATTTGGATCTAATACATCGCTATTATGAGCAACAATATTACAAGTGACATATATTTTACCATTATAGCTATTAGCAATTTTAACAGCTTCTTTTATGTTATCTAAAGTAAAGTTAGATGCTCTTGCTCTTAAAGAATATTTTATACCACCTAAATAAACAGCATCAGCACCATAAGCAAATGCTACTTTTAACCTTTCTAAATTTCCAGCAGGTGCAAGTAATTCTATTTTTTTCATTGTCTTTCACCATCCTTTAATAAAACGCTTTGATTATGTAAAAATGGTGTACTATACTCATTTTCTTTTATAAATTTTTCTTTGATTTCACTGTATTTGTTAAAATTATTTTGAAGAATACTATCTAAAGCATTTTTATAATAATAGATATAATTTTTTACTTTTTCCTCATCTAAAAAGATAGCATCAATGTAAAAATGTCTTACTTCACTATTAACTAACTCATCTAAATAAGGAAGTAATGAATATTCTTTATCATTATAAACAATCAAACTATTTTTATATTCTTCTAAAAAATAATAGTTTTCTCTACTTTCTTCTTTTATAAAATGCAAATCAGATGTCTTTTTTAATTTAAAGTTTTTATAATAATTAGTTAATATAGGCCTTTTTGAATATGTAATCGGATTATATCCTTGAGCAAAAACCTCTACTTTACCATTAGTATACAAAGATATTTCTTTGATATCATTTAGAGTGATTTCTTTAGAAAGGAATACTCTTTTAACTCCTAAATCTAGTAATGATTTAGCACTATATTTATTAGTAACATATGTTTGTAAATCTAGCATAACTTTACTAGCTAATCCATTACTTTTTAAAACATTAAATATTCCTAAATCACTAACAATATAAGAATCTATATCTAAAAGTTTAAGATTAGGTATAATCTTTTTGAACTTCTTTATTTCATTTTCGCTAGCAAATAAATTTATGCTCAAATAAAAATTTTTGTGATGATTCTTAATTTTATAGATTGCTTCAGGTAATTCTTTTAAGGATAAAGCATATTTTTGATTAATACAAAAATCTTTTAACCCCACTACAAAAGATGTAACAGGAGTATCTAAAAAAGGTATGTATCCTTTTTCATTAGTGTTTAAAATAATACCCATACAATTCACCCAAAAATATATTAAAACAAAACTGATTAATTTTCTATATTATCTTCATTATTTGTATTTTTATTATGCTTTAATAAGTTAATGATTTTATCATTAAATAAAATTCCTAAAGTTCCAAGAATAGCAAAAACTACAAATATAACTATTGATAAAACATAGTTTCCTTTCATAAAAGAATCACCTACTATTGTAGAACTTATAATTGAAGGTATTCTAGCAATTAATGACACTACAATAAATGTAGAAAATTTTATAGGTAAAAAAGGAGCTAAATATATAAAGATATCTTTTGGAATACCAGGTATTAAAAATAAAATAAAAAAGTACAAATGAATTTTCTTAGGATCATTTAAAAAACTATATGTTTTAAGTTTTTCTTTGTATTTAATCATGTATTTATTAGCAAATAATTTCACTGTGTAATAAATAAGAATGGATGCTATTGCAATTCCAATTAAACAAAGTAAAAGCCCGCCCCATGCACCATAAAGTACACCAGCAAGTAATTCGACAACCTCTCCTGGAATGAAAGCGATAAAGATTTGTAAAACTTGTATTGTTAAAAGTGCTAACCATCCTTTAAATCCCATGCTTCTTATATATTCTTTAAATTTTTGTTGGTTATCGGCATTTTTTAAAGAAACTAATAAAGGAATAAGTTTATAGCAAATATAAATAGTTAAAAGTAACATAACTATACATAACGATATAACTAAAATTTTCTTTCTATTCTTTTTCATATTTATACACCTATATTAGTATTATACAAGTAAATAAAAACTTTTATAACAAATAAACTATATTTTGTTTCATCGTTTGAAGTATTAGACTTTTCACTATTTAAAATAAAAATCTATAAAAATAATTAATAAAATGGTATACTCATAGTATAAAGAGGAAGTGATTAAAATGTTCAACTTATCAGGAATAGATCCAATTATATTAGATGTTGCTCTTACAGCTATGCTTGTCTTATTTTTGTTCTTTGGCGTTATTCGTGGAGTAAAGAGCGTTTTAATAAATATGGTTATAGGGGTATTATCGTTATTTTTAGGTTTTACAAAATATATGAATAGCCTTAAATATCTTTTAGTTAATAGGTTAATAAACATTCAAAAACTATTGCCTGCAGGAAGCACAAATGCAACAAAATTTGGAGCAGCCATGGCATCTAATATTGCTGGTTCTATAATGCTAACAATATTGTTCTTTATGGTATTGAATATCGTATACACACTAATATCTATGATTATAAAAAGAAGATTTTCTAATGGTGAGAAAGGTGTCAAAGGTAAAGGAAGTAGAATATTTGGAGGAATTATTAATTTTATATATGGTTTTGCATTAGCATTAGTTGCTGTATTTATGATAGATAGCAATATAATTGGTGGAGCTACACTTGTGCAAAAAACAACTGTTACTAGTAAGGTTCTTGATTTTGTACAAAAACCTATACAAAAATCTAATAAAGATGCCATTGTTGCTATGAAATTAAAATTGTATACTGGTGATGTGTTGTATGATGTTGACTTTGAGATGATGGATTCTTATGAATACATTGAAAAACGTTCTGCTGAGATTTTCCTTGATCAGAAATATCTAGATAAAATTAATCCTGAAAATAGTGACCTACAAATGGCAAATAAAGACGCTTTATATGATTTGTTTAATTTAGCTATATTGTCTAATAGGTTTAATGTGGATAATCCTGATGTAAATTCAAAGTTTTGTGATTTATACAATGAATGGATTGTTGCTTTAAATAAGAGCTGTGTAACTTCAAAAATAGAAATTTCATTTGAGATGGATGCTAAAATGGAAGTTGCATTTAGAGAAACTGGTCTTAAAGAAAAGAACATTCAGTTGTACAAAAATATAGTAATTGTTAAATAAAAAAATACAAAGTATTTTATAATCAATAATAATTGTATATAATGAAAGTGTAGAGGTTGTTCCTGTGACAATGTGAGGAGTGGCAAAGATGAATATTACTTTTATTATTGATTTTTTAATTTATGGTTTGCTTTTACTAACTTTATATATTGCATTTAATAAAATATTTGCTAGATCTAATGTTGAATATGTTTTTATAGTGGTTTTTATTACCAAAATAATAGCCTCATTATTTAATTTAAATACTGTTTCATCTTTAGCAGATGTTATTTTAATAGCCTCATTTATAAGCATTGTTATTTCAAATGAACAAAAGATTAATAAGTTATTAAAGAGAAAAAAATCTCCTAAGAGTAAGCAAAATAATTCACAAGATAGAAAACAATTATATAAAATTATTAACACAACTGTGAGTATGTTATCATCCGCTAAGATTGGTGCAATAATGACTTTCGAAAAGAAAAATTCACTAGATGATTATATTAAACAAGGGGTAAAAGTAGATGCTCCTGTAAGTAGTGAATTATTAACTACTATTTTCTATCCAGGTACTACTCTTCATGATGGAGCAGTTATTATTAGAGGAAACATGATAGAAGCAGCTTCTGTATATTACACTCCTACTGTAAAAGCATTAGGTGGTAAGTATGGAGC
>CAKORZ010000015.1 GCA_934101685.1 uncultured Bacilli bacterium
GTACCACGTCCTGCCATGTTAGTAGCAATAGTTACAGCATTCTTTTGACCAGCAAGAGCAACTATTTCAGCTTCTCTTTCATGATTTTTAGCATTTAACACTTCATGTTTTATTCCTCTTCTTTTTAATCTTTCAGATAAGATTTCACTTACTTCAACTGATGAAGTACCAACTAGTATTGGTTGCCCTAATTCATGACGTCTTACTACTTCTGCTATTAAAGCTTTATATTTTGCTTCCATTGAATTATAAACTAAATCTGTATCATCTATTCTTTGAACAGGTCTATTTGTAGGAATTTCTACAACTTTCATATTGTATATTTCTTTTAACTCTTCTTCCTCTGTTTTAGCAGTACCTGTCATACCAGACAATTTTTTATATAATCTAAAGAAGTTTTGATAAGTAATTGTAGCAACTGTGATAGTTTCTTGTTTAATTCTTACTCCTTCTTTTGCTTCTACTGCTTGATGTAATCCATCACTCCATTGTCTTCCTGGCATTAAACGTCCAGTAAATTGGTCAATAATAATTACTTCACCTTTAACAACAGTATAATCAACATCTCTCTTCATGATGAAATTTGCTCTTAATGCTTGGTTAATGTGGTGAACTAAAGCCGTATTTTCTAAAGCATATAAGTTTTCTAATTTAAAGCATTTTTCTGCATACTTAACACCTGAATCACTCAGCACTACACTCTTTGTCTTTTCATCTAATGTATAATATCCAGTTCCTTTTAAACTTTTAGCAAACTTATCAGCTTGTACATAATAGTTATGAACATCTTTACTTCCTCCAGAAATAATAAGAGGAGTTCTACCTTCATCAATTAAGATGGAATCGCATTCATCTACTAGAGCAAAATTTAATTCTCTTAAAACTTTATCATTTAAAGATAAAACCATGTTATCCCTTAAATAGTCAAATCCAACTTCACTACTAGTTGTATATGTTACATCACATTTATAAGCCTCTTTCTTTTGAGAAGGAGTAAGTTCTCTTGCATTAACACCAACTGTTAATCCTAAAAACCTATATACTTTTCCCATCCACTCAGCATCACGTTTTGCTAAGTATTCGTTTACTGTAATTATGTGTGTACCTTTGCCCTCTAGTGCATTTAAATAAACAGCCATCGTAGCAGTTAAAGTTTTACCTTCTCCTGTACGCATCTCTGCTACATCACCTTCATTTAAAACTAAAGCACCCATTATTTGAACTTTGTATGGGAATTCTCCAATTACTCTTTTTGCAGCTTCCCTTGCTACTGCATATGCTTCAAATTTTATATCTTCTAAAGTTTTACCTTCATTTAATAAATTCTTAAAATATGGTGTTTTAGCTTGTAACTCTTCATCTGTAAGTTTTGCCATTTCTTCTTCATATTTTAAAACCTCTAGTGAATCTTTTTCAATTCTTGCTAGATGTCTTTTATCTATTCTAAATAATTTATTTAACCAATTTCCCATTTGTGTTCCATCTCCTCACTTTTATATTTTAACATGTTTTACATGTTTACTAAACGATTAAGTGTATTTTTAATAGTTTTGTATATTTAAAAGGAGTACTTTTAGTACTCCTCGCAAGTTATCTAGTTAGCGCAACAACATTTTGTGCTTGTAAACCGTGGTCTGTTTCAAGAACATCAAATTCTACTTCTTGACCTTCTTGTAAAGTTTTATAACCATCTAAGACTATTTGACTATAATGAACAAATATATCATTACCTTCTCCTCTGTTAATAAAACCATACCCTTTGTTTGCATTAAACCATTTTACTTTACCTGTCATACTCATACATCCTTTCCTTCCATGTAGGTCTTGCGAACACATACAAAATAATAAAATTTTATAAGCGTTTATTCAATCAAATTCGTTCTTCAAAAACCGACAATTACTAGATAAAACAAGCACTTTTTTGTCAATGTTTGTAGGTAATAGACTAATAAGCGTTTTTATAGTCGAACCACTTGTTAAAACATCATCTACTATAAGTACTCTTTTTACCCCATTTAACATACTTTTGTCGATTTTTATAACATTTTGTATATTTGCTCTTTCTTCATATTTGTGATCACTTTGCTTCCATTTTTTAGTTTTTTTAAAACATTTAATAATAGGCAAATTCAAAGATAAAAATATATTTTCTAAATGATTAAAATTTCTTTTTTCTTCACTGTCTTTATTAGATGGCGCTAGCACTAACGTATATCCTTTATATTTTCTTTTTAATTTTTCTAAATTGTACTCTAAAAAAACATCTTTTAAGACATAATCATAGCATCCCTTATATCTAAACAAAATATCTTTAAAGAAATCGTTGTAATAGTACAAAACTAAGCCATTTTCTCCTTTTATTTTAAACTTTTTATTTCTTCTCTTTAATTTATTAAAACAGTTATAACACATCCTATTACTACTAAAAATACTATTAAAATTATCTTGTAATATTTCATTACACACTAAACATCTATTCATTATATTTTTTAATAGTTTTTATAGTTTCTTTAATTTCTTTATTTTTGCTTTTGCAAATAAAAACTATGTCTCCTTTATAAAAATTTATGTTTCTTCCAACTCTTCCCGATATTTGAATTAAAGTATCTTTATTAAACAAATTATGTTCAGCATTATACACTATTACTTGCACATCTTTTATTGTTATTCCTCTTTCAAGAACTGTTGTAGTTAAGATTACTCCCTTATTTAATTTTCTTATTTTATTTAAAAGTATATCCCTATCTTTACTTTTAGAATTTATTAAATAATCATGTCTTACTTTTTTAGCTATTTTGTTTTGAATTTTAATTGTAGGAAAATACACTAACACTACTTTATTTTTATACTTTTTTAATATTCTTTTTAAATCAAATAACATCCAAAAACTAACTTTAACTTTAGGAACAGGCAAATCATAATTATGATATCTTCTATTTAAATAATACTTTTTTATTTTACTATCTTTTTCTATATACTCAGGCATAGTTGCGCTCATATAAACAAATACTTTACTACATTTACTTATAATACCTTGAAGAATATCATTACCATTATATGGGAAAGCATCTATTTCATCTATAATTAAAACATCAAAGTAATTTAAATATCTATATGCTTGATGTGTAGTGAAAATAGTTATATCTCCTTCAAGTACGCTATGATTACCACCATAGACACTTACTACTTTCACGTTAAAATCTTTTTCAATTCTTTCCTTTAATTCTATTACTACATCTTTTCTAGGAATAGCTATTCCTACTTTCATCTTATTATTTAAAGAGTATTCTAAAGCATCATATATAATTTCTGTTTTACCTGCTCCACATACTGCATTTAATGCACAATTAGTTCTATTTTTAATGTTTTCTAATATAAAATTACTTGCCTTACGCTGGTTATCTGTAAGGTTATAATCAAGCTTATATTTTCCTTTATTACATTTATAACTTTTATTAGCAGTTTCTCCTACAAAATTTAAGCACTTTCTACAATATATTTTATCTTTATTCATAGCAAAGTATCTTTTATCTTTGTTACCACATTTAGAGCAAATATAAGTAATAAAAAAACCTCCTTTCATTATATTTAATACAATGATAGAGGTCAAAATTACGGTTTTATTTTAAATTTTTCTTATATAGCAACGTCTTTTTCTTATAATTTCTGAATCATAGCTATCCCAAAAGCTTCTTATCTTATAATTTGTTTCAAGTTCTGGACCTGTTTCTGCAAATTTCACACCATCTTCAATAGCGCATTTAGTAACATCATGCATTAATATAGCATTTAGCCCAAATCCTTGATATTCTTTCTTTATAGCCACAAAATACATTTCTAATACATCATTGTGCTTTAAAGCTTTTAAGATGTGATAAAAGCCAAATGGGAATAGTTTACCTTTTGCTCTTTGACTAGCTTTAGCAATTGATGGTGCTAGTACTGCTATAGCTACAACATTATCATCCTTATCTACAATTAAAGGAACATATTTAAAGTTTATAACTCCTACAAATTGACTAATAAATTCTTTTATTTGTCTTTCTGTTAATGGCACTGTACCATGTAATTCATAAAACGCTTCATTATAAACATCAAAAGCTTTATAAATGTATGGTTCTATTTCTTTAAAATTATTAAATTTTAATAATCTTAGATTAAACTTTTTTAAAACAGAATCTTTTATTTTTTCTATTCTTTGATCAACTTTTTCAGGTATTTTAACTAGATATTCTACATGATCAACATCTTTTTCAAACCCTAATTTTTCCATATGTTCAACATAATAAGGATAATTATAAAAAGTAATAGACATTCCTATTTTATCAAATCCATCAATTAACATATCTTGTCTATCAAAATCAGTAAATCCTAAAGGCCCATTAAACTCTGTCATACCTTTTTCTTTGCCCCAATTACCAATATAGTCAAACATCGCTTTAGTAACATCAATATCATTTATAACATCAAAATGCGTAAATCTTAAATGTTTAGAATTTGTTTTTTCATTATATTTATAATTAATTATTCCACCAAGTCTACCAACAATCTTATTATCTTTATATGCTAAAATAAGCTTTGAATCACAATATTCATATGCACCATTTGTATCTTTATTAAATGTAGTTTTAATATCTGAATGTAGTTGAGGCACATAACAATCGTTTCCCTTATACAATTTATCAGTAAACTTAATAAATTTATTTAAATCTTTTTTTGTTTTAACTTCTTTTATTACTATATTTTCCATCTTCAAACAACCCTTCTCCATGCTTTATTTTATATTATTTTAGACATAATTGCTATTTTATCTATATTTTTTTATTATTTTTCCTATATAAATTTATATATATTGTATAATTATGATGGTGAAATAAATGAATAAGCAAGTAAAGGAATTAGTAACAAATGAATTAACAATAAATAAATCTAAGTTTATCTCCTTTTTATTTCCTGTTTCTTCTTTAGAAGAAATAAAAATAAAATTAGAAGAATTTAAAGAAAATTATAAAGATGCTACTCACATTTGCTATGCTTATATTCTAAATGAAAATACTTTTAAATACTATGATGATGGTGAACCTAGCTCTACTGCTGGTGCTCCTATTTATCAAGTCTTAAAATCTAATAATTTGATTTATACAATGTGCGTGGTTATAAGGTATTTTGGTGGGACAAAATTAGGTGTAGGTGGATTAATTAAAGCTTATACTAATAGTTGCTTAGAATGTTTAAATAAAGCCTGCACTATTAATTATGAAGAATTAGAGACTTGTTCATTTATTACAGACTATGGCACCTATGAAAAAATAGAATATTATTTAAAAAGTAATAATATCCAAATAGAAAACAAATTATTTTCTGAGCAAATAACAATAACTATTAAAATAAAAAAAGAAAGCATTAATGATTTATTAAATACTTTCTTTAACCATATTAAGATAATTTCTTAAAGAATCCTGTAAATAAGCCTATTACACTATTTGAAGCATATGCAACAGCTACTCCTATAACCAACCATTTTAGTGATCCTATTTTCTGTTGTCTAATTTCTGGATTGTCTGCATTTTTTACTATTGATGTGCCTATCAATGCTCCTTTAATAATTAATGTTGCTGATATAAGGGCATAAATTATAGGTATAACAATTTTATTAACTATTCTCAATAACTCCTCTATTGTATTATTTACTTCACTTGCATCAATCCCTGTAGATGTTATTTGTATATAATTTTCTCCTGTTTCGACAGTTTGTCTTGATGTTATATACATTGAGCTAACTCCATCATAATTATAGCTAGTTCCTAAATACACATCTAGTTTTATTCTGTAATTTCCTTTTTCTTTAAACGAAAGTTTTTTGATATATACAGCCATATCTTCTGTATTCAAATTCTTATGTGGTTGCATATCATTTGATTCTAGTAATACTTCTGAAAGATATCTGTTATTATCGCAATCATCACCTTGCAAGCAATAAAAAACCTCTACTTTTTTCAATCCATATTTATACTTTATCTCTATTTCTCCATCATCATAAATAGATGAAACACCTAATATGTCACCGACAATATTATTGCTAGTTTTTTTTGCAACAGTCTCTTTTGCACTAACCAATTTAAAATCAAATAAAAGCGCAAAAGAAATCACAAAGAAAAATATAAATAAAAACTTTTTTCTATTCATACTTTTACCTTCTACTATTAATTAAATTCTTCATAAACTTATACACTGGTTCATACGCTAACAGAATAAGAGCAGTGGCTCCTAAGCCTATTAAAATATTTCTCAAAGACTTAATATTATTAGCTCTTTCTCCTGTGTCATCAGCATTTTTTACAATTTTATATCCTAAAACTGTACCACTAACAACAGCAGCAACACCAATAACAGCTAGCAATATAGGTATAAGTGTTTCCTTAACAAAGTTTGTTACTTGTTCCTCTTCTCCTGAAGGCTCTACGTCAACAACTACATTTGCAAAAATAAACTTTTTATTATATGTCCCACTCATATCACATGATGAATTTGTACATGAATACTCTTTTGAGGCACTTCCTTTATATATAATTTTAGCATCATTATCATTAATTTCCCCAGAGATAGATATATCTAAGTCACTCATAAATTTTTTTGTTCTTACTTTTGGCAATAAGTTGTTTTTGTTTGTGCCTTTTCTTGTAGCTGAGCTACAATTTTCAAGGTTTAAGTTAACTGTACAAAATTGAGGGAAGTATGCATCCTTATACTCATACTCTGAGCCTCCATCATATTTTTTTAGTGGTGTATTGATGAATTCTGAAATAATAGATATCCTAATTATATCACCTGAGGCATACACATTAGATAAATTGATAGTTTTAGTAGCTATTTCTTTACCACTTATATTTACTGAACCAGAATATTGATATACTTTGTCATATGTAAATTCACTACACCCATATTTTTCTCTTGTCTCTTCATCTGTGGTACATTTTTCTACTAAAATTAATAGTTCTGTATAAGCATATTGATATGTAACTTCAATATTTCCATTTTTTAATATTGTTATTGTATTTTTAGTGTTGGCTGAATCTTTATATGTTTGATCAGCTGTAATTGCCGTTACTTGGTTATTACTATTACAGGCACTACCAACACAACTATAACCACTATAAAGATTAACAGCTCCAACAGATTTATTGCTTTCAAATAAAAATAAAAGAGAAAAAATCCCTAATATAAATAAAAATATAGACAATATTTTAATATTCCTTTTCATACGAACACCTTCTTATATTAAAATTATATCTATATTTCATTTTTCTTGCAATAATCTGACTTTTAAATGAGTAAAATCATTAATAATAAAATAGCTCTAGTTAAACTAGAGTTATCTTATTAGTCTATATTTTTTAACACTTCATTGAAGTATTTGCCTGGATTCAATAGTTTATTATTTTTCATTAAACTAAAGTGTAAATGGTTTCCTAATGTTGCATCTATTGTGTTACTTCCTGCTTTAGCAATAACATCGCCTTGTTTAACATTGTCACCAATATTAACCGTTACATCACTTAAACTAGCATATACAGCAACTAAACCGTCATCATTTTTAATATAAACCATATATCCATATAAAGGATCTACTTTTCTTTCAGTTACTACTCCTGAAAAGGCTGCTAGAACATCAAATTTAGTGTTATTGTATGAATACTCCATTGCAGTTGAAGGAGTAAATCTTCCCTTATATTCACAAATTGATAGTTCTTGTTTCTCTACAGGATCATTAACATCAAAATAATATCTTTCTACCTTAACATTTACGTTATATGGTTTAAGTAGTTTTTCTTCTACTTTTGGAGGGTTTACTGGTGTAGGATCATCTGGAGTTACTGGATCTTTGTTATCATCACTTGGGTTAACTACAACTTGATCACCATTACCACCTCTGTTAGCAAATATCATTATTCCACCAAACAAAAAGATTGCTAATAATGATACTACTATCGCTGCTTTTACTTCTCTAGTTAAAGAAACTTTTTTTAATTTTTGATTTGCCATCTTCTGTTCACCTCAATAAGATTTTTCCCAATCTATTGAAGTTTATTCTTTTTATTTTTAAATTTTTATAACTTTATTGCTCATTAATGTTGTTTTATCTTTTTCTATCTTTAAAACACCATTACTAGCCTTATATTTATGTTCCCCGTTTTCATCAAAAATAACTAATCTTCCTGATTTTACTGTAGCAATAAGAGGAATATGTCCTTTTAAAACAGTTATTTCTCCATTTGTAGTAGTTACAATAACTTTATTTGCTAAAGAATCATAAATAGTTCCATTTTCAGTTAAAACAATAAATTTAAAATTACTCATATTGTTTTCCCTTTTCTATAGCTTCCTCAATTGCTCCTACATACAAGAAAGCTTGTTCATTTATATTATCTACTTTTCCATCAAGTATCATTTTAAAACCATTAATAGTATCTTTTAGTTTTACATATCTACCTTCTCTTCCACTAAAAGCTGACGCTACAGTAAAAGGTTGTGATAAGAAGTTTCTTATTTTTCTTGCTCTTGAAACTACAAGTTTATCTTCATCACTAAGTTCTTCAACGCCTAATATTGCAATAATATCTTGTAATTCTTTAAATCTTTGTAATGTTTTTTGAACATTTCTTGCTACTTCATAATGCTCTTTTCCTACTATATCAGGTTCTAGCACTCTACTTGTTGAAGCTAGTGGATCTAAAGCTGGATATATTCCTAAAGCTGCTACACTACGATCTAGTACTGTTTTTGCATCTAAGTGAGCAAATGTTGTAGCTGGTGCTGGGTCTGTTAAATCATCTGCAGGTACATATACTGCTTGAATTGAAGTTATTGATCCATCTTTAGTTGAAGTAATTCTTTCTTGTAAATCTCCCATTTCAGTAGCTAGTGTTGGTTGATATCCTACAGCACTTGGTCTCCTGCCTAAAAGAGCGCTTACTTCACTTCCTGCTTGAGAAAATCTAAAGATATTATCTATAAATAGTAAAACATCTTGTTTTAAATCATCTCTAAAATATTCAGCCATTGTAAGTCCTGTTAATCCTACTCTCATTCTAGCCCCAGGTGGTTCATTCATTTGCCCAAATACTAAAGCTGTTTTACTTAAAACACCTGATTCTTTCATTTCATAATATAAATCATTACCTTCTCTAGTTCTTTCTCCAACTCCTGCAAATACAGATATACCACCATGACCAGTAGCAACATTATTTATTAACTCTTGAATAAGAACAGTTTTACCTACTCCTGCTCCTCCAAATAATCCTATTTTTCCACCCTTTGGATAAGGACATAATAAATCTATTACTTTAATACCTGTTTCTAGAATATCGTTATTAATGTTTTGATCTTTATAATCTGGTGCTTTTTTATGAATTGGAGATAATTTCATTTTATCATCTAATTCTCCAAGACCATCTATTGGTTCACCTAAAACATTAAACATCCTTCCAAGTACTTCTTTTCCTACTTTTACTTTTAATGGTCCTTCTGTATCTACTACATTCATTCCTCTAACTAATCCCTCAGTTGGAGATAAAGATACACATCTAACTTTACCTGAACCTATATGACTTGCTACTTCCATAACTATTTTTTTGTTATCTTCTACTTGAAGTGCATTATTAATCGCAGGTAAATTTGCTTCTTCAAATTTAACATCAACTACAGGTCCCATAACTTGTACTATTTTTCCTATCATTTTTACACCTCCTACATGCCATTTACTATATCACTTAATTCAGTTGTAATTTGTTGCTGTCTTAGTTTATTGTAAACTAGTTTTAATTCTTTTTTTAATTCATCAGCGTTATCTTTTGCATTCTTCATCGCATTATTTCTACTAGCATTTTCACTAAGAACACTATTTAACAAAACACTATTAATTTTAGTTTTTACAAGTAATGATACTAAATGTTTTATCATCTCTTCATCACTTGATTCAATTAAATATAGAGTGTCTGTTTTACCTCTTTCTAAATTAAAAGGATAAACTTTTTCATTTACTACTTCATACTTTAAATTATTAATATATTTAGTGTATATAACATTCAAAGATTTAATCTTACTATTTTTTACAAGTTCAAACAAATGTTCACTAAACTCTTCTTGTAAATCAGTATCTTCA
Source organism: uncultured Bacilli bacterium (assembly GCA_934101685.1). Lineage (GTDB taxonomy): Bacteria > Bacillota_I > Bacilli_A > RFN20 > DUOF01 > CALVUJ01. The sequence continues at coordinate 10,163 of CAKORZ010000015.1, forward strand.
AAAGCATTATACTCACTATATGAAAACAAAATATCATAGTTTTTATTTTTCAAATAATTTATACCTTTTTCTCCAAAAACAATATAACTAGCATTATAATCATTTAAAGAATCAATAAGACGTAATACTTCTTCATTATACGCTCCACATAACCCTAAATTAGAAGTTATAACAATATTTACATCTATTCCTTCTTTATTAAACTTAAAATCATTTTCTGTTAAATATAAAACTTCATTTATTACTTTTTCTAATTCATTTAAATATCTAATTGATTGTTCATACTTATATTTTAATTTTTTTAGTTTAACACTAGATACTAATTCCATTGCTCTAGCAATATTACTAGTAGAATCAATTGATTTTATTCTTCTTTTTTGTGCTTGTAACGATGCCATAAGCTATTCCCCATTTAAATTATTAAAATCTTTTACATACTCAGAAATATATTTAGCTATAGTCATTTTCAAATTATCACTAATTACTTTTTTATCCTCTATTTCTTGCATTATTTTACTATGTTTAGATTTAAATCTTTCTAATAAAAACTTTTCAAAGTCTCTTACTTTATTTACACTTATATCATCTATTAATTTATATTTTAAGCAGAATAAAGATATTACTTGCTCTGCCAAGGAATATGAATCATGTGCATCTTGTTTTAATAATTCAATCGTTTTTTGACCACTTTCTAATGTCTTTAGTGTTGTCTTATCTAAATCACTACCAAATCTAGTAAATGATTCTAATTCTTTATAATTTGCAATATCAATTTTTAAACCATCAGATACTTGTTTCATTGCTTTAGTTTGAGCTTTAGAACCTACTCTTGATACAGATAAACCAGTATCAATTGCTGGTCTTATACCTTCATTAAATAAATCAGTTTGTAAGAATATTTGTCCATCTGTTATAGATATTACATTTGTTGGGATATAAGCAGATATATCTCCTTCTTGAGTTTCAATTATAGGAAGAGCAGTTAATGATCCTCCCTTTAGTAAGTTTGCACTTCTTTCTAATAATCTAGAATGCAAATAGAAAACATCACCTGGATATGCTTCTCTCCCGGGAGGTCTTTTTAATAATAAAGATAGTGTTCTATAACTTACGGCATGCTTACTTAAATCATCGTACACTATTAAAACATCTTTTCCTAAATCCATGAAATATTCACCAATTGCACATCCACTATAAGGCGCTATATATTGCATTGATGCACTTTCACTTGCACTAGCATTAATAATGATTGTATACTCCATTGCTCCTTCTTTAGTAAACGTATTTACCATTTGTGCTACTGTAGAGTTTTTTTGTCCTATACAAACATAAATACAAATTACATCTTTTCCTTTTTGATTTATAACTGTATCCATGGCAATCGTAGATTTACCTGTTTGTCTATCACCTATAATTAATTCTCTTTGTCCTCTTCCAATTGGAGTTAGAGAATCTATGGCTTTTATTCCTGTTTCTAGTGGAGTATTTACACTTACTCTTTCCATTACTAAAGGTGCTATTTTTTCAACAGGATAATAATCATTTACTTTAATTTCTCCTAAGTTATCTATTGGATTACCTAAAGCATCTACTACTCTTCCTATAAGAGATTCTCCAACACCTACTTCTAAAACTCTTTTAGTTCTTTTTACTTTAGAACCTTCTTTAATACTATCTATATTAGTAAGAACTACTATACCTACAATCTTTTCTTCAAGATTTAGTACTAATCCCATTCCTTTATTTTCAAACTCCACTAACTCTCCTGCCATAACTTTATCTAGCCCATAAACAGTTGCAACACCATCGCCAATAGTTAAAACAGTTCCTATATCTTCTCTTTCACTTTTATTATCATAACTTTTAATTTCTTCTTTTAAAGCTTTTGTTAAAGATGTTACATCAATCATTATTTTCACCCTCTTTCAATAACTCTTTTTTCAAATTATTTAATTTAGTTTTATAAGAATTATCATACAATTTATTATCTACGATTACTTTAAATCCACCAATTAAACTTATATCTTGTTTAAAAGAAAGAATTACTTTTTTATTTAATTTTTTAGTAAATACTTCCTCTAATTTTTTTATTTTGTCATCATCTATTTCTAATCCATAAATAATACCTTTACTAATATTTTTTTCTTTATAATAAAGTTCATTAAATTCATCAAAAATATCTATTAAATACTCTTCTTTATTATCATCTATAATAATATTTATAAAATTAATTAAATACTTGCTCATATCTTTCAAATATTTATCTAAAATATTCTTTTTATTACTAATATTTATAAATTTATTACTAATAAAACTATCAATTTCTTTATCCTTAAATATCTCTATTAATAACTTTATTTCATTATAAAAGTTATCTAAAATATTTTCTTCTTTTCCAAGATTAAATAATGCTGAAGCATATTCACTATTCATCTTTTTCTACCTCTTTTACAAGTTCTTCAAAAGAATTATTTTCGTCTTCTTCAGTTAAATCTCTTCTTAAAATATTTTTAGATATATCAATAGATAAACCCACTACTTCTTTTTTAATTTCATTTCTAGCTTTATTCTTTTCTACTTCTATTTCCTTTAAAGCATTTTTCTTTATATCATTTGCTTCTTGTTTTGCACTTTCTATAATTAATTCTTTTTGTTTACTAGCTTCTTCTTTACTTTCTTTTAATAGCTTACTAGTTTCTTTTAAATTTTTATTTTTTGTTTCTTCAGCTTCTTTTAAAATAGTATCTGCTTTATTTAATTTAGTATCTGCTTCATCTATTTGATTCTTTATATATTTTTGTCTTTTTGCTATAAATTCTTTTGCTGGTTTATATAAAAATTTTATTACTACAAAGAAAAGTACTGCTGTTGCTAGTAGTTGGACAATAAAGGCTTCAAAACTTGGAAAAATTTTGCTTCCTATATCACCAAGAGTTTCTTTAAATGATAAAAATATCATAATGCAAAGATTAACAAGAATGCAATTAATAATCCATAGATACCTGTAGTTTCTGCTAGAGCGATACCTGTAATCATAACTCCTCTAATTTGACTAGTTGCTTCAGGATTTCTTCCAACTGCTTCTACTGCTTTACCCGCAGCGTATCCTTCACCAATACCACTACCTACTCCAGTAAATACTGCTATTGCTGCACCAATTGCTGCTAATCCTTTCATAATATACATTGCTGCTTCTGCACTCATACATAATTCCTCCTTCTTATGCTAATGCTTCTTCTATCTCATCAGGCTCTTCTCCTTTAATAAAGAAGGCTGTTAAATAGACAAATACTAATGTTTGTATTACTGCACTAAATAAATCAAAATAGGCATGTAATACTGGAGCCACGATTGGTCCAAATATATTTAATCCTGGAACATTTATAATAAATCCAGTTAATAATTCTGTCGCATAATACACTAAGCTCATAATTATCATTCCTGATAATGCATTACCAAACATTCTAAATGACAATGATATTAATGGAGCAAATGTTGATAATATGTTTATTGGTAAAAAGACTGGGAACTTAGGAAAAGGATCTACAAATCTTTTAAAGTATTTCCATTTAGTAAATCTAATAGAATTAGCGTGTATTAATATAAATGTTATAAACGCTATTGCTAAAGGAATACTATAGTTAGTCATTGGGGAAGGTAAACCAAACAAACCTATCAAGAAATAACTAGGAATCATGAGCATTAATGTTAAAAAATAGGGCTTTAATTTATCATATTTTTTACCCATATTATTTTCTACAAAACCATCAACAAAAGTAACAGCGTATTCTCCAATAAAGGCTAATCCTTTAGGTTCTTTTAAAGGATCTGCTTTTTTTATTTTATTTCCTACTATTATTACAAAAACACATAATAATAAAATAACTATTAAAGAAGAATAAGTTTCTGCTGGTAATTTTGCTAAAAATTTTTCCATTTCCTTAATCCTCCTTTAATTCTTTTTTCTCTATTATTACAATCCAAACTTTAGTTAGTAATAGTCCTATAAAACAAGTAACTATTGAAAACACATTTGGTCTTAAACAACTTGCAAGTAACACTACCCCATATATTAAATATCTTAAAGCGTGATTTCTTCTAAGTTTACTTTTTAAAACTCTATAATCATATATCTCTATATTTTCTAATCTTTCTATCATTTTAAATCCAAGTAATCCTGCTAATCCACCAAGTAAAAATCCTAATGCATATTTGCTACTAATAAAAAACAATATAACTACTACTAAACCAAGACTTATTAAACTAAATCTTTCAATCTTTCTATAATTCATTTTTCTTACTTCCTAACATAAGAATTATTACGATTACATATGCTAAACTAAACACGCTACAAATAATAATCCATAATGGTTTAGTATTAAAATGTTCATCTAATTTTATTCCTATAAATATACACACTAATAGAGTAGTAATTATTTTAAAGATTGTTTCACTTATTATAAGTGTTTTTCTAGCACTATTTTTCATATTCTTCTATCATTTTTACTCTTTCTTCATATCTGCCTTTTAAAAATTCTGTATTTATTAAAGTTTCTATCATGTCTACACCTAAAAATTCATCACATTCTTCAGAAGCTAAAACAAGTACATTAATATCATCATGTGATTTAGCTCTTACTACATGATTTACATCTTTACAACATGAACTTCTTACCCCTTTTACTTTATTAGTAGCTACTACCATTCCATCTCCACTACCACAAATAGCTACTCCATATTCACACTCTTTGCTAGATACTTCTTTTCCTAATTTAAAAGCATAAACTGGATAGTCACATCTTTCTTCACTAAAGCAGCCACAATCTACACATTTATAATTCTTTTCTAATAATTTTTCAATTATTTTGTTTTTTAAATTATATCCTCTATGATCACTACAAATAGCTATTTTCATAAACATTCCTCCATATATTTAATGTTACACAATTAAGACTTTTTATTCAATGTTTTAAGCCTCTATCTTAACTTTAAATCTATAGATTTATATTAATATTTTTGTAAAATAAAAAGGATTTTAAAATCCTTATTTATTAAAGAAATATTTTGAGAAAAAGAACTTAACTCTAACATTTGATGTATCGCATTTATCCTTCTTTAATTCTCCTGTTATAGCCTTACCTTTTGCTTCTCCTACATACACTACGATTTCACCATTTTCATAGCTTGCTTTACTTCCACTTTTAGCAAATTTATCTATATTAGTTATTACTGCATCTTGATGTAAACTAGGATCTAAATAATTAATCAAATCATTATATTCATCTATTAAATATTCTTTATAAGTATATCCATTTAAAACATCACCCATCTCATTACTATTTAAAACTACTCTATACTTATATTCAAAAGCACTATTTTCTTTAATAGAAGAATTAACTATTAATCCTGTTGAAAGCACTACTATACTAACTATTTTCTTTATCATATATCTCACCTAAACCTAGTATGGGATATATTTAACTATTTATTCATAAAAATTAATATTTCAAAAAATTTCACTATTTTTTCACTATTTTTCATTATTACAACATTTTTTCTATTTCTACACTATTTCTTTTAACAAAATCACTCAAATCATATGATCTTATTCTTTTATTTACTAAATTTGGAATTAAGATCCCATTTTTTGATAACCCACTGCACCAATTCACAATTGTCCTATTTGTAACACCAATTTTTTTAGATACTTCAATAGGCACAATATTAGTGTATTTATTATTCAATAGATATTTCAAAAATTGTTTTTCTTTAGAATTTAAATGTGATAAACTCCCACTCAATTTATCTTCAATAGAAGCTTTAGATAATTCTAATACCTTTGATGAATATAATTTCATCATTTTTAAAAAATAATTTACCCATATTTCTGGATGTGGTGGATTGTTTCTTCCATCATAATATAAAGGCGGAAGTCCCATTTGAATAGACTTATAATATTCATCGATATCATAAGCAAAATATTCCTCTAAAGACCCAATTTTATTAAAATCAAATCCATAATAATCTAATATATAGTTACTCATAAGTCGTGCAGTCCTACCATTACCATCTTCAAAAGGGTGAATAGTAACAAGCTCGTAATGAACTATTGCCGCTTTTATAATAGGATGATCATCAGATGTATCTACATATTTTATTAACTCGTTAATTAAAGGCACTACATCTGTATATTCTGGAGGAATATATTCAACTTGTTTTGTTATGTCATCATATACCGCAAACAAAACACCAAGTGGCATTTCTCCTCTTATTCCTATTTTTTCTTTGCCAGCACCTTGTATTATTTCTTTTTGTGTTTCTAAAATAAGATTCATAGAAAATTTTTCTTTATTTTTTAATTTTTTCTCTAGCATATTAATTGCATTATAATAATTTCTAACTTCTTGCTCAGGCTTTAAAAAATGCCTATTTGTACTATTTATAACATCTTCAACTTGCTTTTCTGTTAATGGATTACCTTCGATTTTATTTGATGCATATGTACTTTTTTTCTTTGAACTTTTTCTTAGTCTATCGCTAATAGTAACAGGCAAACTTTCATTAGATAAATTCACTTTATTTTTTTCAATTTCTATAATGCTTTTTAGCATTTCATTAGTAATCGTTATTTTCATCATAGTTAATCACCATTATTATTATATCATTTTTTCGCTATTTTTTCACTATTTTTCTCTATTTTGGTATAAAAAAAGAACAACTTTCGTTGTCCTAATTATTTTCTAGCATCTTCTTTTTTTCTTTCAGTAGTATTTAAGATTTTCTTTCTCATACGATAACTATGAGGAGTAATTTCTACTAGTTCATCTTCATTAATATAGTCTAAGCAATATTCTAGTGACATAGCACGTGGTCTCTTTAATACAACTGTTGTATCCTTAGCAGCACTTCTCATATTTGTTAAGTTTTTAGCTTTTGCTACATTAACTGCTAAATCGTTATCGTGGTTATGTTCACCAACTATCATACCTTCATAAACATCTACTCCAGGTTCAATAAACATAATTCCTCTATCTTCAAGTTGTCCTATACCGTAAGCTGTAGATTTACCTGCACACATAGATACTAGAACACCATTTTTTCTTTCTCCAATATCAACATTTTCTCTTTCTCTATATTCTTTAAATGTATGGTTAATAATACCATATCCTTTAGTAAGAGTCATAAAGTCTGTTGTAAATCCTATTAATCCTCTTGAAGGAATTACATAGTTAACTCTAGTTTGGCCATTGTTACTAATCATGTTTTCCATAATAGCACCTCTAGTACCTAAAGATTCTATTACTCCACCAATTGAATCATCAGGACATTCAATTTGTAAATCTTCAAATGGTTCACAAATAACGCCATCAATTTCTTTTAAGATAACTTGTGGTTTAGATACTTGAACTTCAAAGTTTTCTCTTCTCATATTTTCAATTAAAATTGATAAGTGAAGTTCTCCTCTTCCTGATACTTTCCAAGATTCTTTATTTTCAATTCTTTGTACTTTTAAACTAACATCTCTTTGAGTTTCTTTTAATAATCTTTCTTCTATTTTTCTAGCTGTAACATTCTTACCATCTAAGCCAGAGAATGGTGAATCATTTGTAGAGAAATTCATTTCTAGAGTTGGTTCATCAATTCTTAATAAAGGTAATGGATCTATATGATTTAAGTTACATAATGTTTCACCAACACTAATATCTGCTAAACCTGCAACTGCACAAATATCTCCTGCACTTGCTTCTTCTATTTCTATTCTTTTTAAACCCATATAGCCAAATAATTTTTGAACTCTAAATTGTTTTTGTGTTCCATCTAATCTAACACATACAACTGTTTCATTAGCTCTAATTTTTCCTCTTGTTACTCTACCAATACCAATTCTTCCTACATATTCATTATAGTCTAATAATGCAGGTTGAAATTGTAAACTTGATTCACTATCCATGCTAGGAGCAGGAATGTATTTAATAATAGTTTCAAATATTGGATCCATTGTTTCTTTTTGAGTATCCAAATCTTCACTATAACTAGATGTTCCTTTTAATCCTGAAGCGAATAAAATAGGGAAGTCAATTTGATCATCAGTTGCGCCTAAATCAATAAACAACTCATATACTTCATTTATTACTTCTTTGATTCTAGTATGTGGTCTATCTACTTTATTAATTACTACGATTGGTTTAACATTTGCTTCTAATGCTTTTCTTAATACGAATCTAGTTTGAGGCATTGTTCCTTCATAAGCATCTACTACTAGTAAAACACCATCAACCATTTTCATAATTCTTTCTACTTCTCCACCAAAATCAGCATGTCCTGGAGTATCAAGAATATTAATCTTATAATCCTTATATTTAATCGCAGTATTCTTAGCTAAAATAGTTATTCCTCTTTCTCTTTCTATATCATTAGAGTCCATAACTCTTTCTGCTACTTGTTCATTATCTCTAAATGTTCCTGATTGTCTTAACAATTGGTCAACTAATGTTGTTTTACCATGGTCAACGTGAGCAATAATTGCTATATTTCTTATATTCATTTATATACACCTCAAATCCAACTTTCCTATTATACTCCTATTTATTTTAAAATTACAAACTATTTATTATTTTTTATTAGCTAGTCTAGCTAAAACTCATCAATTGTTGTTTCTTTTTCTTCAACTTCATCTTGTTGTTTCTTTCTTCTCTTTAAGAAGAATATAAAGAAGAACAAGATTATTAATATTAGAAACAATACGCCGCCTATATATGCAAATGCATTGTTATTATTTTCATCATCTTCTACTGTTTTTTGACCAAATTTATTTAATTCATCTGAATTAGCTACAAAAGCTACAAACATATATGTATCATCACTACCAGAAACTCCATACTCAAGAGTCTCTCCATTCATTAATTTTTGATATTCTGCTTCTGAGAAAAGTTTACTGTTTACATAAGTAAATGTTCCATCAATATTTGGCATTGCTACTAAGTAACCACTGTTACGTGGGTAATTAGTTCCATTAATAGTGAATTTATTAATAGCGTTATGTTGAGTAATAATTGTAATTATAGTTTTATTGACTATTACTGTATAATCCTTATTGATTACAAATTGTAAGTTAACTGTATTTCCTGCTAAATCTCTTATTGCTATTTGATAATACCCTTCTTCAGTGAATGTATATGTGTTAGGAATATTATACGTAGAATTAACAACAATAGTTGCTTCTAATTCTACAGTTAAAATAACATCAGTATTAGTTATTCCCTTATTTATAACACCAACCAAATCATATACTGGAGGAGTTCTATCAATAACAAACGAAATAACTTCTGATACATTATCTGCCATATCTACAGCATATATTCTATATCTTCCTTCATTTACAAAGTTAACTGTTTGTTCTTCTACTCTAATCCAATCTCCACTTTGATATCTATACTCAAAATACTTTATTCTTTCATTTGCAGATACTTCTACCACTTCTCTATTAGTATACTCACCATCTTTAACACCTAAAATAATTGGCGGAGTAGTATCTATTGCAAACCATATTCTTGTTTCATTACCAGCGTCATCTCTAACAAGTAAATCATATTCTCCTTCTTCATCAACATACCAAGGGCTTGTTATTATTTTACCGTTTAACCACGCTGTTAACACTTCATCTGTTCCCATTGTAGGAATGAAGTAAATACTTACTGGTTCTTTATAATACATACCATCTTCAACACCTAGTACAATAGGAGGAATAGTATCCACTACATTAACGATTCTTATTGCTTCTCCTACATTTCCAGAGCTATCTATTGCTCTATAAATAACTTCAAATCTTCCTAGTTTCATACCTGAAGGAGCATTTATGATATTTACATATCTCATTGGTCCATCGTAATTATCTATTGCAGTAGCTCCATATTCTACATACTCAATACCTCTTTCAATAGTTATTGGGTTATCACCATTTAAAGTAATTACTGGTGCTTTAGTATCTTTTACATAAACTCTTCTAGTGACTGTTAACGCTCTGTTTCCATTACTATCAGTAGCATTATAAATAACTAAGTATTCGCCTAATTTATTTATATTTATGTTATGGTTTATTTTTAATTCTATTGTATATCCATGGTATTCATCATACCTATCATAAATGATAGCTCCTAGCTCTTCATATTCTTCGAATACTTCTACAATTTGGCTAGTATCATCTTCACATAATTTAATTTCATCATCTATTTTACATAACAAATTAATTACAGGCTTAGTTGTATCTACTACTGTTACATATCTTTTTAAAGTTACTGCAGCGTTATGATTCATATCCTCAACATCATAAGTAATAACATATGTACCAACAGTTGTACTATCAACGCTTCCTCTTACAACAATTCTTTTTTGTAATCCTTCAAGATCAGCTTGATAGTTATCTTCTGCCCACACTCCATATCCTGGCAAGTCACATCTTACATCATATTCTTCATATAATGCTTCAATTGTCATATATTGAGGACATCTATCATAGAAATGAAGAATAGGTTTATCAAGGTCAATAACTACTACCTGTCTAATAACTGTTGCAGCTCTATTGTTATTAGAATCTATTGCATCATAATAGATATAATAAACGCCTAATTCATTTCCTACTTCACCAGTTATAATAACTTTTAAATCGGTATCATAGTTATCTGTAACAATCGCACCTGGTTCTACATAACTAACATTTGGATAATCACTTCTTGTAATGTATGGGTTTGTTCCAATTAACGTTATTACTGGAGGAGTTGTATCTCTTACTACTACCGTTCTAACTGGACTTGCACCTACATTACCAGAGGCATCAGTATATTCATAATAAGCATAGTAAGTACCTAATCTACTTGTGTTTATTGAGTTTACTTCTCTTAAAATACCTAATTCAACTTCATAGTAGAAACTAGTTGCAGTTATAATGAATTTCCCATCCATATTATCTTCAACTAATGCTCCATCATCTCTAAAAGTATCATAAACTTCTACATAAACAATCTCATCGCCTAATAGAGTGATTGTTGGAGGAACATTATCTATAATCTCTACATATCTAGTTGCAGATCCTCTGTTTCCAGAACTATCATATGCAGTATATATAACCTCATAAACACCTGTTTTATTATAAACAATTTTATTATCTATAATTACTTCTAATTCACCTATATCATAGTTATCTACAGCAATTGCTCCTCTTTCTACATATTCTTGGCCATAAAATAAAGTTATCATAGGATCACCTATTAAAGTAACCGTTGGAGGAGTTGTATCCCTTACTACTACTTGTCTATATACTGTAATTGCATTGTTTCCATGACTATCAGTAGCATCATATCTTATGTAATATGTTCCTATAACATCTGTATTTACCGTACCAGTTACTCTAAGTTTATCAGAAATATCACCATCTATGTCATCAATTACTTTAGCGTATTGTTCAATATATTGTTCTTTTGATTTTGCCTCTATATAAATAACTGGATCTCCAATTAAAGTTATCACTGGAGGATTATTGTTTCTAACATAGAATTCTAGTGCATTACTTACTCTATCTGCAACTTGTGCTTGAACAGTATATGTTCCAATTCCATCAGTAGGAATATAAGTAAGATATACTGAATCTTTAATTATATTTCTTTTTACTTCTTTACCATTTATTGTCCATAAAACATTTCTATTAATATCTACGCCTTCTGAATACAATAATCTATATGTTACTTGTGTTTCTCTTCCTAATACTTGATTAATAGTTCCACTTACAAATTCAATAAAGATATTACCATAAACAGCATTTTCTACCACTACTTCAAAAGTTCCTGTTATTCCTCCATAAGTCGCAGTAATATAATATCTTCCAGCCGATCCACTTGGAGTAAATGCTATACTATTTCTAATTTTTTCATCTTTTTCCTTTGTTCTTACAAACTCATACTCTGAAGTAGTGCCATCACTTAATTCTTTTATGATTTTCCATTCTATATCTTCAACATGAGTTCTATCTGCACCACTATTAAAGTCAGCCATTAATCTAACTTCTTCTGTTTTACCATATACTTGATAAACACTACCTTTAAAGATAGTAATAATAATATCTGTTAAATCAGCATATATGATTGTAAAAATATCAGGAGTATAATTAATTGTATAGTTACCTTGATATCCACTAGCAACAGCTAAAGTTCCTAAATTAATCGTGTATTCTCCAGCCTCTTCTCCTGGATCTCTTTTTAATTCTCCAATAAATCTATCCGAACCAATTAGTATTCCCACATAAGTATATTTCAATTCAGGGTCTTTCTGCTCATATATTTTGTATTGACCCTTTACAGGTTTAACCTCTATTACTCTAGATAAGATAGTGAAATATGTTTCTTCAATTGATATATCATAGTTCTTTTCATCTTCAAATAATAAAGTTCCTTTTAAAATTTTATATCTACCAGCATTTTCTCCTGACTCTCTAATAAGATTTCCTGTGCTTGGAACAAACAAAATAGTTTTTTCGCCACTATTTGGATCAACAAAATAAGAAGTAAAAGTAAATTCACTTGGATCTTTATCTCCATATATTTTAAATAAATTACTAGAATCTGGAACTACTAGTAAAGGACATGTTTTTACAATAAATGTACCTGTTGAGAAGTTGTAGTTATAGTTCTTTTTATTAGATATAACAAGTTCTGTATCAATAATAACATATGTTCCTACTCCTGTATACTCTCTGTTTAATGTTAGATTGCCTGTTATTGTATCATGTATTCCTAATTTATCATTATCTGCTAAACTACCTCTTACTATCTCATAAGTTAATGAATAAGGTCTACCATAATAGATTTCTAGATCATTTGCTTTTAAATACAAATCTCTATAATTAATAAGATATGTTTTATTACCTTCTAGTACTAATTCATAATTGTTATTAATTTCTAAAGTACCAATTGAAATTCGATATGTTCCAACATCTTCTAAAGTACCTGTACCTTCAATAGATCTATTTTCTCTTTCAAGTTTACCTGTTATAACATCTCCTTTTTCTATAACAGATGTACAATCAATTATTTCATTACTATTATTTCTGCATTTATATGTTATTTCTACATCATCGTCACCATATATCTTAGATAAATTATCATCTGGTACAATATATATAATTCTAGGTACAACTCTGAATGTTCCTTCAGTATATGTTATATTGTAATAACTTGTAACATCACTATCATCGCTTTGTCTTAATATTTTTATTTCATTATGTTTTACAGCATATTCACCTACTGCTAATAGTTTTTCTTTATCATCTTCTGCTATACCTACTATTTCAAGTTCACTACTTATTTTATCAGCTACTATACTTCCATTTATTGTTAGTAAAGCATTTGATGCAAGTCCTGTTGATTCCCATCCTAATTGACTTTCACCATCTTTATTTTTACCATTACCAAATATATCACCATAGAAGAATTCCTTTTTGCTACCTCTAGTAATAATAGAAATATCTCTTTTTTTTATTATAAAGTAATCAGTTTCGCTATCATCCCATAATATCTTATAGTTTCCTACTCTAACTCCATCTAACTCACCATTTAATTTAATTAATAGTGTTTTTTCATTTAAATTATATGCATATCTACCTGGAATTTCTCCTTCTTCTCTTGTTACTAAGTTTTCATATTCTTCTCTATCAATATCTTCTTTTTCTCCATTATAATAAACATCAAAAAGATACTCTTTAATCTCCACATCACTAGCAAAATCTAAATCACCATATTGTTTAGATTGTCCTGGTCTCATTTTCACTACTATTTCTCTTTGATATACTG
>CAKORZ010000016.1 GCA_934101685.1 uncultured Bacilli bacterium
TCTTTTTCGCTTTCGCTTTTTTTACTTAAATTATTGTTTGCTGACGTTTCTATTTAGTTTTCAAAGATCATTTCTTCTATCGCTTTACCCGCGACGTTTTCTATAATAACACACCAGCTTAACATTTTCAATATATTTTTAAGCTTTTTGTTATTATTTTTTAGTGGTGCCCAGAACCAGAATCGAACTGGCACGGGTCTCTCAACCCTCAGGATTTTAAGTCCTGTGCGTCTACCTGTTCCGCCATCTGGGCAAAAAAAATGGTGATCCGTACAAGATTTGAACTTGTGACCCCGTGATTAAAAGTCACGTGCTCTACCTACTGAGCTAACGGACCATCTATAACAAATGGCTGGGGTACCTGGATTCGAACCAGGGGAATGTCAGAGTCAAAGTCTGATGCCTTACCGCTTGGCTATACCCCAATAGTGGTGGAGGAGGACAGATTTGAACTGCCGAACCCAGAGGGAATTGATTTACAGTCAACCGCGTTTGGCCACTTCGCTACTCCTCCATATTCAATTTGTAAGACGAACGGCTTACATTCACTACCCAATAAATATAAATGGTGGATGTTGAGGGGCTCGAACCCCCGACCCTCGCCTTGTAAGGGCGGTACTCTACCAACTGAGCTAAACATCCATAAAAAAGCATTTCCTAAGTAATGCTCTTTAAATATAACACCTTTATTTTTAGTAGTCAATATTTTTTTAACAAAGTTTAATTATTTTTTTAATAATTTTTTCATTTCTGATTTATAGAATTCTACACCTGGCTGATTAAAAGGGTTTACCCCTAATAAATAAGCACTAATCATACAACTGTACATTAATGTATATAACAAATATCCAATATTCAATTCATCTATTTTAGTTAAATTAAAAGTAAATATATCAACATTTCCTAAGTCATGATGAGCTATGTTTGTTCCTTCTTGAGCTCTCTTATTTATTTGATTCAAAGAAAACTTTGATAAATAGTTTAAGTTATCCATGTTATCGTTTTCTTCCTTCAAATAAAGTTTGTCATTTCCGCCTATTTTTAGTTGTGTCATAAAAAACGTTCTTTTACCTTGTTGAATAAATTGTCCCAAGGAATGTAAGTCGGTAGAAAAGCTGACACTCACTGGAAACAAACCTTTGCCATTTTTTCCTTCTGATTCACCAAATAGTTGCTTCCACCATTCTGAAAGCATAGTTAAATATGGACTATACGAAGAAAATATCTCTATTTTTTTGCTTTTCTTATATTGCACACACCTATATGCTGCATATTGGTAAGCAATATTATCGCTCATTTTTTTTACTTTCAAATCTTTTTCAGCTTTTTTTACTCCTTCTAAAAATTTCTCAATATCTACTCCAGCAACCGCCAAAGGTAATAAACCTACTGCCGTAATAACACTATACCTGCCACCAATATCAGACGGAATATCAAATGATTGCCATTTATATTTATTTGCCATTTCACGCAAGCATCCATTTTTTGGATCAGTTGTTGCAAAAATTCTTTCATTTGCTTTTTCTTTATATTTAGAAATAAGCAAATCTTTAATCATTCTAAAAGCATATGCCGTTTCTAATGTGGAACCTGATTTTGAAATTACATTAATTGAAAACTCTTTTTCTTTTAAATAATTAAGTACGTCCATAGTATATCTTTCGTCAAATGTATTTCCAATATATATTATTTCTATATTTTTATCAATATATCCTTTTAACGCTTCTATTACTGCCCTTGCTCCCAAATAAGAACCACCGATGCCACATACAACAAAAACATCAGAATTGTTTTGTATTTCTTTGGCTATTTTTTTTATTCTACTTATTTCATTAACATCTATTCTATCAGCAAAATCCTTCCATCCAATATAATCATTTCCTTCACATTTCCCATTATTAAAATTATCTACTATTTTCAAAATTTTGCTTTCTTTTCTTTTTAAGTTATTTAATTTTAAATTGCTATACGTATAATCAACACTAATCATTAATATTCAACCTTTCCTTTGCATCTATAATATAATCTTGCATTCTTACTTTTAAAGGCATAAACTCTTTCACTAAATTAAATTTTTCTTCAGCCAAAGAATGACTTTTTTTATATTTATATCGTTCTCTTTTCTTTAAAGCTTTCAAACTTAATTTTGCTTTTTTTTCATTATAGTCAATATCTAAAATTTTAGTTTTTATGTTATCTCCTATAGTTACTATTTTATCTATATCAGAAACATAATTATCGGAAATTTCCGAGATATGTAAAAGGCCAACAAATTCTTTATCAATACTAATGAATACGCCATATGGCTTTATTCCAATAACTTTTCCTTCGACTATGTTCCCAGGATAATATTTTTTCATATATTTTCCTTCTTTCTATTATTGGATTATATCATTTTGTGTTATTATAAGTAAAGAATTAAGCATATAACAAGAGGTCAAATATCATGAACAAAGAAATTGAGAAAAAAATTATAGAAACTATAGATAAGATTCGTCCATTTTTACAAAATGATGGTGGAGACATAAAATTTGTTAAATTTGAAAATGGGATAGTTTATGTTCAAATGGAAGGGGCATGCTCTGATTGTATAAATTTGGATAGTACAATAACAGATGGAGTAGAAATGATTTTAATGGATGAAGTAAGCGGAATCATTGGTGTAGAAGTTATTAAATAAATTTATATTAATTTTCAAGCCAATTAATTGGCCTAATATTGTATTTTTCTTTTAAATAATAATAGATTTTTTTTGTTTTTTGTAATTCTGATTCCAAATTGTATTTTAGTTTAAATCCAGAATAATTTTTATTTATATTATTTTCAAGTTCATCAAGCTCTTTTCCGGGATATAAATATCTAATCATCGCATAAGTAGCTAATTTGGAATTAAGCTCATAAAAATCAAAAAGTTCAATTAAATCATTGAATGATATTGAGTTATGCTTATATAGTTCAACAAGATCTCTAATAGGATGATCTATTATATAATTAAAAGGATTAAAAAAATCAAAAGAGTTTAAATTTTCTAATCTTTTATGTGTTAATGTAACATCTTTTATTTCCACATCGAAATCCAAAATATATTCACTCAAATACTGAATGGAATTTTGAGTAATACCAATTAAATACATAGAATTTTGCAAATTTTCTTTATAATAAACACTATCTATTCTTAATGAAGTAATTGCATTTTTTTCTATATAATCCAATCTGTTTTCCCACGTATTTAATAAATTTATTAAATTAACTTTTTCCTGCGACATTTTGAATATTGAATGAAATTTGTTTAAATCTTTTATATTTAAATTGCTTTTTAAGCAACTAATTAGTACATATTTTTTATTATCATAATCGACAACTTTTTTCCCAAATCTTGATTTAATTATAAATATTCCACTATTAATAAATTTTTTTCTAACTACATCTATATATGAATCTATCAAGTTCAGGTATTCCTCACTATAATCAACTTCTATTAATTTGAAAATCCAATTATCAACTTCAAAAGTATTTGAAGCTATGTTTTTTGGATAATATCCATATTGTTCAAAAATAAAAGAAATCATTTTGTACCTCCTATTATATTTTTTCCATAGAAAGCTTCTGGTATTTTCCCCTGAATAATCTTTATAACTAATGGAATAGACATATTTATACTTTTTTCCTCGCTAAAAATTGGTATATCAACAGTCATATCGACACTAACATTTAGATTGATTTCAAGTAAAGCGCTATTTATTCCATACTCTTTTAAATTGCTTTCAATATAACCATTAATTTCATTTAATATTCTGTATTTTATTGGTACTTCTGGTCCAAAAGTGCTGATAAATGGATTTTTCAAAGCTAATGACATTGGGACTCTATAAATATTGTTTTCATTTACCGATGTTAAATATTTGGCTAAATCATCATCTATTTTTCCATTGCTTAATTGATTATAATAAATATGCAACTCTTTTATGAATTTACTCATAATAGAATTTAATATTGCTGTATTAAAATCAATTAAAGTAAATTCTTCATCAGTATAAGTAACAATTTTTCTTTTTAATTCCTCTGTTATATTTTTTTCTATTGTATAATTAATTAATTTAGTTGATATATTTTCGCATTGATATTCTCCATACTTTAATATATTTGGCAATAGTTGATGTTTCAATATGTTAATACATGCTATATATACCAATATCAAATTTAAAATAAAAAAGTAGATTTTTCTTTTAAATCGCATTCAATTCACCGCCATTTATTTAAATATATGAATTGTTAATGTTTATTATTTATGTTTTTAGGAAAAGATATTATAAAAGGAGATATAAAATGGAATATAAATATGTACATGAATTAATGACATCACCAGCTATATGCTGTGATGAAAATACAGTAATTGTAGATGTCATTAAAGTATTTAAAAACTTTAATATAGGTTTTTTACCGATTACAAAAAATAACATTTTAATAGGTGTAGTTACTGACCGTGATGTTTTAGTGCGTGGTTTCAACAAAGATTTAAACAAATGTTTAATAAAAGAAATTATGACTGCTGATCAAATAGAATTTGTCAATAAAGATACAAATTTGATAGATGCAGCAAAAATAATGGCAGAGAAAAAGATTAGACGATTAGTTGTATTAAATGATGGCAAAGTTGTTGGCGTGTTAACTGCTAAAAACTTAATAAAAGACAAGAATTTAATAGACTATGTTTTAAAAACATATTGTGAAAACAAAACATTAAAAGAATATTCAATATATATGAATTCTAATCCTCACGATAGCATAAAAGCATCTGATTTTCCGTTATAAAAAAATAATCAGTAATTTTTACTGATTATTTTCATATTCACCATATTTACTTATAAAATATTCTCTAATTTGTTTATCATATATAGAAAGATTTATATTTTTGAAGCAACTTTCTAATGCTAAGCTGTCACTAACTGAATCAATTAATAATTCTGCAACAGATACCTTGTCTTCAAAATTTTGTGAATTACTATCAATAACATCAACTATAATTAAATAATAATTACTTGATCCATCGTAAACAACAGCATCTTTTATACTTGTTTGTGTATTTTGATCAAACGAAGGAGAAATAAGGAATTTCTTATCTCCTATTGTATATAAATATTCTTCCAAACTATCACCAAACAAAACATTTCTAGCGCTATCAAACAAATCACTTGTATTATTTTTTATAATGATTTTTGTATTCAAGTATTCTTTATCAGTAATTTGCTTTTCTAAATATGCTTTACCCTCAACAATATTACATCTTTTACTGCCACATGTTGTAAATTTTTTCAAATATGTATAGCTTGAACTATCTTCTGAAGAAGAAATCTTTTCATAATCATTAGAAATTTTTTCTAATTCCTTAGTTTTATAAGAATCAGCTATATCTTTCATAGAATCCATAATACTTTTGTTATCATCTGTATAATTATTTTTAATCTCTTTCAAGTAGTTTTCAAAAGTTTCTCTAATAGTATATGTTGAGCTTGAATCTTTTGCTTCTTGTATATACACCAATTTTCTTGCTTTACTTTTATCTAATAAAGAGCTTTTTTCTTCTAGAATATATTTAACTTTTAGCATTTTTAAATATATATCATAATTAACTTCTTTAGAAATATAATCAGAATAATCACAAGAGAAGTAATTAGAATCTAAATTATTTACGGTTGTAGAATCGCAAGTTATTGTATAAGATTCACTTTTTAAATATTGAACTAATTTTTCTTCATTAAATTCATCATTTAATTTATATGTACTCACATCAATAAATTTACTTTTAAAATATTCATCTAAGTATTTTTTATATAATGTTTTATATTGATTAACAACAGTCTCATCACCAGAAAACAAAAACTTTTCCATAGCAGAATTAACAATCGTTTTTGATATTTCTGAATCATAATTTTGGCGAATATATTGATACAAATCTGCAGCTGTTAGTACTTCTTTTCCAGAGTTAAATGTATCTTTACCATTACTAATGTCAGCAAATGTATCTACACCAGCCTTATTGCTACAGCCACATAATAACATTCCTAATAAAAGTGCAGAAATAACTTTATTAACTTTTTTCATTATTCTTCACCTCCGACAGCGCTATCATTATATTTAAAGCCGTTTTTTACTGTATATGTACATTTATACTTTCCATTTGAATCTTTTTCTAAACAACTTAACAAAGGTATTTCCTTTGTAACAAGATCATAATCTGTGTACCAAACTTTATTTGAATGTGAATCATATTTTTCAGCAAATTGATTAGCAATTTTTAATGTTTCATACGATTCTTTTTCTTTAATATAATTAGCAACTATACTTTTTATCTTTTCATTTGTAATTTGAAATTTTGAATTGCCATATCCTTTTTCTAAATAATAATTAAACATATCATAATTTTCAAATTCAGAATTGCCTGTAAAAGTACTATTATTAGTTATCTTTTTAATTGCAAAATCGCTTGCCATAGATTCTAATTTTTCTAAACGTTGTTCTTTATCTGATTCTGTAGTTGCCTTTTCCAAATATGATGTATATTGGTCATCATAATTTGTTTCTTTTGAATAATATTTCTTTAAATTTTCATCACCCGCATATGCAGACATTGTTATAGAAATAAAATGAATGCCTGAATCACTTCTTACCACCAATATAGGATAACCTTCATAATTAGTTAAAATATTCTGAGTACTTGTTGTAGAACTAAACTTAGGAGAATCTTCAACTGGCATTTTAATATTTGACATTTCTTTTACATCATTACTTTCGTTTGATTGAATGAATCTAAATGTTCTTGAATTAAATAAATTATTAAATATGATGTTCTTTCCATACATTCTAGATATAGTAGATGTTATTGTATTAGAAGAACTATCAACATTGTTTATATATCTAGTAGTATCATCTTTATAAATTTCTCCTAGCAAATCAACATATTTTTGCGGTATAGTTTCAATGCCATTTTCATATACATCATCTAAATATTCTGGATGAGTTATATTAGCATTTTCCAAATAAATACTATAACTAGCTAACGCATACTTAACTTCTTCAGGAAAATTAGAAGATGTTGCATCATTTAGCGTAACTATTCCCATATCTCCACCATTACTACTTGTATTATTATCTTCAGAATATTGCAGTGCTACATTATAGAAGCTTTCACCTTTTAGCAAAGAATTAACAACATTATATAATCTCTTTGCAGCTGATTCACTAATACCAACACCAAATGCATCAGAATTACCATTTGTGCTTACGCTTACTAGTATTTGACTAATATGATAAATGTTTCCATTTAAAATAAAGTTATTATAATTTTCATTTTTGACTTTTGATGTATAGTCATTTAATATTATTTGTTTTTGTAACTCAAAAATTTTCTTTTCTACAAGTTCTTCTTCGCTAGATACTTCTTCTTTTTCTAATGCTTCTTTTAAAGAATCATTATATGATTTCCCATTAATTGTAGCATTATCTTTTATTTCTTTTTTCCATTTTTCTACTTCATTATTTATTTTACTACGCATACTTTCACTAACAGGAACAATAGTTTTAATCATTAAATCATTTAATTTTTCATATAAATATTTTGCACTTCCATCTAAAGAAGATAAATTTTCAAACACTTCATCTGCTGAAAAATTTACACCATTAATAGTAGCTACAATTTCCTTCCCGTCAACCACTAAAACAGCTTGTTCATCCCCACTATTGTCTTTTTTACATCCGCCTATGAAACCTATACTTAATGCAAATAGCATTACTAATGATAACATCTTTTTTTTCATAGCTCGTCCTCCTTTTTTATTAGTCTACAAATATGCTTGAATATTGTGATTTTAAATAATTATAAATTGCTTCGTCATGAACGCTAATCTCATTTTTATATTGCTCTAAATAATATTTAGTGCTATCAGATACCAATGTTGTATTAGAAGCTAGAAGTTTAACAGCTTCATATATTTTTTCATTACTTACTTTTTCTTCATCTGATAAATCACTATATTTTGGCATTAATTCCACTGAAATTAAATAATATTTTTTTGTACTAGAAGATGTGTCTGTAATTCTTATATCTCTTTCTTGAATATTAGATCCTGCTAATGGAGAAACCAAATAATATTTATTATTTATTTTTATAGTTTTTTTAGCACTATCTTCTAAAACATTATCGCTTAGTATTCTTTCAACTAAAGTAGTGTTTAAAATATCTTTATTATCGTTATTGATTGCTTTTGCTACATAATAGTCGCTCTCATAAACGTCTTTCTTTTTAAGTCTTAAGCCCTCTTCTTTTGAATAGTTAAATTCATTTGTGAATTCTTTCAATATGCTTCCATCTTTATCATCTATCGTATTAATTTTTTCATATTTTTTTTCAACTTCTTCAATTAATTTTTCAACCCATTCATCTTTTATTGTTTCTAATGTTGTTGAAGAATTTTCAGCTTTTAATTTCTCAACTGAATCTGTAAGGAATTCAAACGCGTTTTCTTTAGAACCATCTAAAGTTATATATTCAACATATCTTGTCTTTTTTGTATCTATTAGAGTAGGTTTATCTTTTAAAACTTTTTCATAAACATATTTTTCTTTTAAAAGCTCCTCTAAAACTTCTACTTTTAAAGCCTTCTCTGCATATTCATCATAATTGCATAATGTATATTTATCTATGACTGTCTTTGTAGAATCTGTATAAGTAGGACCATAGTTATCTACTTCACAAGTTACATTATATAGTTGTGATTTTAATGTTTTAACTAATAATTCTTCGCTAAATACTCCATTACTATCTTTATAAGAATCACTTTTAGCCATTTCTAATATTTTTTCTTCAATTTTCTTATTGTATCTTTGTTTCCATATATCATCACTTAAAACTTTTTCTGCTATTATTTCAACAAGTTTATCAGCCACTAGTTGATTTGCACTATTTTCCCTTAAACTATCATAAATATCTTGCAATGTTACATTAGTTGTTTCTTCTTTTAAGCCATCAAAAACATTCTCTGAGCCATTGTTAATGTTAGCTTTTATTTCATCGTTTTCTTTGTTGTTATTGCATCCAGTTAACAATGCAATTCCACATAAGGAAGTTCCTATAAATTTTAAAGTTTTCTTCATCTTTTCATCCTCCTATTCAGCAGTATTTGATATCCATTTTGCATATAATATAGTTTTGTTGTTAACAGAACTTCTACTTACATCAATTGAAGTAACTTTTGTTCCTTCTTTAAAGTCTTTAGTGTAATACCATCCTTCAAAAGTATAATCTTCTTTATGAATATCATTTGCCCCAGGTAAAATGAATTGTTCTGATTGCCCAATATAGAAATAATCACTATATACTGAATCAGAATTAAATTCACCACCATCAGTGTGGTAATTTACTGCGATTTTGAACCCTTTATTATAATTAAAAGTACAAGGTTTATCTGTAGATGAATTATCGCCACTTCCATAAGTATAATAACTACATTCAATTGGTATTTTTTTAGATACTATCTCTCTAGAATTAGCAATTATCATTCTACTATAGTAATCATCCCAACCATCTACAATTGTATTTAATGTATTATAATTAATTAATTCTTTTTGAGATTCTATATATCTTAAAACAAGATTTTTTATAGTATCATTTTTGAAAGTAACATTATTTTGAGACATATAATATTCAACCATATCATAAGTCAAAAATTGGTCGCTACCAGCTACACTTCCAGTTGATGTTCCTCTTTTAGCATATGCTTTTACTAGATTTTCTATTTCTTCAATTATACTATTACGAGAGCTTACTTTTTCTCCACCTTTTATATCAACATAAGTTTTATACTCTTTTAATTCTTTTTCATACGCATCAAGAATTGTTTTTATCTCTTCTTCTGTTTTTCCTTCATTAGTTAAAGCAGTTTTTTTATCGTTTACCATTTCTTTAATTGTGTTTTCTTGATCCATAGAGAAGAACAATTTTGCAATTTCATCAAAAGGAGATACTTCTATCACCATAAAATGTATATTTAAACTAGAGCTTGTTCTTGCACAAATAACATAAACAATATTTCCATTTTCATCTGTTAATGCTTTTATTTCCTTGCCATTAACATTAATTAATTTTGTGTTTTGAGGAGCATTTTCATCATCAAGATCATATGTGATAACGCCTATTCCAGATTTATTAAATATTTGGTTAAATATTATTGATCTAGAATACATTGAAGAACTTCCATAAGCAGTATAAATATCACTTCCAAGGCTATTGCCCTCATCATCAACTATAGTAATATTATCTGGTCTATAACTACTACCAGTTTGTTCAGAAACTTCGTTCAAAACTTCTAAATCGCTAGCATGTATAACATTAAAATTATATCCATTACTATTTGATGTCATAAATTCACTAAGGATATCAGTATTTAAACCTGTCACTTTATCAGTTTTGTTTCTCAATAATGCATCAAATATCATTGTTGCATGTAAAAATTCTGTTTCAAAATTATCAGTAGTAATATCCATCATATATCCTTGACCAGTTTTATTGCTTCCTGTATCATCAGAAACATCTTGCATTATAGTATAAAATTTATCTCCTTTAACTAGTTTAGAATAAACTTGATACAATTTTTTAGATTGATCTGCTGTTATAGTAGAAGCATAAGTACCTCTAGTAGATTGATAGTCAGCTTTAACTAAAGCATGTCTAACATAATATGGTAAATTATTTTTTAGATACTCTTCATAATAATAGTTTGACTTTTCATTCCAATATTTTTCCTGAAGTTTAGCTAATTTTACGCCATAATAATATTCATCTTTCATTTCATCAATAGTCTCGTATCCTGCTTCCTTTAAAACAGCCTTTTCAGCATCACTTTTACTAACACTATTTTGATTCATATATGTTTTTACATCATCATTAAATGAATCTAGCTTTAATTCCCAGCTGGCATCTAAGCTAGAGTCATCATCAACACTATTTAAAACAATTGCTTTTAGCAATTTTTCATATGCACCTTTCACGCCTGCCTCTGAAGATAGCAAATCGCCAAATAAATCATTTGCAGTATATTTAGTATCTCCAATTTTTAGTACAACATCATTACCATCTATAACTAATTTGTCTACAGCGCTGTCATTGTTTTTTTTGCATCCGCCAACAGAACACAAACAAACGCTAAATAACATAAGTAATGATAACCATCTTTTTTTCATCAATAAATTTCCTCCTTACAATATGCACAACTCATTTTATATTAAAATGGTTTTTACTTCAACTATTTTAACTATTTATTTATTGCATAAAAGCATTTTATTTGACATTTCCACAGAAATATTATATTCTAAAAATGCAAAGAATTTAGGAGTTGATTACATGGAATTCAAATTTAGAAGAAAATATACCGGATTTTTCTTGTTAGCAGTCATATTACATTTGTTAGTTTTAGCTTTCTGGATCTTTTTCCCATCAAAATTTTTAGCTAATGCTAAAGATAAAGCATTTTTCACTTTACTTGCATTAATAAATGTTGAACTAATTTTGCTTCTATGCCTAGGACTTTTCAGAAGGCGTTACTTTGCCTACTATGACAAACTCATAATAAAGCGTTCTTTAGTTAAAAATATATCTATTCCTTACAAAAGAATTTTAGACATAAGTGAAAAAGCAAATGACTCCATAATCTTTGGATATGGTTTAAGACCATCTTTCAAAATAACTTACGTTAATGAAAATGGGAAGAAAAAGAAAATAAATGTTCGCTGTGATAACACAGGATTACTTTTAAAAGTTATAAAAAATGAAATAGATATTTCTAAAATCAAATAATAAAAACATTCAAAGGCTCACAAAATATATTTGTGAGTTTTTTTATAGGATGTGATGAAAAATAAAATCAAATATATTCAAAAGTATTTTAAAGCATTTATTTAGCGAAGAAGTAAGCCTGCATGCTGGAAATTTAGCATATTGCACAATATTAGCTTTAATTCCATCTTTCATTATCATCTTGTCACTCTTTTCCATATTTTCAAATCATTTTATGGTATTAGAGCATCCATACTTCCACAAAATAAACTATATTTTAAATTATTTAGAATTAAATTCCACAAGTAGTTTTTTAATAGACATAATTTGCATAAATTTATTATCTAGTAGCTTTTTCTCATTACTTTCATATTTTGAAAAATTATATAATTTTAAATTTAAAAATTATATAAGAAAAAAATTATATTCTATATTTTTATCTCTTTTAACTATCCTAATTATAGTTGTTGGCTTATCTATTTTCTTTACCATTTTAAACAGCGATTTTTTAAATAAAGTTAGCTTTTTAATAGATTATATTGTAATACTTTTATCCCTAATTTTTTTCTATAAATTATCAACTTTTCAAAGAATAAAAGATGTATCAATTGGAAGCCTAATTAGTTCTATCTTTTTAACTTTATTTATTCATTTTTTCTTTATTGTTATAGATAATTTTTCAAACATTAGCAATTACTATGGAACATTTACTCCAATAATATTATCTTTTTTAATAATTTATTATTCTTGCTATATAATTCACTTAGGAATTATTATAAACTATGAAATAAAAAAATATAGTATAAAAAAAATTAATATGTAAAAAATATTTATAGGCAAGATTACCAATGCCTATGATAGTACAAACTATCATTACTCATTTTCCTAAGTAAAAGGGTGTATAAATCACTCTTTTACTTTTTTATTGTTATAAAGCGGCTATTTTA
The DNA here is from genome assembly GCA_934101685.1 of uncultured Bacilli bacterium. Taxonomy (GTDB): domain Bacteria; phylum Bacillota_I; class Bacilli_A; order RFN20; family DUOF01; genus CALVUJ01. Next base: position 12,775 of record CAKORZ010000016.1, read on the forward strand.
ATATATTAAAATACCCAATTTTTGTAAGTTCACATGATAGTCTATTAAATTCATTGTAAAATTTAAAAAAATATTTTATAATTTATGCGTTATAGGAGTTGAATTTATGGCATTATTTGAAGTTATACCCGCTAATTTGTTTTCAATATTTAATTCAAAAAATAAAGATATATATGTTAGCAGTTTATTTTTATTAAGACAATCATTCAAGCAAGAACTAGTAATTGAAAAAGAAAATTTGATACATCAACTATCATCTGTTTTATCAACTGAGCTTTTATCTATAGATATTGATGAAGAAGAACCTTTTAATGATGGAAAAAAATTAAATAGAGATGCTATGTCTTTAGCACGTTTCATGGTTAAAAGATTATGTGAAACAGGCTGGATAGAAATAGAATATGGAGTTGATACTTCATTCAAAGAATATATAGCACTTGCTCCTTACTCAATAAAAATAATAAACACACTATATGCAATATTTAAAGAAGATGAACAGGGATATAATACTCATATGTATGCAATCTACTCTAACTTATTTCAAGCAGATACTGATAGAAAAGATTTCATGTACACTGCTCTTCTTAATGCATACGATAGAACAAACGATTTAGAAAATGACTTAAAAACTTTATATCACAACATAAGAAGAAAATATAATAAATTGAGTTTTTTAAATAGTGTTAATGAAGTTCTTGTAGATCACTTTGATAACTATCAAAAGAAAATAATCAATCAAATATACATGCCTATAAAAACAAAAGATTCAATCACTAGATTTAAAGGAAGCATAATTCAAATATTATTGAAATGGTTAAGACAAAAAGATAACTTAGATGAAATAGAAAAGCAAGCTTTCAATTTTCAAAAGTTTAATACACTAGATGAAGCTAGAGATGATGTAATAACAAAAATATACTTCATCGTAGATAAGCTTAACGAATTAGAAGATATGATCGATAGAATCGATGAAAAGAACACTAATTATGTAAGCGCTACTACAGAAAAAATGAAAGCATTACTTAATAACGATAAAAGTATTAAAGCTAAAATGTCTAAATTAATGGATAAACTTGCAGATGCTGTTAGTGAAAGCAAAGAAGATGAATTGTTAGTTTCATTTAATGAAAACTTATTCTTACAAAAATCAGCTTATTTAGCAGAAGATAGCTTATTCGTTAGAAGTTATACATCTCCATTAATGTCAAGTGAGCCACTTGAATTAGATGATGGCAATTATGATCATATTGACGATATAGCTAGTGACTTTATTGAAAACATGAACAATACTTATTCTCACAAAAACATTATTGAATATGTTGAAAATAGAATATTAAACAATAAAAATGAATTAGATTCTGCTCAATTAAAGATAAACAGTGACGAGGATTTAATTCTTACAATTCATTCAATGCTTAGAGGATGGGATAAAAATATATTCTACAAAATAGAGTTACACGATGGAAATGCTCATACAAGTGGTTACAGTATTCCAAACATGACATATCTTAGAAGGAGGAAGTTATAATATGTGGCTAGATACTTACAACAATTTAACAAATGCTGAAAAAGAAAGATTCGCTAAACTAGTAAATTATTTATTAAGCAAAACTTATGTTACTAGAGAAATATATGAATCAAAAGATCATTTAGGTAAAATAAATGCTGATTATCGTTTTATTGAAAAATACTATGATTTATTTGAGGGATATTTGAAAGTTATAAATTGCACTTTAAAAACTGATGAAGTAGTTGGAGTTATTTATTTAGATAATGAATACGGTTACAACAAATTACACTTAGATAAATTAACAACATTGATATTATTTACTTTAAGAACAATTTACGATGAAGAAAAAGAAAGAAATGCTTCAAGTAGTGTTGTATATATAACTACCGCTAGTTTAATCTATAAACTATTAGAACTAAAAGTAGTATTAAAGAAACCTACAATGAAAGATATCGTAGAAAGTTTACGTTTATTAGTAACTCAAAACATTCTAACTAAAATTGAAGGATCTATTGATGATTCAGCATGTCAATTAGCAATATTACCTACAATTTTATTAGCAGTAAGTAATGAAAAAATAGATGCTATTTACTCAATGGTATTTGCAGAAGAAAAAGAATTACCTATCAACTTAAATCAAGAAGTAGATGATAGTGTATTTGATTTAACTAAGGAGGGGTAATAAATGAAACTATTAAAGAAAATTGTATTAATTAACTGGCACTATTTCCGTTTTGAAACATTAGAGTTAGATAACATAAACTTCTTAACAGGAAAAAATGGTGCAGGTAAAACAACTGTAATAGATGCTATTCAACTATTAATGCTAGGAGATACTTCAGGACACTTCTTCAATAAAAGTGCTTCCGACAAATCAAGCCGTACATTAAAAGGATACTTAAGATGTGAAGTTGGTGATGACGATAATGGTAATATGCTTTATTTAAGAAATGGTCGTTTCACTTCTTATGTAGTTGGAGAATTTTACGATGATGTAAATAATGAATATTGTACAGTAGGTGTTGTATTTGATAACTATGAAGATGGATCTATCGATTATAAATATTTTAGTTATGATGGACCTATTCCAGAAAATAAATTTGTAGTAAACAAACTACCTCTATCAATAAAAGAATTAAAAGTATACTTATTAGAAAATTATTATAAGAGTCAAATGTACTTCTTTGAAACAAACACAGCATATAGAGAATTCATTAAAGAAAAATTTGGTCACTTATCAAATTCATTCTTTGGCTTATTCAAAAAAGCTATCCCATTCTCACCTATTTCAAACATTGAAACATTTATCACTGAATATGTATGTGATGTTCAATCAACAATCGATATAGCTTCAATGCAAGAAAACATTAGAAACTATAAAAGACTAGAAGCTGATACTGAAACATTAGCTAAAAGAGTTGAAGAGTTAAAGAAAATTAAGGAAGTTTATGATACTTGGAAAAGTCAAGAAGATTCATTCTTAACTCAAAAATATATTTATCATCGTAGTGACTTACAAATTAAAAATAAGCAACTAGAACTAAATAAAGAAAAGTTAACTGAAGGAAAAGAAGATTTAGGTCAATATTCACTATTAATAGATAAATGTGAACAAGAAATAAAAGCAAACATAGCTGCTAAAGAAAAGTTACTAGAAGAAAAATATTCTCTAGACATCTATAAGCAACAAGCTGTAATTGAAGATAAAAAAGCTAAAATTGATGCTCAAATAAAAGAATTACAAGATAGTGTTGAAGCTATCGTTACTAATATGGATAACTATCAATTACAATGGATGGGTTCAATAAATAAAATTCTTGCTTGTGATGTCCACGACAATGAAAACATCAATGAATTAAAAGCTATTGCTAAGCAATACTATAAAAGAATTGAAGAATTCAATACTAATATAGATTTAGAAAACCTAGACTTAGATTACTTCGTTGAAATGCAACAAAATATCAACAACTTAAAAACAGAAATAAGTGGAGTATTACATTCATTTAAAGAAGAAATAAAGCAAAATAATCGCCGTTTAGCAGAAGTAACATCAAACTTATCTAACATTGATAGAGGGGTTAAAAACTATGACAATAGATTATTAACTTTAAAAAGAATAATTGAGCAAAAATTAAAAGAAAGACATAATAAAAATGTTGAAGTTTCTATTCTTGCTGATTTACTTGAAGTAAAAAATCCTTTATGGAAAAATGCAATTGAAGGTTACTTACATACTCAAAAATTCTATTTATTTATAGATCCTGTATACTTTGAAGAAGCATTAAAAATTTATGATGAAATTAAGTTTGAATACAATTTATATGACTTTGGTTTAGTAGATTGCTTAAAAGTTAAACAAGCAAATCCTGTAAGAGTAAAAGGATCATTAGCAGAAGAATTAACAACTAATAACGACTATGCAAGAGCGTATATAGATTCATTATTAGGAAATTTAATGAAGTGTGACAAAGTAGAAGACTTAAGAAAATATAATCGTTCAATTACCGTTACTGGTATGACATATCAAGGATATGTAGCAAGACAAATTAATAAAGAAAGATGGCGTAATAGCTACATTGGTATCAATTCACTAGGAAGTGAAAAAGAATTCTTAGAAAATGAATTAAATGATTTACAAAATTCTAACAAGAAGTTAGAACAACTAATAGTTACATTCGAAGACGCTAGTAGAGTAGAAGTATTAAACTCTAACGAAATTAAATCTATGAGTGAAATTAGTAAAGTTTATAAAAAGATGCCTGATTTAGTACATCAAAAAGATGAACTAGATAAAGAACTAGATAAACTTGATTTAAGTTATGTAGAAGTACTTGAAGCTAAAATAGATAAAGCACAAAATAAAGTTAGAGAATTCGAAGTGCAAAAAGATGAATTATTAACTAGTCAAGTAAAACAAAGAAGTGAGTTAGAAAGACTAGAAGAATTCGATATTCCTATGTATGCAGATCAAGTAAAAGAAGCTAAAGAAGTTATTTATAACATGTTTAATAAAGCATGGATAATGTCTACTGGTGAACCTGCATTTATTGAAGAATTAGATAGAACAAAAAATATTAATACCTTATTAAATTTCTACAAATCTAAGTTAGAGCATGTAGATGGTCAAAATAAAGGTTTAAGAGATAAACTAATTATGTTAAGAAGCCAATACAATTCTGTATATCACATCTCATATAATCCTAATTCAAGTGATAACACATTATATGATGATGAACTAAAAGAATTAGAAAGCAATAAGCTAGTAGATTATCAAGAAAAGATAACTATAGCTAAAGCAAACGCTATAGTTCAATTCAAGGATGACTTCCTAGCTAAATTAAAATCTAACTTTGACTCTGTAAAAATGCAAATAGATGCATTAAACGATGCTTTAAGTGGATCTAAGTTTGGTAATGACTCTTACTATTTCACAATGACACCTAGAACAGAATACAAACAATACTATGACATGATTACAGATCCATTATTAATGGAAGGTTATAGTGTCGATGAAAATTCTTTCCAAGAAAAATATAAAGATACTATTGAAGATTTATTTAGACAAATAACATTCGCAGATACAACTTTAGATATGAATACAAGAAGTGAAATTGAAAGAAATATTGCTAAATTCACTGATTACAGAACATATTTAAAATTTGATTTAATAGTTACCGATAGTGAAGGAAGAAAGCAACACTTATCAAAAACATTATTGAAGAAATCTGGAGGAGAAACACAAACTCCATTCTATATCTCAGTTCTTGCTTCATTTGCTCAACTTTATAGAACAAATGATACAACTAACACTAAAAATCAAACAGTTAGACTTATTGTATTTGATGAAGCCTTCTCTAAGATGGATAGTGAAAGAATTCAAGAATCAGTTAAGTTACTTAGAAACTATGGTTTACAAGCTATCCTTAGTGCTCCACCTGAAAAAATGTCTGATATCGTTCCTCTAGTAGATAATACTATCTGTATAGTAAGAGATGATCAAAAGTCATTTATTAGAAACTATCAAAAAGAAGTCGTACAAGCATAAAAGTTAAAATAAAAAATATCCATTATTGAAAAAATAAGGATATTTTTTTTATTTTATAAATTATAAATTTCACCTGTTTTTATTACAGTTGCTCTAGAAGGAAAAGCCTTAACAAATTCTTCACATACTTCATCAGAAGTACAATGAGCTAACAATATCTTTTTCACATCATTTTCCCTAAAATAATTTATTGTTTTTAAAGTCTCTTCAGTAACTTTTTTCAAGTGAAATCCACCTATTACTGCATAAATGCTATTACACTTGCAAATTTTCTTTGCATACTCTATAGTATTACAAATACCACTATGTGAACAACCAGAAACAATTATTAATCCTAAAGGAGTTTTTAAAGCTATTCCTGTATCATCAAAATGCCTATAATCATTACCTTTCTCATCAACCATTGGTAACTTTCTACTTTCAAAATCTAGAGTATGCTCAATTTCTCCTAAAAATATTATATTATCACTAATTTCTTTATATTTTTTAGTTAGATGCAAATTATACTTATTCTCTATTTCTTTTCTAGTTTGATTTAGCCCATCATATTTTCCTGTTCTTTTACTAATTCTATTTTTAAATATATCTTCATGAGCATATAAATCAATTTTTTTATCAATATTTAAAAATTTTAATCCATTACCATGATCATAATCTCCATGACTCAAAACAATACAATCAATATCACTAATTTTAACATTCATTTTAGAGGCATTAAAAATAAACAAATCGCTTTGCCCTGCATCAAATAATATTTTCTTATTATCCATTTCTATTAATAATGATAAGCCATGTTCACACTTATAATCCAAACAACTTGTCCTATCATCATTTAAAACATGTATTTTCATATTCATCTTCCTTACATGACCAATTATATCATAAACATTGTAATAAAAAAGGACATATAAGTATAATATGTCCTATCTATTGTTTATTTTCTTAGAACCTATTTTCTCTAATGAATATTCATCATTTTTAACTTTCAGTTCATATGTTTCAACACATTCTTTTACATCCTTAATATTATAATAAATCTTATTATTTACAAAGTAACCCTTTTTACCAACAATAAATTTTTTATCTACTTCCTCATTAAATTGAAGTTTACTAGTATTTTTTGATTTACCACCATCTGAAATTCCAGTAGTAATATAAGGGACTGTTTCCATTTTATAATAATTTTCTTCGCTTGCAGGAAGTTTAACTAACAATCCTTCATTATCAAAGTCAAAACCTCTTGCTAACACCCTAACTCTTACTTCATTACCTAAACCAAAATCGTTAATTTCTTCACTCATAGGATTAAGTTCATAGTTTATGCAATAAAATCTAGGCTCATTTTTTTTCTCACTAGTAATTTCAAACACATCATCATAATCAAAGAAAACACCCATAAAACTATTAGGTCTAACATCAAAATCAATAACATCCTTAGTCCTTCTAATTTTAACATTATTACTTAATCTATATATCCTTTTCCCACTATAAGAAGCCATAACAACAATACCTAATGATTTCATCTTTTCTAATATCTCTTTATCTTCATTAGCTAAAGAATCAACTTTTACGCCTCTTTTTAAATTAGCAACAAATTGTAATTTCATATTTAACTCCTTATAAAATTATTTTGTTTTCTTTGAACGAATTTGTTTCAATTCCTTTTGTGTTTTACAAACTAATTTTCCATCTTCAACATAATAAGCATATATCAAGTTATCTTGTTCATCAAATAATCCACAAATTGCTTTACCATCATAAGATACTTTAATATGTTGATCATCTTGAGCTTTAACTGTAAATTTTTGCTTAGATGCTCTATCCTTTATAGTAACTTCTTTAAACTCTCTATCAAATAGTTCAAAAACCTTTCCTTTAAAATCAGGCCACACACTATAAATAGTTAATTTTTTAACTCCTGTATTATTTAATACATCATTTCCTATTTTTTCAATATGTCTAGGCAAAGAGATTTCCTCTAATTGTCTACATTTTTCAAAAGCACCATCATCTAAAAATCTTACACTATTAGGCAAACGAACATAGATTAAATTTGAGCAATCATAAAAAGCATTTTTACCAATGTATTTTAAACCATCAGGCAACTTAATACCTGCTAGCATTTGACACTTAGCAAAAGCTAAATCGCCGATACTTTCAATTGTATTTTCTTCACTAAATTTAACAACACTTAAATTAGCGCAGTTATTAAATGTTCCCTCTTTTATTGCTTTTAAAGAAGAACTTTCACTATAGTCAACAAACTTTACATCACTATCATAAAAAGCCCAAGGACCTATTTCTTCTAAATTATTTGTACATTTAAACTTTGCTACTTCATTGTTTGCTTCAAAAGCAAAAGGAGCAATTTTTTTTACTCCTGTACTTTCCTTTATTGAAAGTTTTCCCTTTTCCAATATTTCATTATCTCCAAATTCTATTCCTGTTAAAACTCCATCTACTATTTTCATATTAAGCAACACCTCTAGTTAAATTGTACTATTAGTTAAACACACTGTCAATTATAAATTTGCTTGCTAACTCGCTAACTATTCGACAAAATTCCACTCACCTTCCCTTAATTTAGCGGCAGGGGAGTCCAACAATTCGACATTAATGAGTTATTATAATATTTCTTAAAACTTTAACATCATGTTTTCTATTCTTAACAGCTTCAATTAAAAATGTATTAGAATACTCTTTATTTTCATCATTAATAAACTGTAATTTAGTTATCCCAAATTTATATTCATCTAATAATTTAATTAAATAAATTAATTCTGTAGTCTTATAAACAAGCATTATTCTTCCATTATTCTTTAATAGTCTATTTGAATTACTAATTAATTCATCTAACGATAAAGAAACATCATGTCTTGCTCTTTTTAAATCAATATTATCATTCACTAAACTATTTTTGAAATAAGGTGGATTACTAACAATAACATCGACCTTATTAATATTTAAATTTTGAACACCACAATCATACAATTCATAATTACTTATATTATTTAATATCATATTTTCTTTGCATAATTTAATAGCCTCAGAG
>CAKORZ010000017.1 GCA_934101685.1 uncultured Bacilli bacterium
ATTTGTTATTTTATCACAATTGTTCCTTTTTGAAAATAAAAAAAGCTGCTGACTTTTATTTATTTGTCAACAGCCTGAAATGAGAACTCTTAATAGTTCTCATTTTTATTTATCTAATATCTTTAAAATATAGTATAAATATTTTAAAATTAAAATAGATAGTTTGGGGGATAAGTATGTATAAGGTATTAAATGTTAATGGTTATGAAGGAATTATGAAAAAATATCATCTTTCATCCCTAGCTTCAAAAGTATTAGTTAATAGAAATATAGAATTAGTTAGTAAAATAGAAGAAAAAAGTTCATATGATTATAAGGATATGGATAAAGTTGTTAGTGCTATCTTAAAAGCGATTAGTGATAAAAAGAAAATTGTTATATATGGTGATTATGATGTTGATGGTATATGTTCAGTATCTATTTTATATAGAACATTTAAATTATTAAATTATGATGTTGGTTATTATGTTCCTAATAGATATGAGGATGGATATGGTTTAAATGTTAATAGAGTAGAGCAATTTTATGATAAAGGATATTCTTTAATTATATGTGTTGATAATGGTATTAAGGCATTTGATGCTATAGAAAAAGCAAAGGAAAAGGGAATAGATGTAATTGTTTTAGATCATCATAGTAAAGAAGATACTTTACCTAATTTTGATTTATGTTTACATCCTGAATATTCTATGTTTAGCGAATATAACATGTGTGGTGCTTCAATTTGTTATTATGTATCTAAGGCATTACTTGCTAGTAGTGATGATGTGTGTTTAGCATTAGCAGGTATTGCTACAATTGGTGATGTTATGCCTCTTGTTGGACAAAATAAGTTACTAGTAAAAGAATCTTTGAATATTTTAAATAAATTTAAGTATAAATCTATTAATTTATTAAATTCTAATCAAAAACAATATGATGAAAATGTAATAGGAATGCAAATTGTTCCAAAACTTAATTCTATTGGTAGAATGTGTAAAGGAACTATTATTAATAAATTAGTAACTTATTTAACTAGTAGTGATTCAAAAGAAATTGAAAATATATCAAACTTTATTGAAAAAACTAATGCTAGTAGGAGAGTTGTTACAGAAGAATATTTTGCTAAGTTAGATAAAAAAGAATATAAAGATAAAATAATAGTTGAGAAAAATGATGATATGTTAGAAGGTATTAATGGTATAATTGCAGCGCGTTTTCTTAATAAATATAAATTACCATCTATTATATTCTCTTTAGATGAATCTAAGGAGTTTTATAAGGGAAGCGCTAGGTCATTAAAGAGTTTTAATATTATTGAATTAATTAAAAAAAGTAAATATGTAGAATTTTATGGTGGTCATAAGGGAGCTGCTGGATTAACTATTAAGAAAGAAAATTATGAGAATTTTAAAAATGAAATTATTGAATTATGTAAAGATAATGAATATGAAGATGATGTATTAGAGGTAATTGAAGTTAATAGTGATGAATTATCTTATAAGTCATATTTAGATTTATTAAAGTTATCTCCTTTTGGAGAAGAAAATCCAAATCCTTTATTTATTTTAAGAAATATTAATAAAAATGATATGAAAATGAGTAAGGATGGTAAACATATTTTATTAAATATAAATAATGATACAAATTTAGTAGGTTTTGACTTAGTTAAAGATTTAAATAATGATATTATTAATTATGATATGATATTTAAATTAGAACCAAATAATTTATATTCTAATAAAATAACATGTAAGTGTATAAAAGTGGAGGTTAGTGAAGTATGTATGAAGAAATAGTAAATGAATTAAAATCATATTTAAGTGAAGAAGAAGTAAATACATTTAAAAAGTGTTATGATGCTAGCACTAAAGAGTACGCTAATAAAATGCTTTTTGATAAAATCAATATGTTAGAGTATATTAATAAAGTTATTTTATGCTTAAGTAAATACCAAGTTGGTTTATCTAGTATTTTATCATGCGTTTTATTAAAGACAGATAATATTAATTATTCATATATTGCTAGAGAATATGGTGAAGAAGTTAGTACAATGCTAGATGCACTTGTTAGAATAGATAATGTTAAGGAAAAGACTAATAATGAAATAGATAATGAAAATTATCGTAAGATATTTGTTGCGCTTGCTAAAGATTATAGAGTTTTAATTGTAAGAATGGTAATGCAACAAGAGTTTATGAAATATTTGGATTTATTTGATGAAGATTTTCAAAAGAAAGTTGCTAGAGAAACATTAGATGTTTATTCTCCAATTGCACATAGACTTGGAATGTCTAAACTTAAAAGTTCTTTAGAAAATATGTCTATTTATTATTTAGAAAGAGAAAAATATTTATATATTCAAGATATGTTAAAGCAAAAAAGTGAAGAAAGACAAAGTAAAGTAGATTCAATGATTGTTAAGATTAAAGCTTTAATGGATGAACATCATATCCCTTATTATAGTATTAAAGGTAGACCAAAAGAAATATATAGTATTTATAATAAAATGGTTAAAAAACATTTGGAATTTGATCAACTATATGATTTACTAGCTTTACGTGTTATTACAGAAACTGAAGTAAATTGCTATGAAATACTTGGATATATACATGCTGTTTATAAGCCTATTAATGGTAAGTTTAAAGATTATATAGCTGTACCTAAGAGCAACATGTATCAATCTTTACATACATCAATTGTAGCAGATGATGGTAATATTTATGAAATTCAAATTCGTACTAAAAAGATGGATGAATGGGCAGAAAGTGGTGTTGCTGCGCATTGGAAGTATAAAGAAGGAGATAAAGGTAATCAAGCTGAAATAGAGGAAAAACTACATTTCTTTAGAGAGTTTATTAACGATAATAATGATTCTAAAGAAAATGAAGAATATGTAGAGAGTTTAACTAAGGAAATATTCGAATCCAGTATTTATGTTATGTCTCCTAGAGGAAAGGTTGTAGAGCTACCAGTTGGATCTTGTCCAATTGATTTTGCATATAGAATTCATAGTAAAGTTGGTCATAGTTGCGTTGGCGCTTTAATTAATGGGGTTATGATGCCTCTTAATACTGAGCTTAAAACTGGAGATGTAGTAGAAATTAAAACTTCTAAGATACATACTGAACCTAGTGAAGGTTGGTTACAATTTGTTAAAAGTAGCTATGCAAAAAATATTATTAGAAAAGAATTACAAAAAATTAATCAAGTAGAATTTAGAAATGAACTTGAAGATAAAGGTAAGGCTTTACTTAATGAAGAAGCTAAAAATAAAAATGTTACTGATAAGGAATTAGACGAAGCATTTAGTGATATTGAATTTTTACAACAATTTGGTGCTAAAAAAGTAGAAGATTTATATTTTGTTGTATCTAATAGAACAGTAAATCCTATTAATGTTATTGATAAAGTAAAAAATAGAAGAGCTAATAATACTCCAGTATTTGAGTTTAAAAAGAAAAATATTAAGGCTAGTAATAGTGAAGGAATAATTGTAAAAGGAATTGATTCAATAAAAGTAGAGTTATCTCAATGTTGTTGTCCAATTCCAGGAGATGAAATTATTGGTTATATTTCTAGAGGAAAGGGTGTTAAAGTTCATAGAGCTAATTGCCCTACACTTAAAACATTGCAACCTAGATTTATAGAGGTTAGTTGGGATGAAAGAGTATTAGATAATGTACAACATCAAGTAGATTTAATTATAAGAGCTAGTGATAGAGCTAATTTACTTGTAGAAATAATGAATACTCTTAGTGTTTTAAAGATAACTACTTTAGAACTTAATGCTGTTTCTCATAAAGAGAACTTAAATGCATCTGTCCAATTATCTATAATGGTAAAAGATGGTGAACAATATAAAAATGTAGAAAATGCTTTAAAGAACATTAGTGGCGTATATGAAGTTGAAAGGACTACTAGAAACTAATGAAAGAAAGATTAGATGTTTTTCTAGTTAATAATAAAATGTATGAAACTAGAAATAAAGCTCAAAATGCAATAGAAAGTGGAGATATTAAAGTAGATGGTAAAATTATTACTTCTTCATCTTTTAAGGTTAGTGAAAATAGTAAAGTTGAGATAGTTTCTAATAGTTTGCCTTATGTTTCTAGAGGTGGATTAAAACTAGAAAAAGCATTAAGAGTCTTTAATATAGATTGTGAAAATAAAATAGTTTTAGATATAGGTGCTAGTACTGGTGGTTTTACTGATTGTTGTTTGCAAAATAAAGCAAAAAAAGTATATGCGTTAGATGTTGGAGAAAATCAACTTCATGAATCATTAAGAAATGATAATAGAGTTATTAGTTTAGAAAAAACTAATTTTAGAAATATTAATATAGAAGAATTTAAAAATTATAATATTGATATGGTAGTGGTAGATGTTTCTTTTATATCTTTAGCATATATATTTGAAAATGTTTCTAAAATATTAAATAAAGATAAATGTTTAATTGCTTTAATAAAACCTCAATTTGAGACTAATAAGAAAGAACATAATAAAAATGGAGTAGTTAATAATCCAAAAATTCATTTTGAAGTTATAAAAAATGTTATTAGTTACGCTAATAAATATGGTTTATATTTAAATAAATTAGATAGTTCTCCAATAAGGGGAGATAAATCTGGGAATATTGAATATATTAGTTTATTTACTTTTAATAAAGATAATATTAGTAATGAAAATATAAAGAGTGTTATAAACAATGCTTTTAATAAAGATATTTGAATAAACTTTATTTAAATATCTTTTTATTATATAATTAAGTGCGTAAAAATAAGAGTATTCATTGTATATATATTATTGGGGTGAGATAATGCTTAAAGAATTAACAATTAAAAATTTTGCAATAATAGAAGATTTAGATATCACTTTTAATAATGGTATGAGTGTGTTTTTAGGAGAAACTGGAGCAGGTAAGTCTATTATTATAGATGCTTTTTCTTTACTTCTTGGATATAGGGCAGATACTACTAAAGTTAGAAATGGAGAAAGTAGAGCAATAGTAGAGGCAGTTATAGAATTTGATGAAATTTCTAGTGATTTAGAGGAATATAAGGATAATGGTAATTTATTCACTTTTACTAGAATTATTAATAGTGATTCTAATAGTATTTGTAAGATTAATGGTATTACTGTTAATATGGCTACATTAAAGAATACACTTGGTAAAAAAGTTAATTTATATTCTCAACATGATTTATTTTATTTATTAGATTCTAAGTTTCATTTGAGTTTATTAGATAAATTTGGTGGTAAAGAATTAGAAAATATAAAAGAAGAATATGAAAAAAGTTATGATTTATATATGGAAAAACTTAATTATTTTAATAAGTTAAGTAAAGAGCAAGTTAGTGAAGATTTAGATTATTTAAAGTACCAATTAAAAGAAATTGATGATATTGATGTTAAAGAAAATGAAATTGAAGAATTAGAACTTCAAAAAGAACGTATTAATAAGTTTAATAAGATAAATACTAATGTTAATGGTGCAATTAATATTCTTGATGGAGATAAGGGAATAAATGAATTATTATATGAAGTTAAACATTGTTTGAGTAATGTTAGTGATGATCCTATGTTTAGTGAATATGAAAATAAAATTATTGAGCTATATGAAAATAGTAAAGATTTAGCTAGTAGTTTGAAGAGCTCTTTTAATTCTTTAGATATTGATGAATCTAAGTTAGGTTATATAGAGGATAGATTATTTAAAATTAATAAATTAAAGAGAAAATATGGTAATACATATGAAGAAATAATGAATGCTAAAAAGGAATATGAAGATAAAATTAATTTATGCGATAATCGTGAATTTATAATGCAAAAATTAGAAAATGAAATTAATAATATTAAAAAAGATACTTTGAATATTGCTACTAAACTTACTAATAAAAGAAAAGAAATAGCATTAGTGCTTGAAAAAGATATTATGAAAGAATTAAAGGATTTGTATTTAGATAAAACAGTATTTAAAGTTGATTTTAAAAACATTGAATTTAATAAATCTGGACAAGATAAAGTAGAGTTTTTAATTTCTACGAATGTAGGAGAAAATTTAAAACCTCTTAGTTTAGTGGCAAGTGGAGGAGAAGCATCTAGAATTACATTAGCAATTAATGTAGTATTTAACGATATCTTTGATATATCTCTTGCTATATTTGATGAAGTTGATAGTGGTGTTAGTGGTAAGGTTGCTACTAGTATTGGAGAAAAGATTAAGCAATTATCTAAAAAATATCAAACTTTAGTTATTTCTCATTTACCACAAGTTTTAGCTTTTGCAGATAACTTCTACTATGTTTATAAAGAAACATTTAATAATAAAACTAAATCATTTGTTAAATTATTAGATAAAAATGAAAAAATATATGAACTTGCTAAAATATTAAGTGGAAGTGATTTGCCTTCAGACAAATTTATTGAAAATGCAAAAGAATTATTAAATAAATAGAAATAAATGTAAAATTTATATTTTCTTAGAAAATCAAGGCTTTTTTTAAGAAGTTAAATATTGGAAGTTTTAAAAAAGTATTAAGGTTAAAAATAAGATTGTAATCTTGCTTTCCTTTTTTTGAAAGGAGAATTTGATGCCTAAAAGAAGTGGATTACTTACATTATTGTTAACCTTTTTTATGGCTATTACTTCACCAGTTGCTATACTTGCAAAAGATCTTGTTATCGGAGGACAAAATATAGGAATTGAACTTAAAAGTAACGGGCTATTAATATCAGGTACATATGATGTAAAACAAAATGGAAAAATTTATAATCCTAAAAGCGACAGTGATATTAGAAAAGGAGATTTAATTGTTGGCATAGATGAGAATAGAATTACTTCATTAAATGATCTAGCAACTATTTTAAAGAAAGAATATGCTGACAAGGATAGTGCAAAAATTACAATACTTAGAGATGGTATTACTTACAGTAAAGTATTAAAGTTAATTAAAGATGATTATGGAAATATAAAGACAGGTTTATTTATTAAAGAAAGATTATTAGGTATTGGCACTATTACATATTATGATGAAGAAACGCATACATATGGAGCTTTAGGACATGAGATGAATGATGCTAGTTATAGCCCGAGCATAGATTTGTCTTTTGGTACTATTTATTCTAGTGATGTAACTTTAATTAGAAAGAGTAAGAATGGAAATCCAGGAGAAAAAATAGCAACCATAAATGAAGATGAAATACTAGGTGAAGTAGTAAAAAATAACGAATATGGTATTTATGGAAAATATAGTGTTAATGTAGATGATTATGTTTCCTTAGAAGTTGGTAAAAAAGAAGATGTTAAGCTTGGAAATGCTCAAATATGGACGGTTATCCATGGTGACAAAGTAGAAAAATTTGATATAGAGATAGTGAGTGTAAAGAAACAAGCAAAACAAGGTATTAAAGGTATTTCATTTAAAGTAGTAGATAAGAGGCTTTTAGATACAACAAATGGCATTGTAGCGGGAATGAGTGGATCTCCAATTATTCAGGATAATAAGATTATAGGTGCAGTTACTCACGTATTAGTAGATAAGGTAGAGTATGGTTATGGTATTTTTATTGAATGGATGCTTGAAGAGTCAAATAACCTTAATGGTTGAATATAGCCTAGAAAAATAATTTCTAGGCTTTTTTCTATAAATCGACATTTTATTTATGATAAAAAACATACAATTTTAACAGGTGAGTGAAATGAATGCATATATAGATATATCTTTTATTTTTCATTTAATAATATGTTTAACTAGTATAAGATTTATGAAAATAATATCTAATAGTAAACTTAGTAAAAAACAAATTACTATTTTAGAAATAACTAGTGTTGTTTTATATGTGAATGTTTTATTATTTTCTAATATTAGTATTTATCTTAATTTATTTTACTATATTTTGTTATTTTTTATTTTCTTTAAAGGGAAATTTATTGTTCCTTTATTTACATATCTTTTTTCTTATTATGGAATAATCTCAATAATTAGAATATTTACTAGTAATATATACTTCTATAAGTATATTCCAATGATCTTTATGCCTTCTTCTTTTTTTTATGTATTAATTAGTCCTTTATTATTAATTATTATAAATTTAATTACTAAGAGTATTAAATCTTTAATTATGTTAAAGAAATATCGTTACAATGTGAAATTAACTTTAAATGATAAAAGTTATGAAACTAGTGCTTATTTTGATAGTGGCAATACTCTTAAATATAAAGAGCTACCTGTTATTTTTTTAACTAATGAATTAAAAGATAAAAATGTTATGTATGAAAGAATGTTAGTTAATGGGATAGGGAGGGAATACAGCGAGTATATTAAAGGTAAAATATTATTTGATAATAAAGAAAAAGATGTTTATTTTGCTTATGTAAAAAAGAAAAGTTTTAATGGTTGCAAATGCTTGTTAAATGTTTATTTATTATAAAATGGAGGAAAAGAAAATGATCGTTTTAGAGAAATTAAAGAGTTTGATTAGAAAGTTTTTTTTAGATGGTGATGTTTATTATATTAATGGTAGTGAAACTTTATTACCTCCTTTAGAAAAGGAAGAAGAAGCAGAATTATTAGAGAGAAGCAATAATGGCGATATAGAAGCTAGAAATAAGCTTATTGAGCATAATCTTAGATTAGTGGTGTATGTAGCAAAAAGATTTGAAACTAATTCTTTTAATTTAGAGGATTTGATTAGTATAGGTACAATGGGTTTAATTAAGGCTATTACTACTTTTAAAGCAGATAAAAATATTAAACTTGCTACTTATGCTTCTAGATGTATAGAAAATGAGATATTAATGTTTCTTAGGAAAAAATCAAAAATGAAAGTAGAGGTATCATTAGATGAACCTTTAAAGATGGATAGTGATGGTAATGAGTTATTACTTAGTGATGTTTTAGGTAGTGATTCTAATGAAATTAGTGAAAACTTAGTAAAAGATGAGAAAAAAGAAAAGTTATATAAAGCTATTGAGACACTTAGACCTAGAGAAAAATTAATCTTAAAGATGAGATTTGGCTTGTTTGATTGTGAGGAAATGACTCAAAAAGATGTTGCGGATACTTTGGGTATTTCTCAATCCTATATATCAAGATTAGAAAAAAGAATTATAAAAAAATTACAAAATAAAATGATTAAATAGTAATTGAATAAATTTATTTTTATAGGGAATACTCCTACTAGAAAGTGGGAGATATTGTGGCTAAACACAAAGTAGAAATAACAGGTATTAAAACAACAAATTTAAATGTACTTAAAAATGAAGAGACAGTTGAGCTAATAAAAGAGTATAGAAAAACTAATAGTAATAGTACACTTGAAAAAATTATAATGGGTAATATGAAGTTAGTGTTATCTGTTATAAAAAATTTTTCTAATAGATGTGATAATCAAGACGATTTATTTCAAATAGGTTGTATTGGTTTAATTAAAGCTATTAATAACTTTGATGATAAATTCAATTTAAAGTTTTCTACTTATGCAGTACCCATGATAATTGGCGAAATAAAGAGATATTTGAGGGATAATACACCTGTTAGAATATCTAGGCAAATTAAAGATTTAGCATATAAAAGCTTAAAAGCTAAAGAAGAATATATAGAGAAAAATAATACTGAACCTACAGAAGATGCTTTAGCGGGTATTTTAAATGTAGGTACTAGTGATATACAAGAAGCACTTAACTCTACTCAAAGTGTTATGTCTTTGTACGATACTGTGTATGGAGAGGGAGATGAAAGTATTTTTATTATTGACCAGTTAAGTGATGAATCTCAATCTACTGAAAAAACAATAAATTATATAACATTAAAACAAGCATTATCTACTTTAAATAAATCTCAAAAAGATGTTATAAGAGATAGATATTATTTAGGAAAAACACAATTTGAGATCGCTAATGAGTTTAATATTTCACAAGCACAAGTCTCTAGAATTGAAAAAAGTGCGATTGACTCTTTGAAATCATTTTTTTACTAATTAATCATATATTTAATTAGGTGATCAAGTTGAAATTAAAACATTTAAAGAAAAAAAGTATCATAAATGTTTATAATGGAAACTTTTTAGGTTATATAAAAGATGTTAATGTGTCGTTACCTAGTGGTAATATAGAGTCATTAGTTATTAAATTACCTTTTTTTAAAAGATTTAATAGTTCTTTAAAATATAGTAAAACTATTATTTTATGGGAAAATATTGTTTCTATTGGAAAAGATGTTATTTTAGTAAATATAATTGAAAATTAGATAAAAAATCTTGTATAATAGGTTAAGTAGAGGTGCTTGTTATGAGTTTTATTAATAAGTTAAAGAATAAATTATTTCCTGATGAAAAAGAAGTTTTGTATTATGAGGGTTCTAAAAAAGAAGAAAAGAAGGAAAATAGATTTGTTAATGAATATGTAAGTACAGACAAGTTACCTATAAATTATAAGCCTTTATCTTTTGCTAATACTGAAGAAATTAGTGATTCTTTAAAGAAGGGAAATACTGTTATAGTAGATGTTAGTAATTTAGATAAAGCTGAAGCACTTAGAATGATAGATTTTTTAGGTGGAGTTATGTATGCGCTTAATGGAGATATGAAGCGTCTTAATAAAACAACCTTTGAATTTAGTGTTAATAAGTAGTTTTGTTTAAATTTAAAGGGAGTTAGGGTATGGAAGATTATAATATATATTTAAGAAAAGAAGAAAAAGAGAAAGTAATTGATGTTATAAAGAAGGCAAAAGAAGGAAATTTAAATAAGGATGAACTTATTGAAGTTTTTCCTTTTATAATGAAATATTGTAAAAATGTACATTTTAGTGATTCATCTTTAGCACTTCCTAATGTTGTAGTAAATGAAACTAATGAAAATGTTATAGGTAACTATAATGATTTTAATAATACATTAACTTTTTCTAGTGCTGAGATTGATAAAATATTAAATGATAAAGATAAATTATTAATAAATGTATTAGATTTATTTTCTACAATTGGGCATGAGATGATGCATTATAGTCAAAATGATACTGCAATTAAAATTAGTAATCTTTCTAGTAAATCATTAATAGATGAAAAAATTAATAATTACGTTAGTTCTTGTAAAAATGATCTTTATCTTACAAAACAAGAAATAAAAACTATGCATGAGCTTGCTACTCCTTTTATAGAGAATATTCCTCCTAGTTATACAAATTTAATGGATTATTATAGTGATGTTTCTTTTGCGTTATATTCAGTTTTATATGAGGAAAAAGAAGCTAGAGATTTTGAGTGTGATTTTCTTTTAAGTATTGGTGAATTAGTTAAAAATACAGAAATAGAAGACATATGTAATAAATACATTGATAAACTTATATCTTTAAAAAGAAGTTGTGAGAATGAAACATTTTCTAAATGTAATTCGATTATAAATGACTTTAAAAAAATGCATGATTTAAGTGTAGAAAATATAATTGAAATTGCTAAAAATGAAAATGTATATTTAACTAAAATTGGATGCAGTCACGAATTATATGAAAGATCTTTAAGATTACTAATTGATAATAAAGAAAATAGTCAAAAAATAGAATTATTAAAAATTTCTGCTTTTAATGCATATAACAATTTATTTAATATATCTATTGAATCTTTAATTAATAGTGTTGGTTTATCTAAGACTCAAAGTATTGTTTGCTCATTACTTACTGGAGAAATGTATAATACTCCATTAAAACCTAATGAAGATATATATAAATTAGATTTTAAATTTAATAACTTGCTTAAACAAAATCAATTTGAAATAATATGTGAAAAATTATTAAAGGATAATAACCTTTCTTTATTTAATACATTTATTACATATAATTTTAAATATTTAAAGAAAGTTTCTATTAGTACTCTTTTAAATTATATAGATTTAATAAATAAGAAGGGAAGTAATGCTTCTAAAAATAAGTGTTTAAATTCACTATTTAATTCACTTGAATATGATAAAAAAATTGAATTAGCGAAATCTCATAAAATGGATAGTAAGTCTTCAGATATATTAAAAAATGTATTAATAAATGATTGCAATTATATGTGTCTAGATGAAAATGATATAAATAAATTGTTTACATCTAATAATTTAAGATAAATTATTTATTAGTAATTGATTTAATATTTTATATTTGATATAATTTTTGCATGCGCAAATGGCGGAATGGTAGACGCAGTGGACTCAAAATCCACCGGTTAACAGCCATGAGGGTTCGAGTCCCTCTCTGCGCACCAATAAAAATGAAATTACCCCCATTTCTTGAACCGATATATGGTAAATGAATGGGGGTTTTATTATATTATATAAAGGTAAAGAAATATAAAATAATTGCTAGAAATTATAAAAATGGTATATTCTGAACTATCTCTTCAATAATAAAGTTATTTGATATTGATAGAATGAATCAAAAAATTTTATTATTTTAAAAAGACATATGGTATAATAAATTTATAGGAGAAATATATGGAAACAATTTATTTAGATGGAAACAATAGAGTATATTTAAGATTTGAGTTAAATGACAAATTAGATGAATCTTGCCCATTACCTTTTATATCTTTTATTTTAGGTGCCGAGCTTGAATACAACACATGGAATGGTGGAGTAGCTTTTTTTAAGGGAGAAGAAGGATTTGTTATGGATGGGGAAGAGTATCAAACGTTTTTAAATAACTTAAAAAGTCAAATCCAAAATTATAAAGAGATGCAACTTAAAATCTATCACCACTATGCAGATACAAATGCAAATTTATTGATTGATTGTCAAAAAAGTATGATAGTGTTAAAGGGACAATTAGGAAGTACTTTAATTGATGGGTTACCTGTTCTTAATTTTACACTAAGGAATTTAGACTCTTCTTTTTTGATAAATTTATATGATGTTTTGGTTAAAAATACTAAATTTTAACTTTAATTACGAAATAACCATATTTTATAAACATTTTATGGCTTAGATATGTTATGATTGTTGTATCATAAAAAATGAAATTACATCCATTTATTGTGTGATATATTGACTAGGAAATGATGTAATTTTAAAATATAAACTAAATAAAAGGAGAGATATTATGCAAGAATTTTTAGTTAAAAATATGACAAAACAAATAGAAAATGTTAATGATAAAGATATATATGCTTTTGATTTGTATTTAGAGTTTGAAGATGATAACCCTTATCAACCATTGATAATTTTCGGTTATAATACATTAACAAAAGTTGAAGAAGAAATGAATAGTTCAAATGTTAATGAGCTAGAAGCTAAATGGAATTATGCTTATTGGCTACAAAATAGTTTGTTTACTTTAGGTGAGGAATCAACATATCAAATTGTTGAAGATTGGTTAACAAAACATAGATTTGGTCATCAAGTTTCTGATGAATTTATAAATATCAATTTGTATAATAAAATTGAAAAAAAACTTTATAATGAACTAGCAAATGCTGTTAAAACTGTACAAAAATCAAATGTAATACAAAAAAAGTTTGGTAAGAGTTTGCCTATTATAATTCATGAGCTAGAGTATACTGATTTCATTTCAAAACTTAACAAAAAAGCAAATCCAAAAGATGCAATACAAGAATTTTTAATGTTTTAAATTTTAAATAATTAGCAAAATGAACAAAAGATTCCAATTGGGATCTTTTTATTTTCCTCTTTTAATAAAATATCCAATTTTTACTATTTATTTAATTCTATTAATAATCAAATGTTTTTGTGTAATATTTTAACTAACTCTAATCTTTAATCGTTTGTTTCACCATTTACTATTTTTAGTCATTAATAAGATTTTCTCTTATGAATTTATTATAGCGTAAACATATATTAGATCTTTTAAATTATAATAAATATTAAATATCTTTTTTTAATTTAAAATATTTTTTATAGAATATTTATTAATTAATGTGTTAAGTATGTTTGCTTGACAAAAAAAATTAAAAAATATATCATATAGCGATATATTTAAATAATATATTAATTTAAGAGAGGGTTATGCTATGAGTTGGTTTGTTAATCTATTAGAGAAAACTACATTAGTAACTCAAATCATTGTTTCATTAGCAGTTATGTTATCTTTTGGTTTTTTAATGACAAGATTTACTAAAAAGTTAAAACTCCCTAATGTTACTGGTTACATTATTGCAGGTATTATTATTGGCCCATATTGTTTGAACCTTGTACCTAGTGAATTAATTGGACGTATGGATTTTATATCTGACATTGCATTAGCTTTTATTGCTTTTAGTGTAGGTGAGTTTTTTAAGTTTGATACTTTGAAAGAAACAGGCTGGAAAATAATTATTTTAACAATATTTGAGGCTTTAATGGCGTCAATTGTAGTTTTTATAGTAATGTATGTCTTTTTACATTTAAGTTTATCTTTTTCAATTGTATTAGCTGCACTTGCTTCTGCTACTGCACCTGCTTCTACTATTATGACAATAAGGCAAACAAAAGCAAAAGGGGATTTTGTTAATACTTTACTTCAAGTTGTTGCTTTGGATGATGTAGTAAGTTTAGTTGCATATAGTGTTGCCATTTCTATTGCTTTAGCTTCAACTAGTGGTAGTAGCAGTGGGTTTGAGTTTAATGTAATTATTTTACCTATTCTTAAGAACCTAGCTTGTTTAGTAATTGGTGCAGGATTTGGATTTTTATTAGCATTATTAATGAAAGTTAAACATAGTACTGACAATAGACTAATTATTGTGATTTGTATATTATTTGCATTTTGTGCTGTTGGATCATTACTTGATGTATCACCATTACTTGGGTGTATGATAATTGGAACAGTTTACATTAATGCTACTAAAGATGAAAAGTTATTCTTGCAAGTTAATTACTTTAGTCCACCTATCTTACTTTTATTTTTTGTTAGTTCTGGATTAAAATTTAATTTTTCATCTTTACTTGCAGGTAGTAGTGTTATTTCTACTATTCCACTATGGGCAATTGGTATTATTTACTTTTTTGTTAGAATAATTGGAAAATATTTAGGTGCATATTTAGGGTGCTTAACTATAAAGAAGGACAAACTTGTTAGAAATTATTTAGGACTTGCTCTTATTCCTCAGGCAGGGGTTGCTATAGGACTTGCTGCACTTGGTGCTCGAACCCTTGGAGGAGCAGTAGGAGATGCGCTTCAAACTATTGTTCTTGCTTCAAGCGTTTTATATGAAATGGTTGGACCTGCTTGTGCTAAACTATCTTTATACTTATCAAAGTCTTATTCTAATAAATTAGAGGATATTACTGAAGTTGTTGAAGTTAAACCTGATGGTAAAGAGAAAACTGCAGCTGAAATACTAATTGAAAGAATACAAGAAATTGAAAAAGCAAATAAATATGCTTCTAAAGAAATATCAAAAGAAGAGCAAGCTTTTAATGAAGCTAGTGAAGAATCATTAGAATTTATGTATAATGATTTTAGATATAGGAACTTAAGAAGAAAAATGTAAAGGAGTGTTGATTTATGAATATTATAGATCCAATATCAAAATTAATGGGAGAGTGGTCTAGTACTATTACACTAGGCTCAATATTTTTAAGATTATTTTTATCAATCGTTTTATCTGCTATTTTAGGTTGTGAAAGAGCTAGTAAACGTCATTCTGCTGGTTTAAGAACTTTTATGGTTGTATCTTTAGCATCTACTATTGTAGGAATGTTAGATATGTTTATAATTGAAACATATGGAGCTAAATTTGCTTTTATTTCGGTTGGACTTGTTATTGCACTGGCATCACTTAGTAATAATTCAGTTATGTTTTCTGCTAAAAACCAAATTAAAGGGTTAACTACTGCAGTTAGCTTATGGGGATGTGGAATTATAGGACTTAGTATAGGAATAGGTTTTTATACTATCGCTATTATTAGTTTTGTTATTCTATTGTTTAGTTTGTCTTTATTACCAGTTGTAGAAAGTTATTTAAAAGATAGATCTAATCACTTTGAAATACATCTTGAATTAGATAACAAAAATAATTTACCTCGCTTTATGACTACAATTAGAGAGTTAGGATTACGTATTGATGAAATAGAGGTAAATTCTGCTTATTTAAATTCAGGACTTAGTGTATATTCTATTGCTCTTACTATTGTTAGCCCTGAGTTAAAAAAATACAAAACTCATAAAGAAATTATAGCTGCCATACAGTCTTTAGAATATGTAAGTTATATTGAAGAAATGAATTAAAAAATCCATTATGGATTTTTTATTTTATAAGCTATTTTTGATATACAAATTTTCTTTATATGATATAATTTTTATAGGATGTGATAAATGAATGAAAAAGAAGTTAGTTATATTTTTAAGTTTATTTATTTTAATGTGTTCTTTTGTTAGTGGATGTTCTACAAATAATATTAAAAAAATAGAAATAATAGAAGATTCTATTAAGCGTAATTATATAGTTGGAGAAGAAGTTAGTGTAAATAATTTTGAACTTAAAGTAACATATATTGATGAAAAAGAAGAATATTATTATATTACTGATGAAAAAGTAAAATTAAATGAAATTAATAATTCAATTGTAGGTGAACAAAAACTAAATATTACTTTTAACTATAATAATACTGATGTTAATTTACAACTTATGATTAATTTTGAATTGCCTGATGATGTTAAAAACATTATTGCAGAGATTGATGAGTTACCAGAATTAGAAAACTTAAATTTTGATTACGAAATAGTAATTGAAAATATTAAAGAAGAATACAATCAATTATCTGATTTTTATAAGTCTTATGTAGATAATTATGATAAATTAATATCCAGTGATAATTATCTTACAAATCTTAGAAATGACAATATTACTACTGATTTTATAGAATATAGATCTAATATTAAACTTAGTTTAACAAAATATTTGAATTCTTTAAATAAATCTGATTATTACACAGATGAGTGGAATAAAATTAATAGTATTTATAATTATGGTATAAGTTTAATAATGAATGATAATAATTATAAAAAACTTGAAGAAATATATGCAACTACTATAAAAAATATAAAAACAGTTAATACTGCATATAAAGTATTCATTAATAATTTAATTGATGAATATTCTGATAAATTAACTAATTATCGTCTATCTTTAAATGATGAATTATATTCTACTGAAAATATATATAAATTGAATTTAATATTAAATACTGAAATTAGTAAAATTAAAGCTTGTGATAATGAAGAGTATTTAAATAAGGCCTATCAAACTGCTTTAAATAATTTAAATAGTGTTCTTACAATAGAACAAGAAAATAAAAAATTAGTACTTTCTAATAGAGAAAAATATATATATGAACTTAATATCTACTATATTAATATTGATTTTTCTAAATATAGTGAAAATAATAAATTAAAAATCAAAAATTATTATTTAAATGTTACTAAACAAATATCTAATTCAGAAGAAACAGAATATATGATTGAGAAAGTTAATAAATTTAAAAATTATGTTAATTCTGTTTATACTATAAGTGAAGAAAACAAAATTATTATAGAAAATTATAGATATCAGTCTTTAGAATATTTAAAAAATATTTATACTAAATTAAATCTATCTGAATATAACACTAAAAACAGATTACTTATAAATAATCAATATGAGGTTTCATATGCAAAGATAGAGAATGCTGATAGTATTGGGGATATGGAAAACGAAAAAAATTATTTCTTCGAGTATGTTGACAGTATTCCTACTATGCTTGATGAGGCAATTGAAAATTTAGATAATAGAATTAATTCATATAAGGCTAAGTTAAATAATATTGTTAGTAATTATAATTTAGATGCATATTCACTAGACACAATTTCTAAAATAAATCAAATAATTAGTGACGCAGAAAATAGAATGGATATAGAAATTGATGTATATACTTCTGATGCTTATGCAAATCAAATAATTAACGATGCAATCATGCAAATAAATGAGTTGCTATCTTTGTAAAAATAAAAGTTCTTGAAGTATTAATATATATCAGTTATAATTTAAATAGGTGATAATCATGGATGATATAAATAATAAAATTAAAGAATTGGAAAACAAAATTTTAAATTTAAAAGTAGAAGCTGGTATTATTGATTCAAGAATTGATACTTTATCTTGCTATAGAGGCACTGAAGGTGAACTTGATGAATTATATGAGCAATCTAATAATTTAGAGGAAGAAATAGATAAGTTGCAAAAAGAATTGAACGAACTTCAACAAAAGAAAAAAACTCCTAATAAGAGATAGTTATATAAGCGATAGAAATATCGCTTTTTTTATTGTTTACATAAAATGGTAATTATCTTTATTTGTATGGCTTTTTTTTCGACAAAAAAGACCTGTTTTTTTAAAAAAATATTCCTTTATATTGATTAATTTTTTTATAAAAAGTATAGTGTTATTGTATATATTTGTAAGTTGGAGGTGTAACACATGAGTAAGCGATTTTATTGGAAAAAAATTAGGCCTATTTTGCTTACTGTAGTTATATGTTGTACTTTCTTTTTAATATTAATGGCAATAACTAGTAATAAGCAAGGTAATTTAACAATATTTGTAGACAGAAGTAGTGTTACAAAAAGTTTATCATTGTCAGAATCTAGTTTACTTACTGATCCAAAAGGAAAAATTTATGGACCTTCTATTGATAATGCATGGGATACACTTGAAAGTAGAATACCAGAAGATGTTTATTTGCTTGATGGCAACAATAGCGGTGAGTCATATATTGCTTATACTTTTTATTTATATAATAGCGGTATTGAAACTTTGGATTATACAATGAGTTTTAATATAGAAAATACTAGTAAGAATTTGGATGAGGCAGTTAGAGTTAGATTATATATTAACGATGCCCCTACTACTTATGCAAAGAAAAATAGTATTACTAATGAAGCAGAAATTGGCACTACAGAATTTGAAAGTGATAGTGTTATAGTTTCTCAAACAGTTACTGATTTTGAACCAAATAAAGTTACTAAATACTCTATAGTTATATGGATTGAAAGTGATGATGTTGATTGCACTAATGATAAAATTGGCGGATCACTTACTCTTTCTATGTCATTTAGCGTTGTAGGAATTATGTAGGGGGTAATTATATGAAAAAGAAAACGATATTTTTATTTTCATTAGTTATAGTTTTACTAGTTGCTTTCTCTAGTGCTACATATGCTGCTTTTAGCGATCAATATCACCCTAGAATTTCTAACTTGAGTTTTAATGTTAAAACACAAGAATACATGATGATATCTAAAACTGGAGAAAAGGGATCATTTAAAGATGAAATACCTTTTAATGAATTAGTAGATAGTGACACTGTAATTGATCTTAAACCTTTTAATGGGTCTATAAATGGGGAAGATATACAAATTAAAAATGGAGAAACAGTTATTAGTACTTCTAATAATTACATTAGATTTAGTTTATATTTTTCTAGTAGTAATGATATGAATTTATATTTACTTGGTTCTGAATCAGGTAAAGTAGTAGATGCTGTGCCTGCTCAAAATGGCATATTTACTGATGAACAAATTAATAATTATATTGATTCTCTTAGAATTGGATTTGTTGCTTATTCAACAAATGAAGTTGTCACAAGTTCAGGTACTGAAATTAGTTATTTACCATTTGCTAATAATATATATTCAGTAAATGAAAAAACAGATGCTTCTTATAAAAGTGGATTAAAAAAATATGATACATTTAATAGGATTTATACTGGAGGAGTTCTTGATGATAAAGTTTTATTAAATGTTAAAGCAAATAAAGTTAGTAAGATGGATGTAGTAATATGGTTAGAGAATGATGATGTTAATTGTGGTGAAAGTATATTTAATACTAAATTACAAGTATATTTGAGATTCTTTGCAGTAAATGTAGAAGGAAGTGGTGAGTAGAGTACAAATATATGAAGAAAACATTTAAAATTATAGTTAATATTCTATTTTCTATAGTCGCTATATTTACAATATTTATATTATTTTTGAATATAACTAGTAAAAATGATGTTCCTATTATTGGTAAATATTCCTTGTTAAGTGTAAAAGGAGATAGTATGTATCCTGTTATAAAAAATGGAGATTTGATTGTTATTAATAGGAAATACGAATCAAGTTATGAAATCAACGATATTATAAGTTTTATAGATAGTGATAGAAAAATTATTGTTACTCATCAAATAGTTGATATTGTTAATGAAAATGGTGAATTTAAGTATTTAACTAAAGGCATTAATAACATTAATATTGATGGTGATTATGTGTTAGAAAATGAGATTATTGGTAAATATGAAAAAGTTAAAATTCCTTTTGTTGGATTTATAGTTAACTTTGCTAGTACTACTATTGGATATGTTATTTTAGTTGTTATTCCTTTAGGCATATTGCTACTTATAGCAATTTATAAACTGATGAAAGAATTTGATAAAAAAGGGGAGGAATTATAGATGTCTGCTTTTGGAAAGTATTTTGGTAGATTACTTAAAGTAATATGGGAGGATATAATAGAGTTCTTTAAATCTATTATTGATTTTATAGTTTCAATATTTAGATTTATAGTAAGTAATTTTTCTTATTATAAGTCAGTTTTTGATTTATATGCCCAAGATTTTAATTTTGTTGGTTGGCTATTCTTTGTTTTATCAATAATTTTAGTTCTTGGATTAATAACATTACTTGTATTTTTAATAGTTAAATTAACCAAAAGAAGATATATAGCTAAAAGAAAAGTAAAAGATAAAATTGTTTTACTTAGAGAAATAGAAAATTTAAATCATAAAGTAATTGATTTGATGGATGAAAGAAGTCAACTATTGTCTCTTAAAGTTGCTGAACTTGGTTATGCTCCTACTAAACAAGAATTAGTTAGTATAGGTAATGCTAGAAAAGTAGCAGAGAGTGAAACTAATGGTGGAGCAAGTGCTGAAGAAAAACAAAATAAGAGTAAATCTAGAGGATATAAATTTAAAACTGATAAAAAAGGCAGACCTGTATTTGGTAAAAATGGTTATCCAGAAGTAGAACCTGAATATAAAACAGATGAAAATGGAAATCATATTTTAGATGAAAATGGTAAACCTATCCCTATGGTGGATTTTGAAAGAGATGAAAAAGGAAATGTTAAGTTTGACGCTAATGGTTTTCCAATTATTAAGCCTTTAGAAAATGAAGAAAATAATGAAGAAAATACAGAAAACACAGATGAAGATGATGGAAAAGAAAGACTTCCTAAAGAAGTTCTAGAAAAAGCTAGATTCCCTAAACTTATTACTATTGACTTTGATTATCGTAATTATAAGTTCCCAGAGATGAGTGAAGAAGAAAGTACAATGACTCTTGAACAATTAGTTAAG
>CAKORZ010000018.1 GCA_934101685.1 uncultured Bacilli bacterium
GAATAGGAGGGGTATAATTATGGATAGTAATACTACTACATATACTAAAACCTTTTCTATTGACTTAGAGAGAACTAACTATCATTTAAAAATGAAAAAAAGAAAAATAAAAAGAATAATAACGGTTGCTATTATTTGGTTAATATTGATTGTTTATTTTATTACTCCTTTTTCAAAAATAAATTTAAGAGTATCAGGAAATGTATACTATAGTAAGCAAGAATTAATGAATTTAGCATACATTAATAAAAATGAATTTTGGTGGTTATTTAATAAGAGTAATGCTATTAAAGTATTAGAAGCAAATGAATATATTGAAAATGTGGAGATAAGAAAATCTCCTTTTGGTGTTAGAATGAAAATTGAAGAGATATATCCTCTTGGTGAACTAGAAGATAAATTTGTTTTTAGTAATGGAAATGTTAATGATAAAAATAACTATCCATTAACTGAAAAGATTAATAAACTAACTGATTTTAGTTTAGTTAATTCAAATAAGATAAATGATGTATCTTATAAATATAAACAAGTTCCTAAATATGTTAGAGATAATATAGAAAGTATTGAAGTAGAAACTACATCATTCAATTATGACTTTATTTTATTAAATGGATATGATGAGAAAATAGGATATTTTACTATTAAAACTGATTTGGTATATTTAGATACTAAATTTAATGCAAATAAATATACCCAAATTATAGAAGAAGTTAGCCAAAATAAGTTAAAATATACTAAAGAAAATAGAGCATTAATTGCTTATTTATATCCCGATGAAGAAAAATTCGGCCTTGTTGATAGTTTTGAGGAGGATTAAGTATGAACAGAAATCAAATATTTACTACAGTAGAATTTATAGATGATTTAGTTAGAATGACTATAGGGGAATATTATAACGAGAAATTTTATATATTTGATACTTTTAAATGTGTATCTAAAGGATTAGAAAAATCTAATATTATAGATAAAGAAGAAGTAAAGAAGACTATTTTAGAGTTAATTAACTTAATAAAGGAAAAAACTGAGATTATAGTAGAAGAATTAGTTTTATGCTTACCTAGTGATAAACTAATTATTAATGATTTTTCTTCAACTTCTCCAGTAACAGGTAAAAACTATTTGATTAGTCAATATGATATTAATGAAGCATATAAAGTAGCTAGTAAGATAAGACATCAAGATAATGAAACAATCATTAATATTGCTCCAATTGAATATCAACTTGATGATGGACAAAAGATGGATTTTGCTCCAATTAGATATAAATCAACTACTTTTAAAACTATGTTTAATGTATTTATGTTACCAACTGATACATATAATAGTTATTTAGAAACAATTAGTGAATGTAATTTAAAAGTAGATAAATATTATTTAGATGCTGATTGTTTGTATTCAGGTGTTTTTGAAGATGATGATATTAGTTCATCTATTTTAAATATTGATAAATATAGTACTAGTTTACTTTTATATAAAAAGGGAAAACTTTTAAATAAAATTAGCATTCCTTTTGGTACAGTTAATATAGAAAAAGAAATACAAAGTGAATTAGATATAACTGATACTAAAGAATTAAAAAATATGTTATACAATGTTGGTAGTTGTATACCTTCAAATAATAGTTATTTAAGTGTATGTAAAAATAGTAAAGATAAATATATTAGTGAAAAAGAATTAAATGATATTATAGATGTTAATATTAGAATAGTTTTAAATAACTTAATTAATAAAGCAAAAGAAGTTGTTAATTTAAAAGAATTAGATATTTATATTACTGGTTATGGCGCTAATATTAGTGGTATTGATACATTGTTAAAAGAATTGTGTGAATGTAATGCAATTATATATAATTCTAATATTTTAGGATTAAATAATTCTAGTTATTGTGAAACTATAGGATTAATTAGATTAAATTATAAAAAAATTAGTCAAAACAAATATATAAATTTACAAAATAATAATTATAATGATATAATGATTAATAAAGATGGCAGTTCTAAATTTGATAAGTTCATATTAGATGAAGAAGAGCTAGATTAGGAGGAGTTTAAATGAACGAAGAAAGTAAGTTTGCAAATCTTGAGTCATATCAAAATTTGTGTACAATCAAGGTAATTGGTGTTGGTGGAGCAGGTAATAATGCAGTTGATCATATGTTAGAAGTTGGAATACCTGGAGTAGAATTTTGGGTTGCTAACACAGATGTTCAAATGCTTTCAAAATCAAAGGCTACTAATCGTATAATTTTAGGAGAAACTACTACTAAAGGCTTAGGCGCTGGTGCTAACCCTGCAGTTGGTAAAGAAGCTGCTTTAGAAAGTGAAGATAAAATTAGAGAAGCATTAGATGGTGCTGATATGGTATTTATCGCTGCTGGAATGGGTGGAGGTACTGGTACAGGTGCTGCTCCAGTTGTAGCAAAGATTGCTAAGGAATTAGGTGCATTAACAGTAGGTGTTGTTACCCGTCCATTTAGTTTTGAAGGAAAGAATCGTAGTTCCCAAGCAAGTCAAGGAATACAAGAATTAAAAGAAAATGTAGATTCATTAATTATAATATCTAATGATAGATTATTACAAATGAATGGTTCAATTCCATTTGATCAATCATTTAAATTAGCAGATGATATCTTAGGTCAAAGTGTTAGAACTATCACTGATTTAATTAGTAATACAGGATTAATAAATAGAGATTTTGCTGATGTTAGAACAGTTATGTATAATAGAGGTACTGCAATGATTGGATTTGGTAGTGCTAAGGGTGAAAGAAAGGTTATTGAAGCAACTAATAAGGCTATTTCTTCTCCTCTATTAGAAGCATCTTTCCAAGGTGCAAGACAAGCTATAGTTAATATAACTGGTGGAGAAGTAGCTTTATATGATGTAAATGATATAACAGATATTATAAGAGAAGCATCAGGTAATGACATTAATATTATCTTTGGAGCATCAATTATTCCTGAATTAAAAGATGAAATAAGAGTTTCTGTAATTGCAACTGATTTTGATGAAGCTAGTATTGTAAGAAATGAAACAATAACAAAGAAAACTTCACCTTTAGAATATCAACAGACTTCATTATTTATAGATGAAGATACTACTAAAGAGACTAAAGTTGAAACTGAAGAAAAAGAAAGTCTTAAAGATGACTTATTACCAGACTTTTTAAAATAAATAGAAGTTAAAAGATTTATCAATTACTTGATAGATCTTTTTTATTTGCTTGCAAAAATTTTTGTTTAAATAAGTATAAAAGTATGATAGACTATTTGTGCAGGTGGTAGAGGGTATGAAATTAGATGAAAAAAGTAAAAATGGAATAGTAATAGTGCCTTCTAATATAACTTCTATTGAAGAAGATATGTATTGTAATAATGATTTTATAAAAAAAATGATTTTACATGATAATGTAGAATCTATTGAAGAAGCTGCATTTTATATGTGTTCTTCTTTAAAAAAAATAAATTTACCAAATTCAATTAAGTATATTGGTAAAAGTGCATTTGATTGCTGTACTTCACTTGAAAAAATTACTATACCAGCGAAAGTAAAGGAAATTAAAAGCCTAACATTTTCTTTTTGCAGAAATTTAAATTCTGTTAGTTTACCCGAAGATTTGGAGATAATTGAAAATAGAGCATTTGAAAATTGTTCATTTTTAAGTGAAATAAAGATACCTAAAACAGTAAAATATATAGGCGATCAAGCTTTTAAGGATTGCTGCTCAATAAAAAGTATAGAAATACCTGATAATATAAAAACAATTCAATCAATGCTTTTTTATAGCTGTTATAATTTGAGAAACGTTAAATTGCCAAGTGAATTAGAAAAAATTTTTTCTTATTCTTTTTGTGAATGTAAAAAGCTTAAATCCATAGAATTGCCTAAAACATTAACTTATATAGGAAATTATGCTTTTCATGAATGCAAGTCATTAAGCAAAATAGAAATACCAGATAGTGTAACAGAAATTGGTAGAAATTCATTTAGCGAGGCAAAAAAACTTTCATACATTAAATTATCAAGTAATTTGTCTCAAATTAATGATTGCTTATTTTACAATTGTAAAAATTTAAAAGAAATTATAATGCAAGGTAATGTTAAAAAAATGGGAATTAATAGTTTTTATAATTGCAAAAAACTAGAAAGTATTAGTATTCCTAGTACCGTTTCATATATTGGATTAGGATGTTTTACTAAATGTAGAAGTTTAAAAAAGATAGATTTGAGTAATAATATCATAAAGAAAATAGAAGATAGGTCTTTTTCAGAGTGCAGTAATTTGAAAGAAGTAATTTTCCCAAAAGATATGAAAGAAATTGGAGATGAAGCTTTTTCATGCTGTAAGAAACTTGAGAAAATAATTGTTCCAGAAGGTACAACTAAAATAGGACAATTTGCTTTTTATAAATGTGATAATTTAAGAGAAATTTCTTTGCCAAGAAATATTACTTTAAGTAGTTGTGCATTTAGTAATTTATCAAAATGTAAAAAGATAAGTTTATACAATATAGATAATTTATTTGAAGATAATATATACACTTTTTTATTAAAGAGTAAAGGAGTTTATATTGATTATGAAACAGGTCAAATAATTATTTTAGGAAGAAATAATAATGAAATTATAGATGAAAACAAATATACTAAAATAAATTTTAAAAATTTACAAAACATCTATGAATGTAATAAATTATCAGCAATTTTATTAGCTATTATCTCTAAAAATAATACAATTAATTTTAAAAAAATTGATTTTGCTAAATCTTTTATAAATTATTTAGTAATGAATAAAAAAATATCTGAAGTTAGTAGAATTCTAGATGATGTAAAAAACACTTCTGAATATAAAAGATTAATAAGAATTATAGATTCAAATGTAAAATTAAAAGAAGAAGAATATTATGATTTATTTAAGTTTGCTACTAGTTTAGGAGCATTTGCTGATGATAGTATAGTAAGACAAAAAGCTTGCAATTTCATAGAAAATCTTTTTGATAAAAACAAACTAATTTATAATTCCATACACGATATATTCTCTGAAATGGAATATGGTGATTATAATAGTGAATGGACTAATTTTGTCATGAATAAAAAAAATATAGATATTTTGTTAAGAAAAGATGAAGAAACGGCAGGATACATTGCTAGAGTCTATAATGAATTCTTTGCTATAAAGGAATTTTACAGAAGAAATAAAGGAAATCAGAGTTATCGTAATGTTACTATAGATGCATGCGATAATTACTTTTCAAATGCAAACTTCATAGGTGTTACATTAGAAACGATTGATATAGCGCCAGTTATTAGTTTATATACTAAAAGTCAAGCTGCTTTTACAGATGCTAAAAATATTAGAACTGAATATCTAGAACTTAAGAAAAAAGGTGAAATAAAAGATCACATATTAAATGAAGAACTAAAAGAAAAAAGGACTATGGAAGACATAGAAAAAATAAAAAAAGAAATATTAAAAGATACGCATGCTGTAGCAAATGAATTAGACAAAATAGCAAATGAAAGATTTACATATGAATTTTTATCAAAATATGATCCTGCAAACTTTATACTTGGAAAATATTGCTCTTGTTGTGCTCATTTAGAAAGTGTTGGATATGGAATAATGCATGCTAGTATAGTAGTACCTAATTGTCAAAATTTAGTTATAAGAAATGGCTATGGAAGGATTATTGCTAAAAGCACTTTATATGTTAATAGGGAACAAGGATATGGCGTTTTTAATACGATTGAGGTTAATGATTGTCTAGAAAAAGATGAACTAAAATTAGTTTATGAAAAATTTAAAAAAGCAGTATATGATTTTGCAAAGAAGTATAATGAAGAAAATGAAATAAAACTTACTCAAATAAATGTTGGAATGAGTATGAATGATTTGAGTTATTATATAAGGAATAATGATAAAAAAGGTAAAGTATTAAAAGCAATTGATTTTAGTAAATATGGTAAAGAAGGTAAAAAATATATGGGAGATTGGTATGATGAACAATACATTGTATGGAAAAAGTGATTTAACTAATTTATTAATTGAGTATGGATTTGATATAGAAAAAACTAAAAATATTGTTAGTAATATTGATTCTTATGATATAGATAATATAAAAAACATGTTAGATACTTTTGTTAAATTAGATATATTAAAAGAGAAAAAAATAATTAATAAAATAGAGGAAATATTTTCTAGTTGTAAAAGCAAAGCAATAGATGAACTAGTATCTATATTAAATGAAAATAATTGTAATACTTCTAAAATTATTTCAAAAGTTAATTCATTAATAACTGACAATGATCGAAAAACTTTATTATCACTTATTGAAATATTTAAGCAAAACAACTTAGATACTAATTATATATTAAGTAATTGCGGTGAACTATTAAAAAAAGGCTCTATAAAAAAAACTAATGAAATAATTAAAATTTTAAAAGCACATAATATTGATTTAAAAATAATTAATAAATGCTCTACTATTTTAGCAAGCAATAGCAGTAAAGAAATGGAATTAATACTAAATGTTTTAAAAACATATTATCCTAATAGTTATAAAGATATAATATATAAAAGCCCTTCTATTTTAGCTTTTGGAAAGGCAAGTACTATTATAGAAATAAACAAAATTTTGGGAAAAGATTTTGATAGATTAGTAAATATTTGTCCTTCTATTTTATCAAGAAAATCAAGTACAGAGATTCAAAAAATAAAGGATTTATTAGGTAATAATTTTATTAATATAGTTGAAAAGGCACCAATTATACTATTAAGAGGAAATGCTACTAATATTGAAGGTGTACGAAATTTACTAGGTGATAATTTTTACAAAGCAATAGAAAAATATCCCTCTATATTGGGCTCTGCAAGCGTTAAAACGATTGAAAATATTAAAAATGAATTAGGTATGGAATATGATGAAATTATTGATAAATACTGTATTTCATTAGTAAATAATAATGTAAATAAAATAAAAAAATTGAAAGAGATTTTTAAAGATGATTTTAAAAAAGTTATAGATAAAAATCCTACACTTTTAGCACAGCTTAATGACGATCAAATAGATGGAATAAAGGAAGAGTTAGGCGAAGATTTTTATAAAATCGCTTATAATTGCTCAGTAGTTTTGTGTAAGTCTAGTAGATTACAAATAAAAGAAATAAAAGAAGTTTTAAAAGATAAATATGATTATATAATAAATAAATGTCCAGCATTACTTGCATATACAAATAAAAAGAAACTTTTAGAGTTTAAAGATGAGTTAAAAGATGATTTTGATTTACTACTATATAAATGCCCTAATATACTAGGCACTAGTAGTGTAGAAAAAATAAGAGAGATAAAAAGAATACTTAATAAGTCATATAAAGAAATAATAGAAGAATATCCTAGCGCATTATCAATAAATGATCCTAGTAGAATATATAAAATAAAAGATATATTAAAGGATGACTATGATTATTATATAAGCAAATGTCCATCTATTTTATCTAGAGAAAATGTTGATGAAATAAAAGAAATTTTAAATGAAGTAGATGTAAAATTAATAAAAAATTGTCCAACAATTTTATCTGATGGTAGTATAAAAGAAATTAGATTACTAAAAAAGGAATTTAAAGATAAATATTACTTAATAGAAAAATGCCCAATTATTTTAGCGTTTTGTAAAATAAGTAATATAAAAGATATACAAGATGAATTAAAAGATAAGTATAATGAATATATTGAAAGATGTCCTTCAATTCTAGCGTATGCAAATAAGAAAAACATTAACGAATTAAAAAATATTTTTGGCGATATGTATGATGTTGTAGTAGAAAAATGTCCTTCTATTTTAACTATAAATAAGATAAATGAATTTAAAGAAGTAATAAAAGAGTTAGGAAAAGAAAACTTTGAAATAATATCTAAAAAAGCTCCTTCTGTATTTTTGATTATTAATGCAAAATTAGTTAAAGAAGCTAAAAATAAATATGGGGAGAACTTTTCTAAATTTGTTACTAGTAACCCTAAAGCTATATACACTAAAAAATAAGCGATAATAAATAACAATATAGTAATAATTTGATATAATTTTTATAGGTGAGAATATGAATTATTTGAAATATTTAAAAGATAATACATGTTTTATAGTCCCAGATAATATTAAAAGGGAAATACTTTTATTTGTTTCAAATAGTAAGATGTTAGTTAATGTTTCTTTTTATACAATTGAAGAATTATTAAAAAAAGTTTATTTTGATTATAATGAAAAAACAATATATGAATTATCAAAAAAATATAATATTAGCTATGATGACGCCATTTTGATGATTAATAATATGTATTATATAAATGATGTTACTATTAACGATATCAAAGTAAATAAATTAAAAGAAATGAAAGATTATTTAGATTCAAATAATTTA
Organism: uncultured Bacilli bacterium; assembly: GCA_934101685.1. Classification (GTDB taxonomy): domain Bacteria; phylum Bacillota_I; class Bacilli_A; order RFN20; family DUOF01; genus CALVUJ01. The sequence goes on from CAKORZ010000018.1 coordinate 8,409, forward strand.
TTAATATATGATAAAGATTTTTTAAATTATCTTAATTCCAAAAATATAGTTACTACTTATGATAAAACTAATTTTTTAAGGGAAAATATCTTTAATAAATTAAATAATGTAACTTTTATTAATGATAATGAGATATATACTAGTGATGTATATGAATTTAATTTTATAGAAGATGAAATAGATTTTGTAGCAAATAAAATAGCTAATTTAATAGATTCTGGCATTAATATAAATAATATTAAATTAGTTAATGTTAATGATACTTATAATTTATTTATTAAAAAGATTTTTTCTTTTTATAATATACCTGTTTATTTAAATGAAAGAACTTCATTATATGATTTATTAATAGTAAAAGACTTTATAAATCTTTTAAAAGAAGATAACAAAGAAAGTGCATTAGAAAAGTTTAAAGAAAAGTATCCTTTAAATAATGAACTAACTACTAATATATATAACAAAATTATTAATGTTTTAAATGAAGATTATTTTATAAAAGATTTTAATAAAGATATTGAATATTTTATAAAAAAATTAAAGAAAACATATCTTAAAGAAAAGAAATTAGAAAATTATGTTGAATGCATTAAGGTAGAAGAAATAACAAATGATTCTAATTATTATTTTTTAATAGGTTTTAATAATTCTTTTCCTAAATATTATAAGGATGAAGATTATTTAAGTGATGATATAAAAAAGAAATTAGGATTTACTACTAGCAACTATATTAATAAAAATATTAAAAAATATTATATTAATAAATTAAATAATTGTAAGAATTTAATCATTACTTATAAATTAAAAGATTATTTTAATTCATATTTATGCAGTACTTTAATTGATGAGATAAATTGTAATTTAATTAAAAACTATGATTTTAACATTAAAATAAGTTATTCTAATAAATATGATAAAATAAAGTTTTCTAAATATTTAGATGATTATTATAAATATGGATATAAAAATAATAATTTAGATCTTTTATATAATAGTTATGAAAAAGAATATGATACTTATGATAATAAATTTAAAGGACTAGGAAATGATAAATTTATTAATTATAAAAATAAAAGTATTAATTTATCTTATTCATCATTAGATAATTTTTATAAGTGTAAATTTAAATATTATATAGCAAACTTAATTAATGAAAATGATGATACATTTGCTACTAAAGTTGGTGAATTATATCACTATGTTTTAAGTAAAATGTATGATAGTAATTTTGATTTTGAAAGAAGTTATAATGAATATATAAGTAATAAAGAATTTAGTGAAAAAGAAAATATTTTACTTAATAAATTAAAAGAAGAATTAAAAATAGATATTGATTTATTAAAAGAACAAATTAATAAAGGGAAGTTTACTAAAACAGTTTGTGAAAAGAAAATAGAAATTAATGTAAAAAGTAAAGCATCTATTATCTTAAAAGGAACTATTGATAAAATAATGTTAACTAGCGATAATAAGTATGCTTATGTAGTGGATTATAAAACAGGAAAGCCTAAAATTAATTTTGATCATCTTAACGATGGGTTAAATATGCAACTTGCTATATATATGTACTTAATGCATAAAAGTAAAGAATATGCAGATGTTTTCTTAGTAGGATGTTACTTACAAAAAATATTAGATGATGATTTAGTTAAAGATGAACTAAAACTAGATGGATATACTTATAATGATATAAATACTATTCAAATGGTTGATAATGGTTATTTCGATAGTTCATTTATTAATGGAATTAAAGTGAAAAAAGATGGTAGTTTAAGAGATAATAATAAGCTATTTGATTCATCTTATTATGAAGAAGTATTAAATACAGTAGAAAAGAAGGTAGAGGAAGCAATAGAGTGTATCTTAAATAATGATTTTGCTATTAATCCTAAAATTGTAGGTGGCAGCAATATTTCATGTGCTTATTGTAAATTTAAGGATATTTGTTACCATAAGTATAAAGATGCAATAGTTATAGTAGAGGAGGATGAAGATGGGCAGATCATGGACTAATGAGCAATTAGATGCTATAAATTCGCCAACTCAAAATATACTAGTAAGTGCAGGAGCAGGTAGTGGTAAAACAGCAGTATTAACAGAGAGGGTTATTACTTTATTAAATAAGGGCATTAATATTAATGAATTATTGGTGCTTACTTTTACTAATGCAGCGGCCGCTGAAATGAAAGATAGAATACGTAAAGCTATTAAGAAAAATGAAAATTTAAAAGAACAATTAAATTTGCTTGATAGTGCCTATATAACTACATTTGATAGTTTTGCCTTGTCTTTAGTAAAAAAATATCATTATTTGCTAGGTATATCTAATAATGTAAGTATTGTAAATGAAGCTGCACTTAAACTAGAAAAATATAAAATTATAGATGAAGTGATGGAAGAAAACTATATAAAAAAGAGTAATGATTTTTTAACTTTAATTAGAAGATTTTGTCTTAAAGATGATGAAGATTTAAAAAGTTTAATTTTTGAAATAAATAATAAGTTTGATTTAATAATTGAAAAAGAAGAGTTTTTAAGTAATTATTCTACTACTTTAAACGATGATAAAATAAATAAGTTATGGAATGATTACTTTAGTAAAATTTCAAGTAAAATAGAATTAATTAAAGATTTGTATTTAGAGATGGAAAATAGCTTAGAAACAAATGAAGATGAGGAGTTCTTTGAATTAGTTAGTAAGGAATTAGAAGTTTTATTAACTACTTCTAATTATGATACTATTGCAAGTAATATTAATTTTAGCTTGCCAAATAAAAGAAAAAATATAAGTGAAACTTTATTAATTAATAAAAAGAAAATAAATGAAGTAAAAGATGAGATTAAAGATTTAATTATATTTGATAATAAAGAAAAAATAATGAATGCTTTAAAAGAAAATTTAAACTATGAAAAGGAATTAATTAGTATTATTAGTGAAATAAATAATAGAATTAATAAGTTAAAGTATTCAAATGAAATGTTTGAATTTATGGATATTGCTAAACTAGCAATAAAGTTAGTAAAAAATAATAAAGATATTTGTAATGAATTAAAAAATAGTTTTAAAGAGATAATGTTAGATGAATATCAAGATACAAGTGATATACAAGAAACATTAATGAATTATATATCAAATAATAATATTTATATGGTTGGAGATATCAAGCAATCAATATATAGATTTAGAAATGCTAATCCTAATATTTTCTTGAATAAATATGATACATATTCTAGTGATTTAACTAAGGGTAAAGTAATTAATTTAATGCGTAATTTTAGATCTAGAAAAGAAGTATTAGATGATATTAATGTTTTATTTAATAAAATAATGCAAGTTAATTATGGAGGGATTAACTACTCTAAAGGACATGAATTTATATTTGGTAACTTAAGCTATAATGAACATTTATTTGCTAATCAATCTAATAGTTTAGAAATTTATAATTATAATAAAGAAAAAGGATTTAGCTTTACTAGTGATGAAATAGAAGCTTTTATTATTGGAAATGATATAAAAAATAAAATAAGAAATAATTATATGGTTTATGATAAGGATAATGGTATAGAGAGAAAATTAGAGTATGGAGATATCACTATTTTAATAGATAGGAAAGATCCTTTTGATACTTATTTAAAAGTATTTGAATACTTAAATATTCCTATGAGTTCATACAAAAATAATAATCTAGTATATAGTGATGAATTATTATGTTTTAAGAATATTTATAAATTAATTATTAAATATAGCAATAAAGAATTTGATGAAGAATTTAGACATTCATTTATGTCTGTAGCGAGAAGTTTCTTGTTTGAATATAGTGATGATTACTTGTTTGATTTAATTACTAATAATGATTATTTTAATAATGATATATATTTATCTTTAAAAGATATAATAGATAATTATAGTTGTTTATCTATAATGCAAATTCATAACTTAGTATTAGAAAAATTAGATGTATTTTATAAAGCTAGAAAATGTAATGGGGTAGATGATATTACTTCCGTTATTCATTATTTGAGTGATTTAATGAGTGATCTTAATTCTTTAAGTTATACTCTTAATGAAGTAGTAAAATATTTTGATGATGTTATAAATAAAGATTTTAAAATAGAGTTACCTGTTAGAAAAAATTCTATGAATTCTGTTAAAATTATGACAATTCATGCCTCTAAAGGATTAGAGTTTAATATTTGTTATTTTGCAGGTTTTAGTAAGAAATTTAGTGAATTTGATTCTAAAAAGAAATTTATATATGATGATGAATATGGATTATTACTTCCTTTATATATTGATAATGAAAAATATAATAATATTGGTAAAAAATTATATTTAGATAAATATTACAAAGAAGAGATAAGTGAAAAAATAAGATTACTATATGTAGCGTTATCTAGGGCAAAAGAAAAGATGATAATAGTAGGTAATTTTAATGATGAAGATGAAAAATTACTTGAAGAAACTAGAAAATTCAATGATTTAATTAATTATGCAAAAAGTAGCATGAGTAATTATTTTAAAAATATTGATTTAAAAGATTATGAAATAACTGATTTATATAAATTTTATAAATCTAGTAAAGTATTAAATAACGCTAATATAACTAAAATTATTAATAAAGAAATTAATGTTAAAAATGAAATTATAAATGAAAGCAGTTTCTCTAAAAAACAATTAGAATTAATTGATGAAAATACCATAAATATAATGAATAAGGGTAATTATTTACACGAGTATTTACAAAAAATTGATTTTTATAAGCCTAATTTAGATAATTATTTATTAGATAAAAATGATAAAAAAATAATTGAAAGATTTTTAAATAATGAACTTTTAAAAAATATTAATTTAGGAAAAATATATAAAGAATATGAATTTATGTATGAAGAAAATAGTGAGCTTAAACATGGATTTATAGATTTAATGATTGTATATAATAATTACATAGATATTATTGATTATAAGCTAGCAAATATTGAAGATGAAGGATATGTCAAACAATTAAATGGTTATAAAACATATATAGAAAATATTACTAGTAAAAAAGTTAATTTATATTTATATTCTTTGTTTACAGGTAATACTTTAAAGGTGGGTTAATAATGAAAATAGGTATATGTATAGGTAGCTTTAATCCTCTTCATTTAGGGCATGAGGCAATGATAAACTCTCTTATTTGCAATAATGAGATGGATAAAGTTATAGTTATATTAACAGGTGATAACTATCATTTAAAAAATAATTTAATATCCTATAAAGATAGATATAATATGCTTAAATTATCATTTATTAATGAAAAAATAATAATTAGCGATTTAGAAAAAGAAAGATATCGTTATACTTATGAAAATATAAAATTATTAAAAGAGAAATATATTAATGATGAATTATTTTTAGTTATAGGAGCAGATAATTTAATTGAATTAGACACATGGAAAAATTATGAGTATATATTAGATAATTGTAATCTTATTGTATATGAACGTAATAATATTGATATAAAAGAGTATTTAAATAATCATTTTACAAACTATAAAAATAAGATTATAATAAAAAAGGAAATTGGAAGTGTTAGTTCTACACTTATTAGAAAACTATTAAAAAATAATGATAAAACAGTTAATAAATATTTAAATAGTAAAGTGCTTAATTACATTATGACAAATAATCTATATAGGGGGTAATTTAAATGAATGTAAAGTATGAAGAACTAAAAAAAGTAATTGAAAAAATGACTAGCTTGCATCATACAATATCTACGATGGAATCTTGTACTGGTGGAGGACTTGGAAGTGTTATTACAAACATTTCAGGAGCTAGTGAAGTGTTTCATTATGGAGCGATTACTTATTCTAATGAATATAAGATAAAAATGGGAGTAGATGCACGTATTATCGATAGATTTGGTGTTTATAGTATAGAAACATCTAAAGCAATGGCTAAAGCTATTTCACAATTAACAGGCAGTGATATTGGTATAGGTATTAGTGGTAATTTAAACTTAGAAGATCCTATTGAAAATAAAGGCGGTATAGTTTACTTCTCTATATATCAATTAGTAGAAAAGAAGTTTTATAGTAAAGTTATAACTATTACAAAGCCTAAAAGAGAAGAATCTAAGAAAGCTATAATTAATGTAATTATTGATACTTTATATAGTATTTATTGTTAATAAAATTTAAAAAATTATTTTAAGAATTGGTTAATAACTAATTCTTTTTTTTATTTTCAAGATAGATATATTAAATAAGTTGAATGTTGGAAATCTAAATAATAACTTTATTTATCTTTTAATTTATTATATACTAATTATAACAAGGGTTATTTATTGAAAAATTATTCCTTGTAAAAAAGACTTTTTATAGCATCATATTAGGAGGTAAAGAATATGATTGATACAGAGAAAATGAGCCTAAACTCGGAAACAAGAAGCTGGAGAAATAGACTAGAAAAATATAGGCGTGGAGAAATAGATAATTTTGAACAATTTATGTATGACTTATTTAAATTTAAGACTTATGATGATGCCAATCAGAGTATAAAAACATCAGAATACGCTAATATTAATTTAAGAACATCAACAATTGAAGTTTGCTTAGCTCATCCTGAAAAATTTAAAAAATCATACAAAGATTTTGCTCTTAACGCATTAGAAGAAGATGCTTATAATTATTATTTTTGTCTTCCAGATGAATACAAAAAGGATAAGGATATAGTTTATAAAGCAGTATTGTCTGAGAAAGAAATATGTATGTTACAATACGTTCCTGATGAATTTAAAAGTGATAAAGAACTTGTTTTAAAAGCAATTGAAAATGATCCATCTGCAATTATTTATGCTTCCCCTACTTTACAAGAGGATGAAAAATTTTTACTTGATGCAATGAAATGTAATTCCGAAGTATTTGAGTACTTAGAAGAAGATGCAAAAAAGGTTGTTTCAAAGGATATAGAAACATTTAAAATGATTAATAATGTTCGAAAAACTATTATGGAAAATGCTATAAAAACAAAAGAGACACTAACTAGTATTGAAGTTGAAAAAAAAGAAAATACTTCAAAAAGATAAGATTAATGAAGAATTGGTTAATAACCAATTCTTTTTATATATAATTGTTGAAAAGTATCGATAATTATTTTATTAAATATAAAATTTATTATATACTTAAATTAAAGATAGTATTGGAGTTGATTGCTATGAAATACGTATATGTTAAATCATATGATGGAACAATAGTTAGAGTAGAAGAAAAAAAGGTAAAAGAATATACTAGAATGCAAGATAAAATAAGATATTTGCTAGATAAGGGAATAAGCAAAGATGAAATTATACAAAGAATTTCTGGAGGTAAGTTATATGAGTAAGGAAGAAATTGTTGAGTATAATAAATCTTTAGGAATTGAAACATATTTTTATAATGATATTGACAGTTTATCAATAGGATATACTCAAGATAATAAAATATATTTAAATGAAGCATATGATATAGAATTATTAGAAAAAGTAAATAAGCATGAAGTATTGCATAAGTTTGAAAACAGTAAAGAATTTAAAGAGATAAAAGAAACTTTACTAAATTCATCAGTTTTAAACATGGAAGAATTAAGAAAAGAATATAGTTTAAAATATGCAGGAGTATATACAAATAGAGAAATAAATAAAGGTATATTAGATAATGAAATAATTATAGATTACATAAGTAGTAACTTAGAGTTACCAGTATCAATAGATGAAGTAATAAAAAATGCATATGAATATATAGTAAGTAAAGGTGAAATAGAGTATTCACATGATCGCAAGTATATGAATATCACACTTAGTACAAAAATAGAGCAGCAATACAAAGATTTTTCTAAGTGGGATAAGTTATTTATACTTAATTATTATGATGGAAAGAAGCATACAATACCTTCAGATAAAAGGACAAGGAAAGAAGTAATAAAGCAAACAATACACGATGAATACAAAAGATTAGTTGATTTAAAAAATAATCCTGAATATTTTAAAATAGATCCACATAGTGAAGAGGTACTAAGAGAATATGAATCACAACTAAAAGCATCTGTGGCAAGAGGAGAAGATATTGAACATTATAAATCTAATAAAGAAGGCGTATTATCTACATTAGCTACTAATATAGGCAATCGTCTATATGAAGAATATAAACATTTAGCAACATATATTGAAAGCACAAATTATGAAGAATCATTTAAGTATCTTTTATTAAATGAAACATTAACAAAAGTATATAAATCAATAAATGCAGGAAATGAACAAAAAAAATCTGTACAAGAAAGAAAAATAAATGAATCTATACAAGGACACATGTCATATAATGATGATGTTTTAAAAACGATATATGAAAATATAGATAATTATAGTAATTTTGCAAATTTATATTATGCAGGACTTGAAATACACTCTAATAAGATAGCACAAAAGAATGGGATTAGTTTAGATGATGTAGAAACATATGGAAAAGGAAGATGGATAAAATTTGAAGGAAAAACTTCAAATAATGAGAAATATTTAGAAAATGCAAAAAGTTTATCAGCATTAGTAAAAGATACCCCATGGTGTACAAGAAGCCTAGCAGCACAACATTTAGCTACTGGAGACTTTTATGTTTTTGTAGACAATAGTAATAAATGCCATATTGCGGTAAAAATGCGTGGAGATGAAATAGATGAAGTTAGAGGAATAGAAAATGGAAACTTACAAGAATTAGAAGTAGAATATAGAGATGTAGCGGAAAGTTTCTTGTTAAACAATAAAGATATAAAAAATGCAAAAGAATGGATAGAAAAAGAAGAATGGAATAAAAGATTAATAAAGTATGCGAATGGTGAAGAAGCAGATATAAGGCAATTAGAATATGATTTATTTGAGTTTGAAGATTACAAATCACATGGAGGAAACACACATAGAGATAGAGCAATTAAATATTGCGTGTCTCATCCAGAATATTTAAAGGAATCGTATAAAGATTTTATGCTAAAAGCATTAGACGATAATATATATAATTTTGAATATATTCCTGAGGAATTAAAAAATGATGAAGATGTTATTTTAAAAGTAATCGGGAAAGACATGTTATTGATAAATGGGTTTCCTAATAATCTAAGAAACAATAAAGATTTTATTTTAAGAGCAGTGAAAGTAAATTGTTTTGCTTTAAAATATGCATCTGATAGTTTAAAAGATGACAAAGAAGTTGTTTTAAAAGCTATAGAAAATAATGCAGATGCTATAAAATATGCATCTGATAGATTAAAAGACAATAAAGAAGTTATGCTAAAAGCAGTTGAACACGATGGAAATGCTTTAATGTATGCTTTTTACTTACGTGATGATAAAGAAGTTGTTTTAAAAGCTATAGAAAATAATATAGATGCTATAAAATATGCTTCTGATAGATTAAAACATGATAAAGATGTCATATTAAAAATTATGGAAATAGATAAGGATAGTGATATATCTTCTTATTTTACTGATGAATTAAAAGATGATAAAGAAGTTATGTTAATAGCAGTAGAAAATAATGGATTTATGCTGAAATATGCTTCTGATAAATTAAAAGATGATAAAGATATTGTTTTGAAAGCAGTAAATCAAAACGGGTTAGCTTTAATATATGCTTCGGATAGATTAAAAAACGACAAGGAAGTAGTTTTAAAAGCTATAGAAAGTAATACATATGCTATAGAATATGCTTCGGATGAATTAAAGAAAGATAAAGACATCATATTAAAATTGATAGAAAAAGATGGTAATGGATTTGTATATCCCGCTTATTTTACTGATGAATTAAAAGATGATAAAGAATTTATGCTAAAAGCAATAGAAAGAAATGCTTTATTATTAATAGATGCATCTAATAGACTAAAAGATGATAAAGATGTTGTTTTAAAAGCAGTAAATAAAAACGGGTCAGCTTTAATATATGCTTCTGATAGATTAAAAAACGACAAGGATGTTGTTTTAAAAGCTATAGAAAGTAATGTATATGCTATAGAATATGCTTCGGATGAATTAAAGAAAGATAAAGACATCATATTAAAATTTATAGAAAAGGATGCAAATGCGTATAGTTATTATATGTATATCTTTAATAATAAATTAGATGATGATAGGGAGTTTATTTCAAAAGCGATAGAAGTAAATGCAAGAGTACTTATGTATGCCTCTGATAGATTGCAAGATGATAAAGAAATTGTTTTAAAAGCAGTTGAGAATTCAGGAAGTAGCTTAATGTACGCATCTAAAAGATTAAGAGATGATAAAGAAGTAGTTTTAAAAGCAGTAGAAAATAATGGAGTTATATTGGAATGTGCTTCTGATAGATTAAAGGATGATAGAGAAGTAGTTTTAAAAGCAATTGAGAATTCAGGAAGTGCCTTAATATGCGCATCTAAAAGATTAAGAGATGATAAAGAAATTGCTTTAAAAGCTATAGAAAAAAGGCCAGATTTATTAAAGAATGTATCAGAAAAATTAAGAAATGATAAAGAAGTTGTTTTAAAAGCTGTAGAAAAAAGTGGTTTTTTGCTAGAATATGCCTCAGATGAATTAAAGAATAATGCAGAAGTAGTTTTAAAATCAATTGAGACTGAAATATATGCTTTAAGCTATGCTTCTAAAGAACTAAAAGGTAATAAAGAATTTATGCTAAAGGCAGTAGAAATTAATGTAAATGCTTTAAGCCGTGCTTCTTTTGAATTAATAAATGATAAAGATGTTATTTTAAAAGCAGTTGGAATAGATGGAACTGCTTTAAGATATACTCTTTCCTTAGGAAGTGATAAAGAAGTAGCTTTAAAGGCAATAGAAAATAATGCAAAAGCTATAAAGTATGTTTCTACTGAATTAAGAAATAGTAGAGAATTTTTACTTGATGCAGTAAAATGCAATTCAGAAGTTTTTAATCTCTTGTCAGATGATGAAAAAAAGATTGTTTCAAAAGATATACAAGCATTAAAAAAGATTAAAGAAACAAGAGAAATTATTAAAAATGATGCTATGGAGACACTAATTAATATTAAAACTAAGAAAAAAGAAAACAATTCAAAAAGGTAAGAGAGTGTAAAAAACTTTGTGTAAAGTTATCAAACTATGATAAGAGATTGGTTACCAGCCAATCTTTTTCTTTACTC
>CAKORZ010000019.1 GCA_934101685.1 uncultured Bacilli bacterium
CATTTTCTACACTATATTCTACATTAACTATATCTTCATCCTCTACTACATTTATCTCCACTTTATCATCTTTTATTTGTACTTCTACTATTTCTACTTCTTCTATTATTTCTATTTGTTTACTTTGAGGAGCTGTATTATCTTTCTTTTTAATTATATCAAATAGTCCACCAAAGTTTCCATCAATTGCTTCTCCTCCACCTACTGTTACTCCACCATTTCCATCTATATAGAATTCACTAAAATATTCACCATAACTAACAGATTCTGGATCATTTTCTGCCTCATCTTTTATAGAAAATGATAATTTCAACTTTGTTGAGCTTGTACAATTAACTTCATAAACAACTTCTAATTTTGTTACTACTTCAACATTTGCGTTATCTCTATTTTCAGTTCTAGTTGATAATGGTGTAACTGATATCACTTTTAAAGCACATGAAGAAATTGAATTATTATAATTATTTTTTTGTATCATACTATCAATCGAATCAACATTAAGATTTTTACTAATTCCTAATGTATTATCGATAATTATAAGTTTATACTTAATTATATCATCTGGATTAAAATAGTTTTTACCAATTATTTTTGGTAATGTATCTAATTCTCCTGAAGCCTTTAATTCTACATCATTTTTATTCTTATACGAAGTTTGAATATTAATTTCAGGTCCATAATTATCTATTTCAAATGCACCACATATTTTTTCTTCGTTTTTATCATCTTCTAAAACGCTATCAAACATAAAGACGCATAAATATATTCCTTCCTTAAACTTATATGGTAATTTGAATGTCACAGTTTCAGAATTTTTCGCATCTAATGTCTTTAAGTATACATCAGTATCTTTACAAGTATTGTATTTTATATCATCATCTTTTCCTTTTATTCCTTCTGAATAACATATTTTAACTTTTGATACTCCACTATGCTCATCTTTTACAGTAAATGATATGTCAGTATTACTAGTCCAACTAGTAAATCCTGCGTTTAATGTTCCTTCTATTTCTGGTTTTTTATTATCTAAATATACTTTTTCAGATGAAGAACCATAGCCAACATTTCCTGCCTTATCACTTACTTTTATATGAACATAATATTTTCCTGATAAACTATTAATTTCAAAACTATCACCAGTAAATTTTATCCATTTGTTTTCTTCTATATTTTCACTTTCACCATCACATTTATCCTTTGAACTATTCGTACTTAAGCAATAATAAGATGTTTCACTATTAACTTTACTAGTATCATCTTCCATGGTAACAGAAATTTTTTGGGATTTTCTATATTTGTTATAATTATCTGGTAATGTTATTTTAATTGTTGGAGCTACATTATCTACTACTATATCTAAAGAGTTTGACGCCAAATTATAGTTTGAATATGTATCTTTAATTGAATCTTCTTTTATATATACAGTTACTGAACCAGAATTTGAAGAACATCCGCTTAACACTATAGAAGCTGAAGTTGATGTTGTCTCTTTCAAAGTCACATTGCAACCACTTTTATCTCCAGACAACACTATATTAGATTTAACTAGTTTTTGATTTGAGTCTATATGGCTACCATCATCAGTTATTTTTGCAGTAATAATATTAGATGAGGATTTACGTACATATTTTGAAGATGATGATAGTGAAATTTCAGGCCCGCAATAATCAGTAACAGTTATAGTTTTTGCGCTACTTATTATATCTTTTTTATTATCATCCTTCACTTTTACTTTTAAATCCAATTTTCCATATGTATGTGATGCTGAGCATAATTTCTTTTTAAAATCATTTGAAAGCTTAGTAAGATTAATTGTTGTTTCTGTTTTGCTACCAGCATTAGCAGCAGAACTATTACTATAAATCTTTATAGTGTATTCCTTAATATATGTATTACTAAAATCTGCCCTTTGTGTCCTAGATGATGACACTGTAAAAGTTTTTTCAAATTCTTCAGTCATTGGTGAAGAAATGCCATATTTACGATTGTTGCTCTTTCTAGCGCTAGAATTACCACTATTATACCATGCTTGTCCTCTATAAGTATCTATTGATTGTACATAAAGTACTTCTTCATCATTTAAATATACATATATTCCAAATATTTTTCCATTATTTACTTTTATAAGTACAGGTTTTTTACTTGTCGCATCTGTGTTACCATCAGTAGCTAATTTTACATCAACTGCTAAAGTTTTTGTGTATCCATACATAAATTCCACAAAAAAGCAAACTATTATGAAAATAAGATATTTTAGCATTTTTATAAAATTACAATGCATATTTATACTCCTTTTCATACAACTCATCCCCTTATGTATTTCTACCTTCATATTAATTCTATCAATATAAAATGTCAATCTAATATGAATTATTATTCATATATTGTGTGAAATTTTGTTCATATTAAAAAAAGAGTTAAGAATTTATTTTCTTAACCCTCCTATATATAAAGACGATGTTTACTTTTTTCTTTAACTATCGCTATTTTCTGAACTATTTGAGTTAGTTAAAGAAGTTATTTTACTAGAAAGAAGTTTTATATGTTCTTTAATTATATCTAAAGCATCACTTGCTTTATTTTTCATATCTTTGACTGTTAAATTGTCTATTTTAGTTTTAATTTCTTCGTATTTTGTTTCTAATTCTTTTTTATACTTTTGCATTTGATCTGGCTTTAAGTTGTTTAAAAAGTCTTTCATTTGCTTTTCTACTTTTTTAAGTTTTCTTTTTAAACATCTAACTTTTTGATCTGCACTATTAGAGGTAGTGTACAAATAAGTTGCACCTACTCCAAGTCCTACACCAAGTAACAAACACATCGTTTTTTTGTTACATAATAACACTTAAATCACCCTTTTTAATACATTTCTTTCTATAACATCGTCATATTTATTATTTACTAAATTTTCTTTTTAACTCTATTATTTTATTTCTTACATCATTCATATTTTTGGAACTCATAAATAAATATACAGCATCATTTATTTCACATATTTTTTTATATTCTTCTTCATTTAAAGTTTTGACTTTATTACTAAATAAGCATAAATATGTTTCATCTATATCTATTCCTTCTTCTTTAACACTGCATGATGGAAAAGGTAAAATATATGCTAAATCTGATAAGGATAGTGATTCTGCTATTTGTCTTGCAAATGTATATACTCTAGAGTATCTATCTCCTCTAAAAAAAGCTATTAGTGTTTTATTTTTATATTTTTGTCTTACTGCATTAATAGTGGCTCTTATTTCACTAGGATGATGAGCATAATCATCTATATAAATGTTATTATTTTCTACTAATTCGTTAAACCTTCTTTTAACACATTTAAATTTGTTTAAACCACTTTCTATTATTTCTATATTTAAGCCTAAATACAATCCTACACTAATACTTGCAAGTGTGTTATAAACCATATGATGTCCAAAGAAAGGAAAGCTAACTCTTTTTATAAACTTATTTTCATAGTATACATCATAACTTATACCACTACTATCTTCTTCTATATTTCTAGCTATAACATCATTATAGTCTTCTAATCCACACTTTAAAACACCATTTAAATTACTTAAATAATAATTATCACCATTTACTATAACTTTATCTTTTGCTTGTTTAATAAATTTATAAAAAGCATTTATATAGTCTTCTTCTTTTTTAAAATAATCTACATGATCATAATCTATATTATTAACTAAAACTATATTACTATGATACTTTAAGAAATGTTCTTTTTGCTCGCATGCTTCAAAAACAAAGTAATTAGATAATGGAGTAACATGACTTGTACCATCTCCAATTAAATAGCCACATTCATCTACTTCACTTAAAATGTGTGCAATTAGTGATGTTGTCGTAGTTTTACCATGACTTCCACTAACTGCAATACTATAATAGTTTTCTATAAATTTACTTAAAAAGTCATTATATTCATAATAAACATTTTCTTTTTTTGCTTTTTTGACTTCTTCATTATCACTATTAATAAATTTATGTCCTATTATTACAATATAATCTTTATTAAAATTATCTTTATTAAAACTTAACACTTTAATATTTCTTTTTTTTAGCTCTTCTTCAGTAAATATATATTCACTAACATCACTACCTTGTACTTCTTCTCCTTTATCTTTTAATAACATTGATAAAGAAGACATTCCACTACCCTTAATACCTATAAAATGATACTTCATAAAAAAGTCACCCCTACATTATATGTAAAGTATGACTTTAATATTTTATTATTTATCTATAATTATTCCAAAATATTCCTCATAATAATCTTCAATATGTTTGTTGCTAATAGAAAAAGCTATTTCTTTATTTACAGGTTCAAGATTTCTATTTTTCTTTATTTCTAAAAAAGAAACTCCTCCAAAAGCCCAATCATTTTTCCTCTCATCAAAAAAGAAAGTGGATGAATAATCTTCTTTTAAAGTTGCAAACAACATCTTTTTATTATCTTTAGATAAATAATATTCAACATGATATTTTTTATTATTGTTTTTAATTTCTTTAAACATCTCTTTTATATCTTTTTTTATTTTATACTTGCTATCATTAATTAAATAATTACTATACACACCTTTTACTAAATCAATATAGAGAGAAAAATCTCCCTCATCTCCTAAATAAAGTTCTTCAAAATTATCTATTTTATCTTTTAATTTTAATTGTCTTATTGAAGCATTATCAAATGATACAATTTTAAATCTTTTTATTATTTTCATAATATTTTTTTCTAAATAATTCATATTATTTTCTATTTTTTTAGAAAATAAGTTCCTTCCTTTATTTGTATATTTATATCCTATAATTTGAAGTTTCACATTTTTATCAAATAATTTCTCCAATATTTTTTCATCTACTATTCCATTTATAACACTAATAACTATATTATTATTTTTACTTAAAAAATCTATTATACTATCTATATCTTTACAATCACTTATATTAATACTTATACCTTTAACTAACTTTTTATCTATCAACATCTGAACAAGTTTTTTATTACTTATAAACTCCATTTTATTAATAGTTAAATTACATATAATATCCTTTTTATTCATATTTTCTAAAAAAGGCATTAAATCTTTATGACTTAAAGGATTACCCCCAATTACTAATTCACTACCCTTTTCTAAATTATTTAAAAATTCATAGTTAAAAGAGCATTCTTTTCCATTAACTCTAGTTAATTCATAATATATTTTACTTTTACTAAGACTTTTATTAGTAATTTTTAAGTTTATAATTTCAGGAAAAATAGGTAAAAACTTATCATTAATTGGACATCTTATTTTAGTTCCGTCTGAATACAAATAAACAAAGTAATTACCATTTTTATATTTATATAATAAAGTAGATTTATTTAAAAATTTCTTATTTAAATAAGAAGTACAATTTTTATTTGCTTTATTATTAAAAACTAATGCACTATTAGATAAATAGTTCACTTCAAAAATACCATTTCTTATTTTAAAGTTCACTTTTTATCCCCCTTAATATTACCTACTTTTAACCTTTTTATTGGTATTTTTAACCAATTCAATAAACTCTTTCAATGTTACCTTTTTTATGTCTTTAATACCATTACTAACTAAATAGTCACATGCTTCTTCAAGTTTATCTTTTTTCTTTCCTATAACTAAATAGTCACATTTAGTTAAACTAGTTTCACAGCTAAACCCTTTTTTATAAATTCTTTCAATAAAATTCTTCTTTTCATCTAATCTATCTATATTTAAAGAATGCGAAAAACATACTTTAATAGTTTCGCCACTAATATTCTTATTTAACTCTTTTACTTTAGCAATATATTTTGTTTTTAGTTTAGATGAATTGTCTTTATAATTTTTATAATCTACCATTTTCTTTTTATAAATTTTTAATAAGTACTCTATATCACAATTCATTTTTTTACATATTTCTCTAGATGCTACCATAGTCATTTCTGCATCATCTTCACTATTATGCTCTACAAATAAATTTAAATCTATGTTTAACTCTTTCATTAGTTTTCCAAGTGATATAAATTCTTTTTCTTCAGAAAAATCTTTATATATTTTTTGAACGTCATAACTTTTTACTTTTATAATAGGTAGTTCATATCTTTCACATTCATCCATTAAATCTTTTATGTCATTATGAACATCATATCCTAACACTATATGATCTTCATTTTCTAACAAGTTTTTTATTTTTTCATAATAGCAAGGAAAAGCTTCTTTAGATTCTAATTCATCAATAGTATATTTAACAATATTTTTCATTACATAACTACTATAGTCTTTTCTTTCAATATTAGGATTAATAATTAAATCTTCTTTTTCTAGTATATCAAAAGAAGAGTTAGTTACTACATATCCTAACGAACATATTTTGGCTTTACCATCTATATTGCTTGCACATTCAATATCAAAATACACATATTTCATAATTAAAACTCCTAACAAAAGTATTATAACATGGTAATTTAAAAACTTCACACTATTTTTTTACGTTGTTTATTTTCTATTATTATCCAATTAACTAAACCATAGATATTCATTACAAGATATATAATAGATACCACTAACATCATTTCTGAATATGTAGAGTTTTTTCCAAAATTAATAATCCATATTATCAAGTCTAAGATATTATTTACTAGCCATACATACCAACCTTCTCTATATGCTAAAACATTTAACATACCTCCACCTACATTTACTAGTTGACTTGTTGCGTCCAAATATGATAATTGTTGCCCAGGAATTAAATTTAATAAATATCCTAATAATGCACTTCCTGCACTAATACCTAAAGTTAATAAAATACCTGTCTTTAATGTTAAAGACTTTATTTTAACAATATGATCTTCATCTTCCTTTTTCTTCCATTTTACAAGCCCATATATTTGAAAAGGTATATAAAATATTACAGTGAATATAGCAAAACCATACAAACCATTGTAATAACAAGTAGCGCTATATGTTAAACTAAAAATTATACCAAATATATAATTATACCATTTACCAATTGCCGCATAATATGCATTTAAAAAGCCTGCCATTAGAGTGATTAATCCTAATTTATAGTCATTAAAAATTATACCAAAAAAGATTGATATCATAACTATCAGCACTGGTATTATTACATTTTCTACTACTTTCTTCATATAAACTGCTTCCTTTATTTATTGTTTATTATTTGTTATTTATTTCATAATTGTAACTAGTCTTACACATATCCTCTAAAGTATATTTTGCTTTCCAACCCAATTCTTTTTCAGCTTTAGTTGCACTAGCATAACACTCTGCTATATCGCCATCTCTTCTTGCAGCATAAGAATACTTTACTTTATTACCGCATACTGCATTATATTCATTAACCATTTCAAGCACTGATATTCCTTTACCTGTACCTAAATTATAAATTTCATATCCCTTTAAAGTATCGAATTTTTTAAGAGCAACCACATGGCCACTTGCTAAATCACAAACATGAATGTAATCTCTTACTCCTGTTCCATCAATGGTAGGATAATCATTTCCAAATATTTTTAATTCATCAAGTTTCCCTGTTGCTACTCTAGCAATAAATGGCATTAAATTATTTGGCTTTCCATTTGGATTTTCTCCTATTAGTCCACTTTCATGAGCTCCTACTGGATTAAAATATCTTAAAATAATACTTTTAAATTTAGGATTTGCTACACATACATCCTTTATTATTTCTTCAATAAATAACTTTGTTCTTCCATATGGATTTGTAGCACCTGTTTGCATATTTTCAGTAAATGGCACTTTGTTATTACCACCATATACTGTCGCAGATGAACTAAATATTAAATTATTAACATTGTATTTTTGCATACACTCTATCAAATTTATTGTAGATGTTAGATTATTTTCATAGTATTTTAATGGAACACTTACTGATTCACCTACAGCTTTAAGACCAGCAAAATGAATTACTGCATCTATTTTATTACTTTTAAAATACTCATCTAACTTTTCTTTATCACACAAATCAAAAATATCTAAACTAACCTTTTTATTAGTTATTTTTTCAATTGCATCCTTTACTGTAACTTTACTATTACTTAAATTATCAATAATAGCAACCTCATACCCATTTTCAAGTAAGCACACTGCTGTATGTGAGCCAATGTACCCTAAACCACCTGTTAATAATACTTTCATATTTTATCCCCCTTATTTTATTAATATTATATCATTTTTTATTTTTACTCATATTATTTAAATATAAATTATTACTTTAATATTATATTCGCAAAAGCCTATTTTAATAAGACCATTATAAAAGACCACATTTATTTTCTTTTACAACATATCTTATAGTAAGAAAGGAGGAATAAAAGTGAATAAAAATAATTATTCATATAGTCCCAAAAAGCAAGATCCTAATAAAGTAAAGAAATGTTGTTGTGAAAGTAAATATGATCCTAAGCCATTTAATGATAATAAAAGTATTAAATATTCAAATTATAATAAATCTAATTAATTTTCTTATATTTATGAATCAAATCATTTCTTAAGTCCCATAGTTTTTGAGATAAATCTACATAATAAGTATGTGGATTATCAAACCTTTTTATCTCATCATATAATGTTTTTAACTCTAATTGTACATATTGTTTTATTTCTTTTAAAGAAGGTAATTCATTAACTAATTTTCCATCTTTAATAATAATGTTTAACATTGGTCTAACTTTAGCATCTTCTATTATTGTCCTTTTATAAGTAAAGTTAGGATCAAAAATTTCAATGTCCCCATTATCTAATGTTTCATCACGTAAAGTAATTAAATCTGCTTTAGCAAAACCAGTTTTATCATATAATCTATAAACTTGTTTAAAGCCAGGTATAGTCATTTTACTAACATTATCACTTAATTTAATTTTAGGTGTTATTACGCTATCCTTTTCAATTGCGCCTAGTTTGTATACTCCTCCAAATACTGGGTCACTCTTCGCACAAATTAATCTTTCTCCAACCCCAAAAAGATCAATTGGTGCCTCTTGTTCGATAATAAGTTCTTTAATCAAATACTCATCAAGTGAGTTAGAAACACATATAATACATTCTGTTAGTCCCGCTTCATCAAGCATCTTACGTGCCCTTTTAGATAAGTATGCTAAGTCCCCTGAGTCTATTCTAATTCCTAAAGGTTTATACCCTTTATCCTTTAACTCTTTTAAAGCTATAATAGCATTTGGTACTCCTGATTTTAGAGTATCATATGAATCAACTAATAATAATGCATTATTTGGGAATGTGTTGCAATATGCTCTAAAAGCAGCTAGTTCTGTATCAAAACTTTGTACATAACTATGTGCCATTGTCCCCATTACTTCCATATTATACATTTTTCCTAAAATAGTGTTACTTGAGCCTGCTGCTCCTGCAATGTAAGCAGCCCTTGCCCCATATATACTAGCATCTACTCCATGTGCTCTTCTTGCCCCAAACTCCATTATTTTTCTTCCTCTTGCACTAGTAACAATACGATTTGTTTTAGTAGCGATTAAGCTTTCATGATTAAATTGTATTAATAACATAGTTTCTACTAATTGAGCATCAACTAAATTTGCTCTTATAGTCATTATAGGTTCATAAGGAAACATTACACTTCCTTCCTTAAATGAATATAAATCTCCTTTGAACTTAAAATTAGAAAGATATGTTAAAAAATCTTCACTAAATACATTTTTACTTCTCAAAAACTCTATATCTTCTTTATCAAAATGCAAATTTGTTAAATAATCTACTATTTGCTCTAAACCACAAAAAATAGCAAATCCAGCATTATCAGGATTCTTTCTATAAAAGACATCAAAATATGCTATCTCATTATTTCTTCCTTCCTTAAAATAAGAATAAGCCATTGTTAATTCATAATAATCCATTACTAAACTTTTGTTATACATATCTATTCCTCACTTTCATATTCATAATTAAATTTAAATAACTTGGAGGGTCTAAATCCTCCTTTTTTATCACTATACTTATTTGTTTCAATAACTAGATGATTTATCTTTCTTCTAAAATTAGCTTTTAATAACTCTTTATCTAAAATTATTTCATATACTTTCTGTAATTCACTTAAAGTAAAATATTCATTCATTAAATTAAAAGCAATATCTGTATATTCGATTTTATTTCTTAATCTTTCTATTGCATATCCTATAATCTTGCTATGATCAAATGCTAACTCACCATTATCTATAATATTAACTTTTCTCTCTTTATGACCATTAATATATACTTCTACTACTTCTAATTTACAAGTAATAACTATGTCATTTGTTAATGTTAGTTTATATATTTTTCTTACTTCTTTACTTTCTTTATTTTTAGTTTGCTCTATTAATTTATAATCTACATTGAACCATCTAGCATCACTTGCATCATCTCCCGCTAAAACATTTAATTTATCACTATTTACTAAAGCCATATATGCACAACTTATAACTCTATCTCTAGGATCTCTATTAATATCACCATATGTATATAATTGCTCTAAATATACATTATCAACATTAGTTTCTTCTTTTAATTCTCTAATAGCGCTCTCTTCAAGTGATTCATTCATATTAATAAATCCACCAGGTAATGCCCATTTTCCTAAATAAGGATGTCCACCTCTTTTTACTAATAAAACTGATAATTTTTTTTCATCTAGTTTACGATAGTTTGCACTTTTCTCATCTAGTATAGTAAATATTAACATATCTACTGTTACTGATGGTTTCTTATAAATACTGCTATCATAATTTTTCAAAAATTCTTCTTCAGTCATGCTTTCACCTCTTTTTATCATTTTGTTATTATCATAATAATACTATCAAAGCTTGAAATCAAGTAAAAGTAATCTAATTTATTATTTTTTTATATATTTTTATAGAAGGAGGTTAATAAAATGAACAATGCAACTGATAATGCGTATGAGTTTGGAGATATGAGTTGTAATGCTTTTGTTGGCCTTCTTTTATCATTAAATGAGTATGAACTTACTATTTTAGGATGCGCTATTGGAATACTACTTATACCTAGCACAACCGTAAATGAGCAAAACTCATTAGGAAACTTTTTTGAACTTATTGGACAAGTACTTTTAACAGCAAGTGCTCAAGCAATCAATTTGCAGCCTAATGGTCCTAGTAGAGTAGAACTTGCTAAAAGAATTAAAGAGTTAGAAAAAGAATTAGAGAAAATAAAAAGAGATTGCTGCAATAACAATCCCTAATTAACTTTTATAAATCTATTTCTTTATCATTTAATAATACTTTTGAAGCACTAATATATAAAGGATAATCAAGACCATGTATATCATTATCTAACATATAATTAAATATAATGGTTCTTTTTGTAGTGTTTATTTTAGTTTCTTTTGTTTTTACATTAATACTTATATAATCATCAAATGTAATATTTATTTTTTCATTAACTTTTAAAACACTATTACAATCAATAAAATTTATTTTTTCATCATTTTCAATTTTTTTACTATCATTATTAAAATAAAAAATATCATTCACATTAATAAATTTTAATATCACATTATTTTTATTTATATCTTGTAAATTAACTATTAATTCTCTTTTTATAAAATCATAATTCATTTTTTCTATAAAAAGTTCATTTAATTTCATACTATCTCTCCTTTACTTAAATATTAATAATTATTTAAATAGAAGTCAATTTTGTTATAAAACAAAAAGGTCTTTCGACCTTATTTGTATTATAGAGGTAAATCCTTTTTCTTAAACTTAATAGATCCAAGTATATATCCTACAAGTCCAATAACTACTAAGATACATAGTTTCCAAATAAAGGCATGTGTTCCATTAATTATAGATATTGTATCAAATAAAGATATAATTGAAACATAGTTAAAGTTATTTAAGGCATCTAATCTTACTATTGAAGGAATTACTTTTGAACCAAATAATCCTAACATTGTAGCAACTAAGAAGAACATACTAATTCCTCCACCAATTGACATAGAATATTTACTTCTATCAAAATAGCAAGAAGCAAAATAACAAATACCAGACATTGCAAATAATACAATGAATGCGCCTAAGTTAAATAGTAATACTTTACCATATGTTAAGCTAGTTTCTACTTTATCTAATACTTGTGATAAGCATATGCAGCTAGTAATTGAAGTAAGTGCAAACATAGCAAATAATGAACCAACTAAGAAGATTGCTTGAGTAAATACAACTTGTTTTCTTTTAGTAGATGTAGATAATACATAAGCCATTGATCCACTATCAACTTGTCCTGCAATTAAGTTATTAGATACCATGATTAAATATATTATTGGCAATAATAATCCAGCCATTTTAAAGAAGATAGAACCAACTATTAAGCCAAATAAATCCATTTGACCTACTTCTTGTAAAGCTTCACTAACACTGCTTGGTAATGATGATAATAAACTATTTGATAAATCACCCTTTAAAGTATTTTGCATAGTTAGTATTGCTTCTTTATATGCTTCTTCATTTGCGTATTCACCATTATTTTTCTTATCATTAATTAACTTCATTTCATATTCATATCTTGTTTTATATGATAATAATGTTGTTTTTGCTATGTGTTTAATTCCAGTATAATTGTAGCCAAATGCTTCATATTTTTCTTTAGTTACATTATATTTTGCAAGTTGAGATAACATTAAATTAACATTTTCTTCACTGCTCATATTACCTGCTAAAAAGATTGATGAGCACTCTTCAGATCTGCTAGTAATATAAGCTATTCTTTCATCTGAAGTTAAGTATGATGAATCAGTTGCATTACTTACTAAACTCATAACATCATAGGTAGAAGGAACATCTTCATTTAAGCTAGTATAAAAGCTATCAAATTCATTAGATGGATTAATATTGTACATTACTACTCCTAATAATTCTTTATATTCTGTTGAATCTTCAGTAGCTTCTTTATTAATTCCTTTTGCATTTTTTAACTCTAATTCTTTTACACTATTTAATCCTACTAAATAAGCTGCTTTTACTACTCCTGTATTTCCAACTGGTTTAGATGCATTCCAAACAGTTAATGCTTGGGTATATGCTTCTACTGTTTCATAATCACTTTGAACTGGCATACTATTTTTCCAATCATTGAAATTCTTTAAATATGCTTGTTCTACTAATACTGTTGCTTGAGGCATACTATTTTTCCAAGTTAAAGCAGCACTAGCGTATTCTTCATCATTTTCATAGTTACTTCTACTTGGTTCATTTGCAAGCCATGCTTCAAATTTAGCATTATAAGTCATTGCAGCTTGTAAGCTACTAGTAAATGAACTATCAAAAGTCATTAATCCTTCATTTGCTATATTGTAATAATTAATAGCTCTTGCTTCCATTTGACTTTCTATTTCTTCTTTAATAATAGTGTCTTGCATAGAATCTTTAACTTCACCAATACTTCCACCACCACTAATAAGTATTACGCATGATAACATAAAACATACTGCAACAGTGATGATAGCCCACATTATTCCATTAGCTTTACATGATTGTTTAAACAAAGCTTTACTAAACATTTTTATCATTCCTTTCTTTCTTTTTTAATACTTCTTTAAAATGTTTTTCTAAGGTATATTTAACTTCTGACATAAACTTTACATCTAATCCTTTTAGCTTTTTAAATAATTCATTTATTTCTTCATTTTTAACATTAACTGTAACTTGATTATATTGCTTTTGAACTCTTATAGTTTTAAAACCAAATTCATTAAATTTATCAAAATCTTCTTTATTATTGAATTCTATTTTGAAGTCTTTACTAGGTCTATTCTTTATATCATTCATATTAGCAATATCAATAATATGTCCATTACTAATTAGAGCTACTTTATCACATGTTTGTTCCATTTCTTCAAACATATGACTACTCATAAATATTGTTTTACCTTTTTTATGCTCTTCTTTTATTATATTTAAGAATGCTACTCTCATTAAAGGATCAAGTCCAGTTGTAGGTTCATCTAGAATAATAATATCAGCATTATTCATTAAGGCTGCTACTAGAGCTGTCTTTTGTTTCATACCTTTACTCATTCTTTTTAAATTAGCTCTTGGATCTAGTTGTAATTTTTCAATTAATTCATTAGCGTAACTCATGTCTTTTAATCCATAGAAATCTGCTTGAGATTTAAGGAATTCTGTACCTGTTTTTAAATCAGGGAAAGCTATTTCTCCAGGAACATATCCTACATGTTTTGCTATCTCACTAGCATTTTTCCATGACTCTAACCCATTTACATACACATGTCCACTTGTTGGTTTAACAAATCCTAAAATGTTTCTAATAGTAGTTGTCTTACCACTTCCATTTGTTCCTACAAATCCTACCATTTCACCTTTTTTAATAGTAAGATTTATATCAAATATTCCTTGATTATTACCATAATCTTTTGTAAGGTTTTCTATAACTATTACTTCATCCATTATAAAGCACCTCCAAAATCTTTTTCTTCTTTATAGAATTTCATAAAGTAATCCTCTAATGTTTCTTTTTTATTACTAAATTCTTTTAAAGAATAATCTGATAATACTTCTATTACTTTATTTATCTTATCATCACTAGTAGCAATAAAAGCATAATCATTATTTTCATCTTTATCTAGTATCTTATATATGTCTTTTTCTTTACTACTTTCTTTAATAAAGTTTTTATAATCATTACTAGTTGCAAACTTTATTTCATAGTATTTAGTAGTAGCATGTTTTAAATCATTAGCAATAAACTCTGAAACTATTTTTCCATCTTTTATAATAGCTATACGATCACAAGTTGCATCTACTTCGCTAAAGATATGACTAGACAAAAGAATTGTTTTTCCTCTTTCTTTTTCTTCTTTTATAAACTCAATAAATGTTTCTTGCATAACTGGATCAAGTCCACTAGTAGGCTCATCTAGTATTAAAACATCTGGATCACTCATAAAGGCTGTAACAATAGCAAGTTTTCTTTTTACTCCTAAACTCATTCTCTTTGTTTCACCTTTTAAAGTAATGTCATCTAGTTTAAACATCTCTAACATTCTTTTTAATTGTTCTTCATTATGAATGTGTTGTAAATCTTGCATCATTCTAATGAATTCCCAACCTGTAAGTCCTGCAGGCAAGGCAATTTCACCAGGAATATAGCCAACTTTATTAAGGATTTCATCGTACTTTTGGAAAGTTTCTTTATCAAATATCTTAGTTGATCCTTCTTGTGGTTTAGAAAATCCCATTAAATGTCTTATAGTAGTAGATTTTCCTGCACCATTAGGACCTAAGAAGCCAAATACCTCTCCCTTATTAATTTTAAATGATACATTGAAAACTCCTCTTCCTGAGCCATAATCTTTGGTTAAATTGTTTACTTCAATAATACTCATTTAATCGCCCCTTTTTAATTTACATATGTCAATTTATTTGACACATGTCCAATAATATGTTATTTTTAATAAAAAGACAACATATTTAATTTAACATTATTTTTATGTTGTATATATATTGGACATTTTATTCAGATTGTCTAGAAAGAAGGAGTATTTATGGAAGAAATGTTAAGTAAAAAGTTTAATAGAACTGATAAGCAAATTATAAATGCTTTTATGAGACTATTAACAGAAAGATCAATTGATAAAATAAATGTAATTGATATTTGCGAAGAAGCAATGATTAAAAGAGCTACTTTTTATAATCACTTTGAAAGCAAGGAACAAGTGTTTTACGCTATTATTGATGATATAGAAAATGATTTATTTTTATCAATAGTTGAAAATGAAGAGAATTATACTCTTCAAGAGATGTTAGAAATGATGGCAGTGAGAACAGTTGATTTTTTAATTGCTAATAAGGAAAGGATTACTGTTGCTATTAATAATATTAGAAATAAAACATATGAAACCATTATTGTAGAATCTATAAATAGAAGTATTAGATATTTAATTAATAAAAATAAAGATAGAATAAATATAAACTTCCCTATTGAAATGGCTTCTAGATTCTTTAGTGGTGGTTTGACTGCTCTTGCTGTTTGGTGGCTTACTACTGATAATAATTGTACTAAAGAAGATTTACTTACAATGGTAAATTCTTTATTAAAGAAGATTCTTGCATAAAAAAAGATGCTTTTTAAGCATCTATTCTAATTCGAACTTACCTGTATATAGTTTATAGTAAGTTCCTTTTTGTTTTATTAATTCTTCATGATTTCCTCTTTCAATAATTCTTCCCTTATCCATTACTAGAATAACATCAGAATTATGAATAGTAGATAATCTATGCGCTATAACAAATACTGTTCTACCCTTCATTAACTTATCCATTCCATCTTGAACAAGTTTTTCACTTCTTGTATCAATTGAAGATGTTGCTTCATCTAGGATCATAGCTGGTGCATCTGCGACTGCTGCTCTTGCTATTGATAATAATTGTCTTTGACCTTGAGATAAATTAGCACCATTATTAGTTAACATTGTATTGTAACCTTCTGGTAATCTAGTAATAAAATCATCAGCATTTGCAAGTTTAGCAGCCTCTATACATTCTTCATCAGTAGCGCTCAATTTACCATATCTAATATTTTCCATTACTGTTCCAGTGAATAAATTTGTATCTTGTAATACCATTCCAAAGGACTTTCTTAAGTTCTTTTTCTTTATCTTTTTAATATTTATATCATCATATCTTATCTTACCATCTTGAATATCATAAAAACGATTTATTAAATTAGTAATTGTTGTTTTACCTGCTCCAGTTGCTCCTACTAGTGCTATCTTTTGTCCTGGCTTTGCATGCATTGTTATATCAAATAAAATTTGTTTTCCTTCAACATAACTAAAATCAACATCTTCAAATTCTATTTTTCCTTTTAATTCTTCATAAGTTGTTGTATCAGTATCTTTATGATAATGCTTCCATGCCCATAATCCTGTTTTTTCTTCACATTCACTAACAGTTCCATCTTCATTTCTTTTAGCGTTTACAAGCACAACATAACCATCATCTATTTCTTCTTTTTGATCAAGTAAAGCAAATACTCTACTAGCACCTGCAAGCCCCATTGCTACCATTGATACTTGGTGTGAAACTTGACCTATTGTTTGAGAAAATTGTCTTGATAATGATAAAAAGGAAATTATAATTCCAGGAGTTAAAACAGATAATCCTCTAAAAGATATATTTTTAGCTCCATGCAATGCTAAGAAAGCACCAATAAAAGCTACTAAAACATAAGTTATGTTACCTATATTTCCTAATATTGGCATAAGAATATTACCATACTTATTAGCAGTTTCGCTATCTTTAAATAATTGTTCGTTTAATTTATCAAAGTCTTTCTTTGATTCTTCTTCATGAGTAAATACTTTTATTACTTTTTGTCCTTTAATCATCTCTTCAACAAATCCTTCTTCATCTGCTAAAGATTTTTGTTGAGCTACCATGTATTTAGAACTAGCGCCACCTACTTTTTTAACAACAAAGAACATAATAATTGTACAGCCTAACATAACTAAAGTTAACCATAAACTAAAAGATAACATCATTCCAATAACAACAGCAATTTGTATCCCTGACATAAAAATACTAGGTAAACTTTGACCAATTAATTGTCTTAATGCATCAGTATCGTTAGTGTATGTACTCATTATTTCTCCATGAGCATGTGTATCAAAATAGCTAATTGGTAAATCTTGCATTTTATTGAACATATCTTTTCTATAATTATATAAAGTGCCTTGAGTTACACCTGCCATTAACTGGTTATATGTTAATGAAGCTAATACTCCTAAACTATATATAAATATCATAGAACATATAATTGAAGTTAGCTTATCTTTGACACTAGCAAATCCATTACTAATACCAGGAGTTATTACATCATCTACTATTTGTTGAGTATAGGTTGAAGCAACTGTACCAGCAGCACCACTTAATATTAAGCAAATCATTACGATAATTAATTGCCATTTATATTTTTTAAATACATATTTTATTAATCTTTTGAATGTGCCTTTAGGAACCTTTACTTTAGGTCCTCCCATTCCTCTTCTCATATTCATTCTACCACCAGCCATTTTACTCACTTCCTTTCTTATTAGAAGATTTAACTTGTGAATAATATACTTCTTTATATATTTCACTATTCTTTAATAATTCATCATGAGTTCCTACATCTACTATTTTACCGCTATCTAAAACAACTATCTTATCTGCATCTTGAATAGAAGATATTCTTTGAGCAATTATTATTTTAGTAGTATTTGGTATTTCTTCTTTCATTGCTTTTCTAATTAAAGCATCAGTTTTAGTATCTACTGCACTAGTAGAATCATCAAAGATTAATATTTTTGGTTTCTTTAATAGTGCTCTAGCAATACATAGTCTTTGTTTTTGTCCACCAGATACATTTGTTCCACCTTGTTCAATATAAGTATCATAGCCTTCGCTAAATTTAGAAACGAATTCATCTGCTTGAGCTAGTTTACATACTCTAACTATTTCTTCATCACTAGCATTTTTATCTCCCCATTTCAAATTATCTTTAACTGTTCCTGAGAATAAAACATTCTTTTGTAAAACCATTGCGACTTGATCTCTAAGTGCTTTTAAATCATATTCTTTTACATCTTTATTACCTACAAAAACTCTTCCTTTAGTTGTATCAAACAAACGAGGAATAAGTTGCACTAATGTAGTTTTAGATGAACCAGTTGCTCCTATAATACCTACCGTTTCTCCTGATTTAATACTTAAATTAATATCAGATAAAGCATATTTTTCTGCATCTTTAGCATATTTAAATGAAACATTTTCAAAGACAATACTACCATCACTAACTTCTTTAATACCATTTTCAGGACTAGTTAAAATAGATTTGTGTTCTAGTACTTCTACTATTCTTTTCGCAGATGTTAATGACATTGATAACATTACAAATATCATAGAAAGCATCATACAAGATGATAATATTTGAATTCCATAACTAATAAGTGAAGATAACTTACCAGCAGTTAATGCTACTTCATTAGTATTAATAAT
>CAKORZ010000020.1 GCA_934101685.1 uncultured Bacilli bacterium
TTTACCATCTTGGGCAGTTATTAAATAATTCTTAATAACTGAAGAAGAATCAAACTCGTTTTCTAGTACTTTTTTTATATGTAGTGATATATTACTTACAGTGCATCCAAATAATTGTGCCATTTGATTTTGTGATAACCATACAGTAATATCATCTGGGCTAACACGAACTTCTAATCTAACATCGCCATCGCTAAAAACCTCGATAGGAAGCCACTTTTCTTCATTTTTATTTCTTAATTTATTTAATAAATTATTGCTAAAATTTATAAAATCTTTTGTTACATCTACATTTATTTTATATCCTATTTTTTCTATTACTTCTAGTGAGTAATGTTTTACTAAATACTTTTTGTCATCTGGTCCAGTATGTTGAAAATTTTGACATACTAAATTATTTTCTTCCTTTAAATAATATGAAATAGTAGCAATAGATTTTTTAAATAGTTTTGCTATATCTTTACGATTTAACCATACACTTTCATAATCTAAATCTACTTTTATTTCTAATTCTACTTCATCGTTTTTATATACTTCTTTTATATATTCTTTATTCATAAAAATCCCCCTTTATAATTTAATAGAGAGAATATGATTAAAATTACGCATAAAAATATAAAAAAATAATTTGCTGGATTTACAACAAATGCTAAAGTTGTTAAAATTTAAGTGAAAGAAGGAATATAAAATGATATTAGTTAATGATATGAAACCAAGTTCAACTTTTATTTATGAGAATAATTTGTATCTTGCATTAGATATTAATAGAAATAAGAGTGCTAGAGGACAAATGGTAATAAAGGTAAAAGTTAAAAATTTAAGAAGTGGGGCTACTACAGAAATCTCTTATACTGCAGGCGATAAAGTAGAAGATGTACATTTAGATAAAAGATCAATGCTTTATTTATACGATGATGGTGATAGTGCTGTATTTATGGATAATGATACATATGATCAAGTAAGTATTCCAAAATCAAGACTTGAATGGGAACTTAATTTTTTAGTACCAAATAAGGTTGCTACTATTACTTATTATAATGAAGAGGTTGTTGGTATTGAGTTGCCTGCAAAAGTTAGTCTAAGAATAGCAGAAACTGCTGATGCTGTTAGAGGGGATACAGTTACTAGAGCTACTAAAGATGCAGTTTTAGAAACAGGTTATAAATTAAGAGTGCCTATGTTCATTAATCAAGATGAATATGTAATAATCAATACTGCTACAGGTGAATATGACTCAAGGAGTAAAGAGTAATATGAAAAAATATTTCCCAACTAATTTGAAATTCATATGTGGAGTAGATTTAATCCTTTTTGGAATAGTTTTGGCACTTCACTTAAGTATTAAAAATTTTAATTTTAATAATTATTGGTTTATTTTCTTAGTACTTCCTTCACTTGTAGATATTTTGTTAAATAGGCTTAATGTATTGAATGGTACAATATTTGTTTTAAGCGCATCTACTTTAGGATATTATATTTTTCATTCTTTTTGGGCAAGTGTAGTTGTATTTGTTATTTTAATAGGTCTTATTTTAATATTCTCTAAAAAATTAACAAAAAGAGAGTAAATAAAAAAAGGCTATTAGTTAATTCCTAATAGCCTTTTTTTTATCTTAAAAAGCCAGCTTTTGTTAATGAAGTTATTAACTCGTTAACTTTTTCAACGACATTGATTAGTTCAACTCCTGTTGCTAAAGGACCTACAGCATCACCATATCTTGTATCTCCGGATTCTCCACGAGGAATGGTAAAGTTTAATATGGCGTTTGTATTAGTTCCTGTATTGGTTACACTTGCTTCAGTGCCTGCTTCTCCAGTAGTTACAGTTCCAATTTCTATAGTTGCAGCTTCACCGGCAGGGCCAGTTTCACCTTGTTCACCAGCAGGACCAGTTGAACCAGTAGCTCCAGCAGGAATAGTGAAGTTTAATATAGCATTTGTATCAGTGCCAGTGTTGGTAACTATTGCTTCAGTACCAGGCTCACCAGTAGTAGTTGTCCCTATAGTTATGGTAGCATTTTCACCATTAGTTCCATTAGTTCCAGCAGGGCCAGTTTCACCTTGTTCACCAGCAGGAATAGTGAAATTTAATATAGCATTTGTTGCAGTTCCACTATTTGTAACACTTGCAGCAGTACCAGGTTCACCAGTAGTAGTTGTTCCTATAGTGATGGTGGCATTTTCGCCATCTGCTCCATTAGTTCCAGCAGCACCAGTTTCTCCTGTATCACCCTTTTCACCTTTTTCACCTTGAATTCCAGCAGGAATAGTAAAGTTTAAAATAGCATTTTGAGCAGTACCAGTATTAGTTACTATAGCTTGAGTGCCAGGTGCTCCTGTTACTGTTGATCCTACAGTTATAGTAGCTGCTTCGCCTGATTGACCAGCAGGTCCTGCAGGTATGCCAAAGTTTAAAACAGCATTTTGAGTTGTACCAGTATTGGTTACTGTTGCATTACTTCCACTTGGTAGAGTTGTAGTTGTGCCTATTGCAATTGTAGCAGCTCCAGGTTCACCAGCAGGAATAGTGAAATTTAAAATAGCATTAGTAGGTGTGCCTACATTAGTAACACTAGCCTCACTACCAGGAGCACCAGTAGTAGTTGTTCCAACAGTTATAGTTGTTGGTCTACATGGTGGCATTGGTCTTGGTGGAGGGCAAAAGTTACAACTATTGCATCCACATTGATTATTTAAAGACATGTTTGTGCAAAATTCATTGTTCATAAAAAAATCTCCTTTCATAATATAATATTTACAATAGGAGATTTTGGTTAATTGTTTTAACTATTAAACACTAGAAATTTAAAATTATTTTAGCTTTAAGTGCCAATATACTGGAGCTTT
The DNA here is from genome assembly GCA_934101685.1 of uncultured Bacilli bacterium. Lineage (GTDB taxonomy): Bacteria > Bacillota_I > Bacilli_A > RFN20 > DUOF01 > CALVUJ01. The sequence continues at coordinate 2,848 of CAKORZ010000020.1, forward strand.
ATGGAAAAATATAATACTTATATACATTACTAATGAATCTATTATAATTAGAGGATATATTATACATGTTAAAAGTTTTGCTGTTTTATAACTCATATGTGCTTTTAAATAATTTAGTGAAGGGTAGTAAATATATTTAACTAAAATAAATGCTAATGTTCCAAAGCTAAATGCTGATCTTATACTGGTAAATTGTGTAACGTGTGTTAGATGATGACTATAATTCCATAGTTTAACACCAAATAGTATATTCCATAGATTACCTACAATTAATTCTCCAAAAAAAACAGCAAAATATATTAATAGTAGAGTGGTAATATTAGACAATATTGCATTCTTTTTACTTTTTTCTTTAAATAAATGCTTTCCAAACATAGTTATATCATTAGGATTACCTATTAATAAATATACAGCAAATACTATTAATCCATATACAGATATAAAGGGAAGTATATGAAATCTAGAATCAATATTTCCACCACCACAAAATTTAGCAAAATTTTCAATAAACCAACCTAAAAATGATGTTATTATTGCCATAACTCCTAAATAAAAGAAGTCCTGCTTAAAATTCTTTTTTAAACTATTTTCTTTTTCCATATTCATTTCTCCTATATTCAAAAGTTTATTAATAATATATCATAAAATATTACTAATTGGACATTTTTCGACAATTATTGATTGAATTAATTTATTGCAAAATATATAAAATAACTTTTTTATAATTTTCATGAAAAAATGTATTTTATTTAAACAATATTTTAATTATATTTTTTATCTTTTATAAATAAAATGTTAATGGATTAATTATGTGTTGTTTGCTTAATAGATATATTTTTTAATATATGAAAAAGTTAAAACTAATAAATTTAATATAAAAATTACTCTTTACAATATAAGTTAAAGAATAAATTCCATCTATTAAGTAAATAGATAATTACTTAATTAAAAAATAGGAGGAAAAAGTAATGAAATTAAGAAAATTTGCAAAGTGTAGTTTAGCAGTGGCATTGATATTTGGTAGTACTGGAGTATTAGTTGGGTGCAAGAAGGATAATAATACTGCAAATAATGATTCTATACAGTATCAAATTTACAAACTGGCAAAAGAATCTGGAGTAACTGATCTTACTTACGAAGAATGGTTAGTTTCAATTAAGGGAGAAAAAGGAGAGACTGGAGCAAAAGGAGATAAAGGTGATCCTGGAAATAATGGGAGTGATGGAAGAGATGGCGCTACTTGGTTAAGTGGAAATGTTGCTCCTACAAATGAAGGAAAAGTTGGAGATTTTTATTTGGATACAACAACTAATAATGTATATACTAAGAAAACTACTGGTTGGACTTTAGTTAGTAATATCAAGGGAAATGCAGGTACTAATGGTAGCAATGGTCAAAATGGAACAAATGGAAGTGATGGAGTAAGTGTAGTTAATATTAATAGTGTGTATGGATTTACTACAGATAATAAATCATGCATTATCTTTACATTTACAATGAGTGATGGAACTACTAATAATGTAACAGTATTAATACCTTCAACTCCGACTAGTATAACTTTGAATAATAGAAATATTTCTATTAATGATGTTAATAATGAAATCTTATTTACGATGAGTGTAAGTTATGAGGATGGAACATATGAAAATAATGTTCCTGTTACTAGGTCAATGATTAGAGGAAACATTAATTATGAAGTGGAAGGCGATTATTATATTGAAATAATGTATAAAGGAAAGACATTTTATGAACAAATTACTATATATGATCCTAGTAATGTTTCTGTTAGTGGTATAAGTAACACTGTTGGTGGTATTGCAATATGGCTAGTTGATGGCGAAAATAACGTTGCTAAAGATGATAAACTAAAATTTAATGTTAGCTATTCTAATGGAACTAATGGAACATTTACTTTAGAAGATCCTGATGCTAATATAGATTTATCTAATTTTACTTCTGCTTATGAGGCATTTGAGGCAACTATTACTTATAAGGAAGCAAATGATACCATGACAATTTTGCCATTAAAGCTAGATGATTTGCCATCTAAGTTTAATGAAAATTGTTCTGCACAATATATTGGAAATAGCTATTTATATACTATTTTAAATGGCGATATATTTAGTGACAATGAATATATAGATTATAGTTATTATGATGAAAACACTGGAAATCAGTATCATTATTATCAATATTTAAGCAATGATATGCTTAATGGCTTTGATAGCAGTGTGTCTACTAATGGAGAGTATAGAACTTATTCTTTTGCTAGTTCTAAACTATATGCTAGTGTGGAAGGTACTATTAGGGTAATTGTATATGATATTAATGAAATAGTAGGTTATTATGGGTATGTTTATAATCCAGCAGATTATAGTTATGTTTCTGTTACATCTTCAAGTGTTCCAAGTGCATATGTGGAGGTAGTAGCAGCATTAGAATCTGATTATGATGTTCCAGTTGGTAAATATCTTTTAACTGAAGATATGTTAATAACTTCTAGTAATGTAGATTTTACTACTCCTGGATATAAGAGATTTGATTTAAATATAGATGGTAAAATTGTTCATACAACAATAGAGTTATATGATATTAATGTTACTAATGTTAGATATATATCATTTGATGAGTCATCTAGTAATTTAACTATTAATAGATATGCAACTAATGAGGAATTACAACAATTTATTGAAGATGAATTTGTTGGTAAAACATTAAATGTTTCACTATATGAATCAGAAAATGGAATGGATCACTATGCAGCTACAATTGAAATGCAACACATTGATTATAGCGAAATTGATACTAGTAAATTTGGTAGACAAACAGTTTATATTACATATAGAGGATGCACGTATGATGTAGATATTGAAGTTATGGCAGATATAAGTAATTTAGAGAATTTAGGAACATATAATTTCAATGCTATCATACAAAATATTTATGGCATTGATTCTACAACATTATATAGCGATAACCTTGCTGTATTAACAAGAAATGAACGTAGCACTCAAGTTCCTTATCAATTCTTAGATGAAACTAGAAAGAGTGTTATTGTTGAGTATGAGGGAGAAACACTATATTTTGATTTAGATAGTGATACTAATTCAATTGTACCAATGGTGATGAATAGTGAAAATGAGCACAATACTTATATTGCAGAAATTGAAGGTGAGCAATTAACAATTGAAGTTTATGGTAATATTGCTGTTTTAACATATATGGGTACTCATATGATTACTGGTAAAGTTAAAAATAATGAGTTATATGTGCTTGGGATGACTATAGTATTGAATAGTGATGGCACTGCAACTATTGTAGAAGAATATTAAAAAATTGATAAATAATCCTTTGTAACATATTAAAGGTGATATAAAATTAAAATAAAATAGTATTAAAATATTGAAAAGATAACCATATATCATGTAAAAATAAATTATAAAGGATGTATGTATTATGAAAAATAAAAAATTAAAAAAGGAACTAAATAAAGCTAATAAAAATTTATTAGTATTTTTAGTTCTTTTATTTATGGGATTATCAATTGTATTTGCTTATTTATGGTTAACAGAGTATCCTTCACCATTAAAGAAAGATGAAGAACCATCAAATGATTCAACATTAATAAAAAATAGTGATGGAACGTATACTAAGTTATTATCTAATTCAACTTGTGATAATTTAGAAGTGTATTATATAGATTTAAAAGGTGATGATAATGAAACTAAAATAGGAGATTCTACATATATTAAATGTGGTAATGTGGATATAGTTATAGACGCTGGAATAAAGAATGTTGGTAGTACTACAGTTGTACCTTTCTTAAAAGAAAAAGTAACTGATAAGACTATTGATTTAGTAATTATTACCCATACTGATAATGATCATATTGGCGGATTTGTTGGTATGTCATCTAGTGAGGGAGTTTTAAGTATAGATGGCTTTAAATATAACTATATATTAGAATCAGGCTATAAAGCAAACACTCAAATATATACAAATTTAATGAATTTAGCTAGTGCTAGTAATGCTAAAATATGTACAGCTTATGATTCTTTAAAGGGAAATAATAACTGTGCAAAAGAATTTAAAATGGGAGATATAACATTGGATATTATAGATACAGGCTTTTATAATGATTCTAAAGCATCAGCTAATAATAGATCGGTTGTTACTTTACTAACATATGATGAAGTAACTTATTTATTCCCTGGTGATTTAGAAAATGATGAGTATTTAGCTTCTTCCTTAGAACATGTTGATATTTTTAAAGCATCTCATCATGGAGCAAGTAGTGCTAATTCATCGACTTTATTAAATGCAATAAATCCAGATGTTATCATTATATCTGCAGGGTTAGATGGAGTAGTAAAATATGATATTCCTCAGCAAGTTAGCTTAGATAGAATGTATGAAGTTACCGATAAAATATACGCTACATTTACAACAGGTACAATAAAAATAAGTAGTAATGGAAAAACTTATACTGTAGAAGCAGATAATTTGATGCTATTTCAAGATAGTGAATGGTTTAAAGAAAATAGAACTTATAATAAATAAAAAAAGTTCTTCCAATTATTAGGAAGAACTTTTTATATAAACTTTTTTATTTAATCTAAACTAGTAATAGTTATATAAGCGTTAATAGTGTCACTTGCTAGAGTTATAGGAGTAGTTGTACTTGCATTTACAGCACCTAAAGTTATAACATCACTATTAGTTAATGTTAGGATAACTGATGAAGAAACACTATCATTTTCAGTTGTTGTTATATTAGTATTAGTGTTATTAGTGCCATTTATGTACAAACCTACGATATTATTAGATGTTGTTGCTTTTACTCCATAATCTATTTTATATCTACCACTTTTACTTATAGATATAACTCCATTAGCAATAGTTATATTATTACTATTTAAAGTAATAGGTAATAATATAATGCTACTTGCAGTTGTATATGTTTGCGTAGTTCTAGAAATAAAACTTCCTGAATCTATAGTAGTGCTTCCTGGAATACCAAAGTTTAATATAGCATTAGTTGAAGTTCCTACATTAGTTACAGTTGCATTACTTCCAGCAGGTAATGTTGTAGTAGTTCCTACATTTATAGTAGCTGCTTGTCCATTTTCTCCACGAGGAATAACAAAGTTTAACACGGCATTAGAGGATGTTCCAGAATTTGTGACACTAGCTTGTGTTCCAGCTGCTCCAGTAGTAGTTGTACCTACACTTATAGTAGCGGCAGTTCCTTGTGGGCCAACAGGGCCTGGAATTGGTACAAAATTAGGGCAGCAACATCTAGGACGATAGTAGCAACATATAAAAGGATTAGAACAGTTATACATATTAAAACCTCCTTTCACTATAAACTATGTATAGTAAAAGAAGTCTTATAGATAAATGAACATGTTTTTGATTAAATAGTATAAATAAAAGGGCTTTTATTAAGCCCTAATATTAATATTTTTCTTCAAAATCAACACATTTAGCATCTTTATTTCTTTCTTTATTAATATTTAAATGATCTACACTACAATTTTTGTCACAATTGTATTTGCAATTAGTAGCATTACATACTATATTGTTTTCTTTTTTACCTTCTTCATATGAATCACAATTAGCATGTGCATCTACATAAATGCCACTTTTCATACAATATTCACAATTATTGTATTTACACTTTTTTTGACCACATTTAATTTTTGACATATATTTTTCACCCTAATTATATGATTTCCATATTTTTTAAAAATAACCAAAAAAAATAAAATAAAAAAGCTAGGCAATTACCTAACTTTTTTAAGATTAAGAGACGTTTGACTATCCTTGTTTACAATAGTTTTTTAGACCTTAGATTTCATATTTATAATTAGGATTCTAAGACTGGTTAGCATATCACACATATAAATATTACATCATCAATTTTGAATGTCTTGCGATAAGTGTTCCTCCTTAATCTATTTATATATTAATATATGCAAGATATACAATAAATAGTATTTTTTTTACTTGTTGATAAAAATTTTTAACTTATAAATTTATACACATAATAATAAAAAATTAAAAATAAGTACTTGTATATTTATGCTTTATTTTTATTTTATGTTATATTTTATAAGGGAGTGATATAAATGAAAAAAATAACTAAAATTTTTACTTATTTTATTTTAATGATTTTATTAGTAAGTGGATGTAGTTGTAAGAAAGATAAAGACAATAAAGCTAACTTACAAATTGGAGATATGAACGCTACTACATATGTAGATATAGATGAGGATGGATATAATGCTAAAATAAGCAATAAAGATGATTTTATTTTGTTTGTTTATAGTAATACTTGTATGGGGTGTAAAGCATTTAAGCCTAAACTTGAAAGTGTAATACAAGAAAAACACTTGATTGTTTATGGAATGGAGTATGAAAATATATCTTCTAGTAGTGATTTATATAAAAAAGTTAAATATACACCTACTATTGCAATATATAAAGAAGGAAAGAGTATATTCTTTACATTAAGTGATGATGATTTTTCTTATTTAGATACTAAAGAATCATTTGTTAGTTTATTAGATAAGTATACTAACATGCCTACTTTATATTATATAAATAGAACTCAATTAAAAGAAAAAATTACTAATAAAGAAAACTTTATTATTTATTATTCTCGTAGTACATGTGGAGATTGCAGTTATTTAAATAAAAACTATATGAAAGAATATTTAAATAGTAATACTAAGACTAAGCATTTTTATATTATTGAAACTGATGTAGAAGGAATTAGAAAAAATAATGGTGTATTTGATGCAGAGCAATGGCAAGCATTCAAAGATGAGTTTGGTTTAAGCAATGTTATTAATACTGAATTAGGCCATGGAGCAGGATATGTTCCTACATTACAATATTATAACAATGGTGAAATTAAAGACATGATGGTATATTTTAACGATTTTAACGATGCTACTTTAAATGCTGATGGTAGTTATTCTGTTACAATTGACAATAGTTACTATAATGATAATCCATATATTGGCCAAACTATTAACTATTCTGAATATCAAGAAAAATTAGCACCTTTCTATAACGCAAAATTAAAAACATTCTTAGATACTAATCTAGCAAAAGTTGATTAATTATGGATATTAGGGAAGAATTATTTAAGTTAGAAGATCATAAATATAAAGAATTTAATACGAAAATAATTAGAACTAAGTATCCTGTTATAGGTATAAGAATGCCTATTTTAAAAAAATTTGCTAAAAATATTAGTAAAGAAATAGTATTTGTTAGTTCTAATGACCCATATTATGAGGAAGTAATGCTAGAAGGTTTACTTATAACTTATGATAAAGATATCAACTCGTTTATTAATAGACTTGATACTTTTATTCCTAAGATAGATGATTGGAGTATTTGTGATTCTTTATGTTCAAATTCTAAAATAATTAGAAATAATAAAGAAATATTTTATAAATATATAACTAAATATAAAAATAGTAAAAAAGAATTTGAATCTAGAGTTATGTTAGTAATGTTAATGGAGTATTATTTAGAAGAAAAATATCTTAATAATATATTTAAGATAATAGATAATATTAAATGTCATGAGTATTATACTGAAATGGCTATTGCATGGTTATTGGCTACTAGTTTAGCAAAATATGGAAAAGAAACATTAGAATATATGAGTAAGGCTAATATTAGTAAATTTACATTTAATAAAACGATTAGTAAAGCTTGTGATTCTTATGTAATTAGTGATGAGTTAAAAGAAAAACTTAAAAGTATGCGAATTAAGTAACATACTTTTTTTATGAAAAAATAGAAAAATTAGCAATCTGCTATTGACAGTGCTAAAAAATGATGTATAATAGTGTTAGCACTTAAAGAAAGAGAGTGCTAGTGAGGTGAAATATATGGAAGATTTGTATACCGATAAGGTAAGCGAACTACTATATCATTCACTAGAGATAGCAAAGGAAAGTAATCACTATCAAGTGGATGTTTGTCATTTGTTAAGAGCTTTCTTAGATGACAATGGTTCGTTGTTTAGTAATGTTTTAAATAAATTAGGAATTAGTACTAGTAGAGTAATCAGCAAAGTAGATGAATACATGAAATCTATTCATAGTGATGGTAACAATGAAGATCCTAAGATGAGTTATGATTTATCTGTATTATTTAATAATGCTAAAAAAATAGCTAATAATATGAAAGATAAATATGTAAGTAGTGAACATTTAATACTTGCTTTATTTGATAGTACTAATACACTTGCTAAAGACATTATTAGAGAATTTAATTTAAATAAAAAAGAAGTAGAGAAGATTATTATGAATATAAGGGGTGATAATATGTCTGATTCTAGAAATGCAGAAGATAAATATGAAGTTTTAAGTAAATATGGTAGAGATTTAGTAGATCTAGTTAGTAAAGGTAAGATAGATCCTGTTATTGGTAGGGATGATGAAATACGTAGAATTATGGAAATACTATGTAGAAAAACTAAAAATAACCCTATATTAATAGGTGAGCCTGGTGTAGGTAAAACAGCAATTGTTGAGGGACTTGCTTGGCGTATTTTTAAGGGCGATGTTCCTATTAGCTTGAAAGATACTACTGTATATGAACTAGATATAGCTAGTTTGCTTGCAGGTGCTAAATATAAGGGTGAGTTTGAAGAAAGATTAAAATCCGTAATTAATGAAGTTGTTAAAAGTAATGGTAAAATCATTATGTTTATTGATGAAATTCACTTATTAGTTGGTGCTGGTAGAAGTGATGGTGCAATGGATGCTGCTAATATCTTAAAACCATTACTTGCTAGAGGAGAATTACATTGTATTGGTGCTACTACATTAGATGAACATCGTAAATATATAGAAAGCGATCCAGCTCTTGAAAGACGTATGCAAAAGGTTATGGTTAATGAGCCAACAGTAGAAGATACTATATCTATTTTGAGAGGATTAAAACAAAGATTTGAAATACACCATGGTGTTAAAATTACAGATAATGCTATAGTTAGCGCAGCAGTTTTATCTAATCGTTATATTAGTGATCGTTATTTACCTGATAAAGCAATAGATTTAATTGATGAAGCATGTGCTAGTGTAAGAATGCAAATAGATTCAATGCCACAAGAGCTTGATGAAGTTAAAAGAAAAATTATGCAACTTGATATTGAGCTTCAATCTTTAAAGAATGAAAAAGATGAGAAATCTTTAAAGAGAAAAGATGCAATAGAAAAAGAAAGAGCTAATTTGAAAGAAACAGAAAATGCTCTTATGACTAAGTGGAACAAAGAAAAAGAAGAACTAGAATTATCTAAAAAATTAAAAAGAGATTTAGATGATGCTAAAAATAAATTAACTAGTGCTAGTAATGAAGCTAGATATGAAGAAGCTGCTAAATTACAATATGATACTATTCCTACTTTAGAGAAGAAGTTAAAAGAACTTGAAGAGAAAGATAAGAAGGATAGTATGCTTAATGAAGTAGTTGATGATGAAAATATTAATAAGGTTATTTCTAAGTGGAGTGGTATACCTCTAGATAAATTGAAACAAAGTCAAATTGATAAATTGTTGCATCTTGAAGATGAACTTAAAAAGAGAGTAATTGGGCAAGATGAGGCATTAAAGGCAATTAGTGATACTATTCTTAGAAGTAAAACATTAATTAATGATGAGAATAGGCCACTTGGATCATTCTTGTTTTTAGGACCTACTGGTGTTGGTAAAACAGAAGTATGTAAGGCTCTTGCTGAGTTCTTGTTTGATAAAGAAACACAAATAGTTAGAATTGATATGTCTGAGTATATGGAAAAGTTTAGTGTGTCTAGATTAATTGGTGCTCCTCCTGGGTATGTTGGATATGAAGAAGGTGGACAATTAACAGAGGCTGTAAGAAGAAAACCTTATAGTATTGTTTTGCTAGATGAAATTGAAAAAGCTCACCCTGATGTATTTAATATTTTGTTACAAGTATTAGATGAAGGTAGACTTACTGATTCTAAAGGAGTAGTAGTTGACTTTAAAAACACTATTATAATTATGACTAGTAACTTAGGTAGTGAATATCTTCTAAGTAATGATAAGGATGCTAAGGAAAAAGTAGATCAAGTTTTAAGAAGAACATTCAAACCTGAATTTATTAACAGAATTGATGAAATCATATACTTTAATAAATTAAGTCCTGAAGTAATTGAAAAAGTTTATGATAAGTTTATTGGCTTATTAAATAAGAGATTAATGAATGGTGGTAAAAAACTTGAAATCAGCGAAAAAGCTAAGGAACAAATTATTAAAGAGGGATATGATGAAGAGTTTGGTGCTAGACCATTAAAGAGATATATCCAAAAGAATATTGAAAGCTTAATTGCTAGAGATTTATTAGTTAACCCTAATAAGGAAGTAATTAAAATAGGATATGAAAATAATAACTATATAGTAAGATAAAAGGCTTCGGCCTTTTATTTTTTTACATAAAAATGTTATTATTTGTTGAAATTATAGTATTATATAAAAGGTGATATTAATGTTAGATATTAAAAAAATATCAAGTGAAAAAATTAATATCATTTATTATTGAGATAGATTATTCTTTACAAAGGTAATGTTGTTATAGGAGGTATAAAATGAATAAGTTCTTAACTGTTGTATTTTTGTTTTTTATAGGTTCTATGTATGGGTGGATTCAAGAAGTTATTTTTAGAAGAATTGTTCATAAAAAATGGATTAACCCAGGATTTTTAACTGGTCCATGTTTACCTATATATGGATTTGGATTGTTAGGATTATATACAATATCTTTGCTTGACTTTTCTTTTGTTAATAATCCTATTTTAGAGAAGGTTATAATAATTGTTTTAATTATGATTGTTATGACTTTAATTGAATATATAGCAGGATTAATTTTTATTAAAGGTATGAAAATTAAATTATGGGATTATTCATCAGAATGGGGTAATATTCAAGGTATTATATGTCCTTTATTTACATTCTTTTGGGGATTAATAGGCGCGATTTATTACTTCTTTATTCATAGTCATATAATTGGAGCAGTTGATTGGCTAAGTAATCATTTATCGTTCTCTTTTGTACTTGGTATGTTTGTAGCTTTATTATTAGTTGATTTATGTTATAGTTTGAATTTATCATTTAAGATTAGAAAATGGGCTACTGAAAACAATATTGTAGTTAAGTATGAAAGATTTAAAGAAAATGTTAGTGAAAAGAAAAAAGCTTTAAAGGAAAAAGCAAGTTTTATGTTTAATCTTATTACTTTAAAGAATGTAAGAGAAGAATTAGATAACTATTTGAAAAAACTAAAAAACAAGTAAAATAAATGTATTCTTTTTTACTGAGTATAGTTTAGGAAACAAATTAGTTATAAAAAGTTTTGACACAAAAGATAAAAACTTATAGAATATTAAAGGAGAAAAGAGGTTATTTTATGATAAGTGTAAATGATATTAGAAATGGTATGACTTTAATTGTTGATGGTAATATAGTTCAAGTTATTGAATTTTTACATGTAAAACCAGGTAAGGGAGCAGCTTTTGTTCGTACTAAATTAAAAAATTTAAGAACAGGAGGAACAATTGAAGTTTCTTTCAACACTAATGTTAAGTTAGAAAAAGCTAATATTAATAAATTCCAAGTTCAATATTTATATAATGCTGGTGATACTTATTGCTTCATGAAGATGGATACATTTGAACAATTAGAATTAACTAGTGAACAAGTAGGAGATAATAAGAATTTCTTAGTTGAGAATATGACTGTTGATTTTGTTCAATATGAAGGAGAATTATTAGGCTTAAATTTACCTGATAAAGTAGAATTAGAAGTAACTGAGACTACACCTGCTATTAAGAGTGCTTCTACTAATGCAACTAAAGATGCTACTCTTGAAACAGGATTAGTAATTAGAGTACCTTTGTTTATTGAACAAGGAGAAAAAATATTAGTTACTACTGCTGATGGTAAGTATTCTTCAAGAGCTTAATAGCTCTTTTTTATTATAAGGATATAATTATGAATAAAGTTGTATTAGTTACTGGTTCTTCTAGAGGAATAGGGAGAGCTACTGCTATTGAATTTGCTAAGAATAATTATGATGTTGTAATTAATTATAATAGTAGTGAAAGTAGAGCTAAAGAAGTAGAAAAAGAAATAAAAAAATATGGAGTTAATTGTATTACTATTAAATGTGATATTAGTAATGAAGAAGAAGTTAATAATATGGTTAATGAAATATTAAATAAATATAATAGAATTGATGTGTTAGTTAATAATGCAGCAGTATGTTTTGACAGCTTATTTGATGATAAAACTACTAATAATTTTAAAAGAACAATGGAAGTTAATGTTCTTGGTACTTTTTTAGTTAGTAAATATGTAGGCAAGATAATGTATGATAATAAGTATGGTAAGATTATAAATCTAAGTTCTACCAATGGTATTAATACTTATTTTCCTATGTGTATTGATTATGATGCTAGTAAAGCAAGTATTATATCTTTAACACATAATTTAGCTATACAATTTGCACCATATGTTAATGTAAATGCAGTAGCACCTGGTTTTATTGATACAGAGAGCGAAACAAAGGATATGGATGAAGAATTTATTAAGAGTGAAGAAGAAAAAATATTTTTAAGAAGAATAGGAAAAGAAGAAGAAATAGCTAAAGTTATTAGATTTTTAGCTAGTGATGATGCTAGTTACATTAATAATGAAGTTATTAGAGTTGACGGAGGTATGTATGGAAACTATTAGTTTAATAAATGAATGTGAAAAAGAATTAAAAGATAAATATAAAGAAATAGAAGATGTTTGTTTTTATAATAGTAAAAAAGTATTAGATGCTTTTAGAAATAACCATGTATATGAAACACATTTTAATTGTAGTACTGGATATGGATATAATGATTTAGGAAGAGATGTTATTGAAAGTATATATGCAGATATTTTTAAGTGTGAAGATGCTTTAGTTAGAAGTAGCTTTATTTCTGGTACACATGCTTTAACAGTAGCGCTATTTGCTTGTCTTAGACCTAATGATATTATGCTATCTATTACTGGTAAACCTTATGATACTTTAGATACTGTTATAGGATTTAATGATAATAAAAGTTCTTTAAAGGCTTATGGAGTTAAATATGAACAAGTTGATTTAATAGATAATGAATTTGATTATGAAGGAATAAAAAAAGCTTTAACTAGTAAGAAAATAAAACTTATTGAAATACAAAGAAGTAAAGGTTATAGTGCTAGAAAAAGTATTACTATAGATAAACTTGAAAGGGTTATTTCTTTTATTAAAGGCATTGATAAAGAAGTAATTATTATGATTGATAACTGTTATTGTGAATTTGTAAGTAAAAAAGAACCTACTGAAGTTGGTGCTGATTTAGTAGTAGGCTCTTTAATTAAAAATTTAGGTGCAGGTATTTCTCTTAATGGAGCATATATTGTTGGAAGAAAAGATTTAGTTGAGTTAGCAGCTGATAGACTAAATGTTCCAGGACAAGGCAAAGAAGTAGGACCTTTAAATCAAAATAGAAATATTTTACAAGGATTATATATGGCTCCAAGTGTTGTGCGCAGTAGTGTAAAAGTAGCTACTTTAACTAGTCTTGCTTTAGAAAAGTTAGGATATAAAGTAGATCCTAGATATAATGAGCCAAGAGCAGATATAGTAGAGAGCATTTATTTTAATGATTCTGAAAAACTTATTAAGTATGTTAGGGGAATTCAAAGTGGATGTGCAATTGATAGTGATGCTCTAGTAGAGCCATCTGATATGCCAGGATATGATAGTCAAATTATTATGGCTAGTGGCTCTTTTGTGCAAGGATCATCAATTGAACTATCTTGTGATGGACCACTTAGAAACCCATATATAGCTTATCAACAAGGTAGTTTAACATATGATTATGGTAAACTTGGAGTAATTAAAGCAATTGATTATTTAATGAAGGAGTAATTAAAATATTACTCCTTTTCTTTTAATTCAAATATAAAAGTAACATTTTCACTTTTTTCTATGTCTAGTGGTGTGATATTAGAACCTATAGAGCATTTTGCTGTCCCTTTATAGTTCATATTTTCATCATCATACATAGTATCAGAATACAAATGAATGCTTCCAAAACTATAATCAATTGATACAATACTAGAAATAACTTGATTAGATGCCTTAGCAAGAATTTCTGCTTTTTTTCTAGCATCAGTATACGCATTTTCTAATAACTTGTTTTCAAATTCTTCTTTTTCTTTAATAGTGAAATTAATACTTAATTTAGGATTTGTTTTAGATGAAGATATATTATTTAATATTTTATCTAATAGATCCATATTATAATCAAAAACTAAAACTAAATTTTGATTAATATAATATCCTTCAAATTCTTCTTTATATTCTCCACTTAATGTTCTTATACTTTTATATTTAGTTTGAATATTAAATGAAGATGTTTTAATATCTTCTTTTTTAAAATTTAAAGTAGTTAGGGAAGATATTAGGGTTTCTAGTTTTTGACTGTGAATGCTATTTGCTTTTTCATAGTTTTTATCTAGAGTGCACAAACGAAATTTTAATTCGATTTGATTAGGTGACATTGAAGAATGTCCTATTCCTGTAATTTTTAGTGTTTTCATAATTTATTTCTCCTTTTTGTAACTTTTGTTACTACTTGTATTATAATTAAGTTAAAGTTAGTAATGGTCTTTTGAAAAAAGACATTTTAAGGAGTTTTATATATGGAGTTAAAAGAAAGCAATAAAATAAGATTATTTGTAAGAATAAATGGTAATATCAAAAATGATTTAAATAGTTTACTTGGTGTTAGTGCTAAAAAAAGAGAGAATGCTAAAGGTAGTCCGTATTTAGCTAAATTTTATAGTAGTGAAACTATTATTAATAATGTTAATAGTGTAGTAAATAACAATGATCAAACTTTTTCTAAATTAGTTAAACAAATAATGGTAAATAAAAATATAACTACAAAAGATATTTATAAAAATACTTTAATTAATAGAAAACTTTTTAGTGCTTTAAATGTTAATGATGATTATATTCCTTCAAGAGAAACTGCAATTATGTATTGCTTAGCTTTAAAACTAAATTATGAAGAAAGCAATAATTTAATGAAGTTGGCTGGATATGCATTTAATGAATATTCTAATTTTGATAGAATTATAAAATATTTTATTGATAATGGTATTTATAATATAGATAAGTTAAACGATGCTTTATATTATTATACTAAGAAATGTTTAGGATATAAGTAGTGTTTATAATTTATTCTTACTTGTTAGAGGTTTTTAGTTTTGTTATAATTATTATATAAGGAGTTGTTATTTATGGAAAAAGAATTTGATGAGTTTTCTATTGAAGAGTGGAAGAAGCATAGTGATAGTAGAAAAATGGATGCTAATAACATTAAAGAAGTTATTAAAATTATAGAAAAATATGATGAAAATTCATTAAAAACTTTTATAAATGAATATCCTTTTGTTATTAAATATTTACCAGAATCAAAGCAATTATTAGTGTTAAATAGCGATAATTTTAAATATTTAAGTGAGAACTTGCAATATAAGATAATTTTAAAAAATAAAAAGGTTCTTAGTTACGCAAGTGACAAAGTGCAAATAAAATATGGAGAAAAGCACCCATCTATTATTCGCACCCTAAATGAAGAAATACAGAAAAAAATAGTAGAAGATAATCCTTTTTATTTAAATTTTGCAAAGAAAGAAATTCAAATTGAATTAGCTAGTAAAAATTCTAAACTTATATCTAAATGTTCTAAGGTTATACAATGCATGTTTATAAAAGAAAATCCTAATTATTATAAGAAATGCTCTAATGAGGTTAAAAAGAAACTTTCTCCTTTAAAAAATTTAAATCCTAATACTATTAGTATAGATACATTAAATAGTTATTTATCTATTCATTCAGATAATTTATC
>CAKORZ010000021.1 GCA_934101685.1 uncultured Bacilli bacterium
AATATGTTTTATATCTTATGCTAACTCAAGACTACATATCCCAAGAAGAATATAAAAATGCTCTAAATGAAATAATTAATTACAATTTTATAAAAGAAGAATATAACAATTTTTACTATTATAAGGACGCTGTAATAAATAAGCTTACTGAACTAAATATTTATACTAAAGAGAATTTGCAAAAAGGAATGAAAATATATACTAATATAGATCTAAATATAACAAATGAAATAAATAATATGTTAAAAAAATATAAAACTAATAATACAGATGTTCAAACAAGTATTGTAATAATGGAACCATTTACTAATAAAGTAATATATTTAAATGGAGGATTTGATTATAATGAATCTACCTATAATAGAGCAATTAACTCTTCAAGACAAATAGGCTCTACAATCAAGCCATTAATTTATTCACTCGCCTTAGCTAATGGTTTTTCTCCAACTACTCTATTAACAAGTGAAGAGACAACTTTTAATATAAAAGATATTGGTGAATATTCTCCTAAAAACCCTAATAATAAATATGCAAACGCTAAAATAGATATGATTCAAGCTATAGCTATGTCAGATAATATATATGCTTTAAAAACTTTATTATTGCTTGGAAGTAATAAATTAAAAGAATTATTAGAAATGTTTGATATAAATAATGTTGAAGCACTTCCCTCAATTGCTCTAGGAACCATTTCAACATCTTTATTAAAGCTAACATCAATTTATAATACATTTGCCTCTCTTGGTACATATTATAAGCCATCATTAATAAGAAAGGTAAATGATACAAATAATAATATCATTTATATTGATAATAAAGTTTCAAAGAATATACTTGGTGAAACTAATACTTTAATTTTAAATCAAATGCTTACATCTACATTTGATTCATCTTTATCTTCATATTTAACTACTACAATGTCGAATTATAAGCCCTACAACATATATGCTGCTAAAAGTGGAACAACTAAAAATGATTCATACGTTGTTGCTTTTAACCCTAACTATACTATAGGAATTTGGGTAGGAAGTGATTCAAATTCAAATTTCTATGACTATTCCATGTCCAAACATTTATTTAAAGAAATAGCAAATATCTTGCAAGATAAAAAACAATTATCTTGGTATAATACAAACTATAATACAAAAGCACTCAGATATGATCCTAATACTCACTCTTTTAATAATAATGGGAAAATATATTATTTTAAGCGATAAAAAAAGAAGCACTATTGCTTCTTTAATTTATTACTTATAATTTGTATTAATATAATTTCTTTTTATAATCAACAATTTTTTGAGTTATGATTAATGCACAGCTAACAATTAATACTACAACTAATACTAATAGAATTAATTCTCCTGCTTTATAACTGAATAATCCTGAGCCTTTATCTTTATCATTTGAATCTTCATTACGGCCTGGATTTGTACTATCTGAAGTATTAGAAGTCAAATCATAAGAAACTATATTAGAAGGATTACCATTTCCTGACTCTGCCATAACATATACATATTTATATTCAGTTGATGATTTATCAAAACTAGTTGTAACTCTAGCTGAAGGTGTAAAAACACAATTTCCTTTGCTTCTACTCATTTCATGTTCTTTATTGAAAGCATCTTTTGAATCCATTTGCAAAGCTTCATTAGAATAGAAATATTTAATTGAAGTAATTATACCAGCTGATGTTTCTTGATTATTTTCATCAAGGAAGTTTGCTAAAACATCAAACTTGCTCTCTGAACTTTTATAATTTAAGCTCAATTTAGGAATAGAATTTGGAATGCTTTCATCTCCCATTACTATCTTGATAGTTTCATCCTTTTTTTGATCTATTAATATACCAAAGTCAATTCCAATAGGTCTAAAAGTACTAAAATATTTAATTTGAACATAATATGTTGCCTTTTCAGCAACGCTTACACCTTTAATTGTATCACCATCAACAGGAGTTTTAAATACTAATTTACTTAAATCAATAGTAAATTTATCACCATTTGCAACATATGGGATTTTATCACTCCAGTCAGTAATTTTTCCATCTGGGCTCTTAACACGATATTTCAACAATCTATCACCATTACCGAAAATTTGTGCTGAACTTGATTTAGAATGAATAGTCCATATACGTGAATTACTAAAATAATAAGTATTTTCTCTATTTTCTTCACCAATCACAATACTCTCAAATTCTCCCACAAGCTTAGCATCTATAGCAAAAGCTTTTACACCTGTAAATAGCAAAAATGCCATTATCATACATGGTATTATACACAATGCTCTTTTTAAACTTCTTAACATAAAAACACCACCTCATTACCTGAAAATAGTATACCACCATATATTCAATAAATCAACTTTTTTTTATTTGTCAACAATCACATATAAAAAGTAATGACAAAATTAATCATTACTTATTCAAATAATCAACATTTATATTATCTAAATCATTATTCCACTCATCAGAATTAGAGCTAATTTGAACTCTCAACTTTGTTTCACCAATAACATCAAGCGAAAGTTCTTTTTCTACTTTAACAGTAATGCTTTTATCTTCATTTAATGAAAGGCCGCTGCAAGTCGGATATTTAATACAATTAACATTAAGTTCATTGCTATTAGATATTTCTTCACCATTTTTTACATTCACATTGAATTCATGAACATAATCAATAGTTTGTTTATGTATATTTGTATCAGTATCATTGTTTATTCCATACCAAATATGAAGATCATATCTCCCTTTTACTAATGGTTTATTATTTTCAAACAAACTAACATAATAATGATTTATTATCCAACACCCAAGCACTTTACTAATAGAGTCTTCTACCTTTATTATAACATCTCCAGAATCTACTATTTTCCCCTTTCCCACAACAGCTTTTGTAACTATTTCTCTATACATAAAAAAATCAGCTCCTCATTAGTAAACTATATGAAAAGCTGATATACATTATGCCTTCTTATTTTCCTTTAATAAATCTCTAATTTCTTTAAGTAAAGCTATTTCCTCATCACTTACTACTTTTTCCTCTACCTTAGGTTCTTCTTTTACAACTTCAACTACTTGCTCTACTTCAGGTTGTTTTTCTTCCTCATGTTTTAATTTTTTATCCAACTTCTCTAATGCTGAATTTAACTTTGATAAAAGCTTTATAACACAGAACATAACAGTTGCAATAATTAAAAAGTATATTATTGATTGGATAAACGAACCATAATTAATAGTAGGGGCGCCTTCTCCTTCGCCTAAATATATTTTTAACTCTTCAAGGTTAACATCACCCATTAACCATCCCATAACTCCACCAATAATGTCCTTAACGAAAGAATTTACGATAGCTGTAAATGCACTACCTACAGCTACTGCTACAGCTAAATCTATAACGTTTCCTCTAAAAATAAACTTTTTAAATTCTGATTTAGTTTGTTTTCTTTTCTCTTTTTTTTGTTTCTTTTTTAATATTTTTTCTTCTTTATTCATTTTTTAATCCTCCCCACAAAAAAAGTTCGCATTATAGCAAACTATTTTTATTATATTAAATTTCTTTTTATTATTCAAAGAATTGTTCGTTATTTTCTCTAACACTTAAAGACATATTAAATACGCCTTTTTGCAACTCGTGATTATCTTTTATTGCTGATATCAAATCATATGTTAAATATAAATATCTATCTAGATTATGTCCTTTATCTATATTTAGTTGAACTACTTCTCTATTAATAAATCTTAAAACTATTTCTGAATCACAATCTAGTGCAACACCAGGAGTTACTATAGAATAAGAAATAACGTCTTTAAACATATAAGTAGCATATTCAACAGATTTACCTGTTATTTGACGATAGTCTAAATACAATAATCTTACATTAGTAAATACCATAATATCTCTTATTCCCTTTAATGCAAAAGCTATTCTTTCATTAGGGAAAAGAAGCCTATTAACGATTCTAGGCACTCTACATTCTCCCATTAAATCAACTTTTAATGTAGCTAATTCTGAATTATAAGTCATTTTTTTTACCTCCTATATCTTCCTTACCAAATCAAGCAAAGATCTATTATTAACAAAAAGTAACAAAACTGCTAATACAATGATACATCCAAAAATAATACGCATAATAAGTTTATATTTTTTACTTTTACTAGCATTTGGATTTTTATATGGAATTAAACATTCTACCAATATATATATAAAAAGCAAAATAAATACGCATATATAAGGAACTTGCATAGAATTTCCCTTTAAGCCAAACAATACATAGAAAAACAAAGCCAATGCTAAAGCAAAATTAATATACATTTTTAAATGATTTGTAGAGGTTACTTTAATAATCCCAAAAATAGATTTAATTTTTCTTTTATTTTTTCTCATTGCTTTAGATTGTTCTGTACCACACATACTACAGAAAGTTTGTCCAGGTTCTATTTCAAATCCACATCTTTGACATCTCATAACACTACCCCCAGTAACTAATATAATTATTGCATAATCTAAATACTTTTTAAAGTATTTTTTTTATTTAAGCGATAAAATGTCACAAATATCATTCAAAATTCGAGACAAATTTTCCTTAGATTCACTATACTTTTTAACTAATATATTATTGTTATATTCTTTTTCTAATTTATAATATTCATCAACTAATTTTTCATCATGATTCTTACAATTCTTTTTTTTCATAGAATTAAGTTTATTTTTTAACTCTAATAATTGCTCATCACTTTCTATAATATTTTTATATTTTAAATATTCTTTATAAGCATCACTATTTTTTATTAAAGAATTTATTTTTTCTGCTATTTCTTCCATTTTTAAATAGCTTCTCCCTCTAACGTCCATGTTTTAGAAACAGTAATTTTAACATCTACAATCTTGCCAATCATATCTTCTTTGCCTTTAAAATTAACAAGTTTATTTTCTTCACTATATCCAGATAGTATATCCTTATTTTTCTTAGAGTATCCCTCTACTAATACTTTTAATGTTTTACCTACATAAGCATCATTTCTCTTTTTAGCTGATTCTCCAACTACTTCTACTAAAGCATTAAATCTTTTTTTCTTTTCTTCTTCAGTAACATTGTCTTCCATTTTAGCAGCAGGAGTACCAACACGTGGAGAATAAATAAAAGTATATGCACTATCATATTCTAATTCCTTTACTGCTTTTAAAGTGTTAGCAAATTGTGCTTCTGTTTCTCCTGGAAAACCAACAATAATATCTGTAGTAATACTACAATTTTTAACTTTTTCTCTTAATTCATTATATAGTTTTTTATACTCTTCATATGTGTATCTTCTGCCCATCCTTTTAAGAACTTCATCATCACCTGATTGAATAGGTAAATGAATATAAGGCATAATATTATCACAACTTGCAATTGCATCAACCATCTCACTAGTAAAATTCCATGGGTGACTAGTTACAAACCTAATTCTTTCTATTCCCGTTTTACTAACTTCTCTAAGTAAAGTAGCAAAATCATATCCTTTATTTAAATCTTTACCATAAGCATTAACATTTTGACCAAGTAAAGTAATTTCTTTAAATCCTTTTTCTTTTAAATCTTTTACTTCACTTAAAATATCTTCCATCAATCTACTTCTCTCTTTACCTCTAGTATAAGGGACTATACAATAAGTACAAAACTTATCACATCCATACATTATATTAACCCATGCTTTAAGATTGTTACCTCTAACTACAGGCAAATTTTCATGTATTTCGCTCTTATCAGAAAATACTTCTACAACTCTTTCTTTATTAAGTAAAGCATCTTTTAAAAGTAAAGGAAGTCTATTAATATTGTGTGTACCAAAAACCAAGTCAACTTGTGGATATGATTTTAAAATTTTATCTACTATATGCTCTTGTTGTGCCATACATCCACAAACACCAAATATTACATCTGGATTAGTAGTCTTTAATTTCTTTAAAGCTCCTATTTCTCCAAATACTTTTTCCTCAGCATTTTCTCTAACTGCGCATGTATTAAGTAAAATAACATCTGCTTTTTCTGGTTCATCTGCCTTTGTATAACCTAAAAATTCTAAAATACCAGAAATAACTTCTCCATCTGCTTCATTCCCTTGGCATCCATAAGTACGAACAAAATATGATTTGTTTTTCCCTATATTTTTCATTTCACTAGGTACTTCTAAACCACCTTTATCTATAATAATTTCTTTTTTTCTTTGAGCAGCCTCTTTTAAAGATGGCTTTCTAAAATATTCACTATAATCCTTTTTCATAATTCACATCCTAATCTACATTTTCTAACAATTGATTTTCGTGTTTTTTAAACCATAAAATGACAGCAACTAGTACTATACCAAATAAAGCACTAATAATCAAAGATAAAATTTGAATATTTAATTTTAGACTAGTTTTATAAGAAACATAAGCACATATTCCCAAGAATCCACTAACAGCTGCTGTTATAATCATTGATAAAAACCCATTAAAGTTTTGTTTAACTGCCGCACTCTCTTCGCTCCATTTTAATTTAGGCTTTTTCAAATCCAATAGTATATTAAAGTAATTTAATAATAAGTCTATAATTACTAAAGGAATAAACACGCTTACAACATATAAAACAGGAATTTTCATCATAATTGAAATAGTAACACCAATTAATAGTATTCCTACAATATCAATAATACTAGCAAATAAAACTTTAACATTAATTTGTTTTAAATAACTAACAGGTATAACCTTCATAAACCAAGCATTACTTCCCTCTCTTGATATAGCAGTTGAGGCAGCTAATGATGAACTAGTAAAGAAAACACAAACTAATAACACTATAAAGTAAGCAATAGGACTGCTTAAGTAATTATTAAATGACAAACTAGTTAATATACTCGTATCACCATTACTTCCTGTTATAACTCCCATTAACCCCGATCCAATAACAATGATAGGAACAATAAGTGCTGAGAAAACTATATTTAGCATAAAGACAGGTGTTCTTTTTACAACTAACCATTCTTTTTTCATTAGCATAGAAAAAGCACTATAATTTTTTTTCTTATTTATTACATTTTCTATATCTTCTTTTTTCTTTTTACTTCCACTTGTTGATGTTAATGTTTTTAAATATAACTTATCTCCAAAAAAGTAAATAACTAAAATAGCAATTACATTAAAACACAAAAAAGCAATTACAGAAAATAAGCCATTAATACTATTAAAATTAATTAATGCACTAGATGCACTATTATAAAATGGGAATATCCATTTAAAATAAGGCATAAGATTATTTTCTAAATCAGCAAAAGTATTACCCATTTGCGATGGATCTATATTAATAACATTTTGAACTATATAGTTATAACCAAATGTAAATACAAGTATTAATCCCATAGAAATATACATAAATAAGTCTTTGTTTTTAAATACCCCTGTAAATCTAGTTAAAAATAGTATTACTAAAGTTACAATAGCAGATGGTATAACTGGTAATAAAATAAAAATTATTAAAGTATATAAATAGTATACAAAGTTAGCATTTATCCCTACTCCCACTCCAATTAAAGCAGGTAATATAAATAAAAATAAAATATAATAATCAGTTATTAATGAAACAATAAATTTACTTAGCATAATATCTCTTGCTTTAAGAGGCATAGGAAGTAAATACTCACTATTCTTACTTAAATAAAACACGCTAACTACAGAGAATATAGAAAATACAATGGTCGTTACCCCAGCAAGAGGAAGAATTAAAGAAATAATAATATTGCTAATAGGCACTGATTTTAAAATGCTATTGAGCCCTATAACAATAGGAACTCCAAGACTACCAATAACAAAGACAATTAGTAAACCAACTAATCCCCATGTAACATATTTATTACTTTTCTTTTTCTTATTTGAATCACCACTAGATGCAAATAAATCAGTCTTTAATAAGACTTTAGTTAAACTCCAAAACTTACTCATTGTCCACTAACTCCAAGAACATTTGTTCTAACGATTCATCTTCTCCAACTTTACTCTTCATTTCCTCTATAGTACCATCAAAAACAAGCTTACCTTTAGCAATAATAGCCACTTTATCACACACTTTTTCTGCTACCTCTAGTACATGAGTAGAAAATAAAACAACATTGCCATTTTTAGCATGTTCTTTCATCATTTCTTTTAAAGTGAAGGAAGCCTTAGGATCAAGTCCAGTTAAAGGCTCATCTAATATCCATACTTTTGGTTCATGAATTAAAGCACCAATAATAGCAATCTTCTGCCTCATACCATGAGAATAACTTTCAATTTTATTATTTAAAACGGTATCCATTTCAAACATTTTAGAATATTTAAGTATATTTTCATTTAATTTAGTCTTATCAACTGAATAAACAGATCCAACAAAATTAAGATATTCTATTCCTTTTAATTTCAAAAACAAATCAGGATTATCACTTACAAACCCAAATTGTTCTTTAGCTAAAGTTGGCTCCATACTAATATCTATACCATTAATAGTTATTTTTCCATCATCTGGATTTAGTATTCCTGTAATCATCTTTAAAGTAGTTGTTTTACCAGCACCATTAGGTCCTAAAAAGCCATATACATATCCCTCTTCTATATTTAAGCTAAGATTATCAACAGCTTTAAAATCCTTACCAAAGACTTTACTAACATTTTTAATTTCTATCATATTTTTCACCTAATGTAATTATAAAACAAATATTAATTATTTATTAACAATTTCTATTTTTTTCCTAACAAAAAATATAAATGCTCCAGCAGCAACATTATAAATAGAACTAATTAATGGAGTAAAATAATAACAATATCCCAAAAGTTCATTATTACCTATCGCGTAATAATAAGCAGTAGCAGATGCATGAACAGCAAATGATGATAATAAAGTTATAAAAATTGCTTTTTTATAAACTTTATTTTTACAAGTAAAGATCAAAATAATTCCAAACAAATTACTCAAGTAAAAATATCTATCTAACATTTTAGGCATTAATAAAACAATATAAAAAGTCATTAAAAAAGATAAATTAACGGCTTCTTCATCACTAAGTGTCTTCTTTTTTATAAATATGATTAAAATATAACACATCACACCTATTGTTAATGCTATTAAACTAATCATAATAGTCAATTTAATAACAGGCATTCCATTAAATATATTAAACAAATATGCTAAATTAGGACATCCAGAAGACAATTTATTATAAGTAACACTCTGTTTAAAATAAGTTAAAAAGGCCCATTCAAATGATCCTCCAAAAATCATAGCAATTCCACTTAAGCCTGCATACCCCAAAATTGCTAGCCACATGTCTTTCCATTTTAAAAATCTATTACCATATTCATTTTTAGTTAATAAAAGAACTAATGCTACAGGGAACAAAATAATAGCTTGTAATTTAAATGATAAACTGATACCAAAAAATAAAAAGCTACTTTTAGATTTACCTTTTATTGCACTATAAATTGCCATTAAGCCAAAAAAAGTATAAATAGAATCACATTGAGCCCATATTGAACTATTAATCAAAAAGATTGGAATAAACAAAATACTAGCAAAAATGAAAATATTAAAATCTGTTTTATTAATACAAGCAATAAGCTTAGTCAAAACAAATGCTGACATAATTTCAAAAATAAAAGATAAATTTTTTATTAAATATAAATCACTAAAAGGTATTCTTGAAAATAATATTAAGAAATAATTGTATGGTGGAGAATAATTAGAAACATTATTAGTAAAGCAAGATTTTAATGGCATATTTCTGTATGCATTAACCCATTTTTGCAAAAAGCCTTGATAATCATTAGATATAACATCAGCATTCAAAAATCTAAATAAAATATTTACAAATATAATCATAGCAAAAAAGCAAAAATATTTATCCATTCTTTTCTTATTGTAAAAAAATCCTAATGTTAAAATTATTCCTAGCATTATTAAATTTATAACTATTAAGAAAATAAAATTTTTAATATTACTATAATTAACTGAAACCTTTAATGGAGCAATTAAAAACATTATTAAATTTGGTAGGCAAAAAAGAATAAAGTAATTGCAAATATTTTTTAATAGTTTATCTGCTTTTTCCATTAATACCCCTCCAATTAATTACAACAAATAAATTATATCATAAGAAAATATTTTTTGTGTTATTTGTAATACATAATAAAATGTGTTACTCTATTTACGAGGTGTAATAAAAATATGGAAATAAAATATTCAATTGTCGTACCAGTATTTAATGAAGAACAATCTATTCCTTTATTCTATGAAAGAATAATACCAGTAATGGACAAAACAAATGAGCCTTATGAAATAATATTTGTAAATGATGGAAGTAGAGATAATACTTATAATATTCTTGTAAACTTAGCAAACAAAGATAAAAGAATAAAAGTAATAGATTTTTCTAGAAACTTTGGTCAACAAGCTGCTTTATTATGCGGTTTTAAGGAAAGTAAAGGACAAGCTGTCGTAGATATTGATGTAGATTTGCAAGACAAACCTGAAGCCATTTTAGATATGATTGAAAAGTGGAAAGAAGGATATGAAGTTGTACATGGCCGTAGAACAGTAAGAGAAGGAGAAACATTCTTTAAAAAATTCACTTCTAGTGCCTACATGAAGTTTATGACTAAAATTACAGGTTTGCAAATACCTGCTAAAGTTGGAGATTTTAAATTATTTGACCGTAAAGTAATAAATACAATTTGTTCAATGCCTGAACATAATAGATTTTTAAGAGGAATAACAAGTTGGGTTGGTTATAAACAAGCTTATGTTGAATTTGATAGAGATAAAAGAGTAGCAGGTGAAACTAAATACACTGTAAAGAAATTAGTAAAATTAGCAAAAGATGGAGTAATTGCAAATAGTGACTATCCTTTAACTCTTCCTTTAAAACATGGGTTAATGCTTGGTACACTATCCCTTGTTTGCTTCTTAACATTCATTATCTTAGCTTGCTTTAAAGTATTCTTACCATTAACTGCTTGGTTGTTTCCAAGTATCACTATAATTGCTTCACTAATGATGGTGCATACTGGATTAACAAACTTATATGTTTCTAGAATGTATGATGAAGTAAAAGGTAGACCTAACTATATAGTAAGAGAAAAAATAAATTTATAAAATAAAAAACCTCAATTGAGGTTTTTATTTTGCTCATTACTTGTTTCTTCTTCCTTATTATCTTTTTTGCTTTTAATAATAGCTCTAACTATATAGAAAGTAATTAAAACAATAAAGAAAACAAGAAAAACATAAAATATGACTAGTGCTTTATCGCCTAATGTTTTACTAACAAGCATCATAATGCATGCCGCTACCATTGCTCCTACAGAAACAGCAGTAAAACTACTCAAAAATCCCATTTGCAAAAACACTGCTACTGCACTACCAGTCCAAACACCAGTTAAAGGTAAAGGAATAGCCACAAAAGTCATAATTCCTAACCATTTTTTTAACTTTTTGTTTTTATTATGCTCTGCCTCATTCTCTATCTTGTCACTTTGCTTTTTAAATTTTTCTTCAAAAGACATTACTAGTTTTTTAAAAAATTTAGTTTTCTTTAATAAATTAAAAATAGGTATAAGTAAAAGAATAATAATAACAGCAGATATAATAGATCCTATAACGCTATACAAAGCACTTTCCCAAATAGAAAGAGCTTTTTCTCCCCATATTTCCTTACTACTTCCAAAAGGAATAGCACCTCTAAGCTCAATAATAGGAATCATAGCTATAAATATAGTTGCAAGTATTGGATTATTACCAAATATCTTTAAAACTATTTTTTGTATTGCCGCACTCACTTCAATCCACCATACCTTCTATTTCTAGATTGAAATTCAATTAAAATCTTTTCTAAATTTTTCTTATCAAAATCAGGCCAATAAGTACCAGTAAATATTAACTCACTATATGCAAGTTGCCATAAAAGAAAATTAGATAATCTAACTTCCCCGCTAGTTCTAACCATTAGATCAATCGGAGGCAAATCTTTAGTCATTAAATAACTATCAATAAGTTTTTCGTTAATGTCTTCTACTTTAATTTTGTTTGTAACACAATCATTAGCTATATTTTTAACCATTTCTGTAATTTCGCTTCTACCACCATAATTAAAAGCAAAATTTAATGTTATTCCATCATTATTTTTTGTTTCTTCCATCGTCTCATAAATAAGTTTTCTAAAATCCTCATCTAATTCATCTATTTTACCAATAAAGTAAACTCTAACATTATTTTTCATAAAATCTTCTTTACCTTCTACTAAAAGTTTTTTTACTAAATTAAATATATAGTCAACTTCTTCTTTAGGTCTTTTCCAATTTTCAGTAGAAAAAGTATATACAGTAACAACTTTTATTCCAAATTCCTTAGCATTTCTTGCTAAATCCTGTACTCTTTTTGCACCCTCTTCATGTCCTGCTGTCCTAACTAAGCCTCTTTTTTTAGCCCATCTACCATTACCATCCATAATAAAAGCTACATGTTTAGGGACTCTAGTCATATCTACACTTTTCTTTCTAAATATGTTCATTACTTACTTCCTTCTTTCTTTTCACATATACATTTATTCCAATATACATACAATACATAAATATACTAATTAAACTAATAGCAAAGCCACTCTTTATTCCACTAGGTTTAAACTCTATTGTAACATCAACATCTTTTATACCATTTTTTACTACTATACCAACAAATCCACCATTTGCTTTAACCACTTCATAATTAGAATCATTAACTTTCCATTCATCACTATATGTTATAGGTAAAACAATCACTTGATCATTAGCATTTTCACTTTCTCTATGATACTTTACATTAACTGCTGATTTATTATAACTTAAGTTCTTATTACTTGCTAGTAATTTATCGTTTTTATTAGTATATTCGTTAAAATCATTTACCTTATAATATAAAGACCACTCATTCTCTTCTATATAATAAAGTGAATTAATAAGCATTGTAACAGGTTTAAAATCTTTAAAGTAGCAAAAGCCATAAGGACAAACTAATGTGTTATCGTTTTCATCTATAAATATTACATCTTTACCACCATAAAAATTTACATAATAATTAAGATATTTATTTGTAAAATCATCATTTAATTTAATATAAGTATACTTTATGTTATTTTCTTCTCTAACAATAGCAAATTTATAATTTTCATTAATTTCTCCACTAGTTTCAAAAATAATACTTTTAAAAGAATCTTTAAATGCACATGTGTAATAATCCCCTCTATTAACGCATTTATTAGTTTTATCACCATTTATTTTTATACTTTTTATATTATTGTAGTTTTCTCCACTTATATGCACATACCCAGAAAAATTTATATTTTCATTTTCAAAATTACTTATATAATATCCATCTTCTTTTACTAGCTTAAGGTCTTGTATAATCTCAATTTCATTAGCGCCATTACTGTAATCAAAATCAATTTTATTTAGATTATAATTTTTATTATTCAAAATAACTGCATCAAATAATTTTTCTTCTAAATCTAATATATTTAGATTATTTGTATTATAAATATCATTTTCATCATAATAATTTTCGTATACATAAAAAGAATTATAGTTTTTGTTTTCATATATAACAAACTCATCATTTTCATGTTTTTTTTCTAAAAAATTCAAATTATAATTAACCAATCCATTCTCAACTTTTGTCATAACAATATATCTATAATCTAAAATTCTAGAAAAATTAGGATCGTATCTACTACTTATAAGAGTTGTAAGTAAAGTTCCTCCATCCCCATATAAAGATTCTAATTCCTTTATATCTTTAGAAATAAAAGAATGAAAAGTACTTTCATTAGTCAAAATACTTTGCCTTCTATTTAAGTTATCATAAGATCTATTAGAAACAAACACTCTATTTAAATCATCAATTTCCACATAATCTTTTATGTTATTTATTTCTTTATAATATTCATTATATTTAATATTAGATGTTTTCCATGGAACATATAAGTTTATAGTTATAGCAGCTATCATTTCAATAATTGAAGCGCTAATCACCAAACTTTTTTGTTTACCAATTAAAAACACTAGAAATAATGTAATAAATACAAAACTTATCACCACATTGATAAATAATGAAAGATAAGAGTAATTACCTTCAAATTTATATTGAATAAGAAGACCTGCTACAAGCAAAAAATAAGTTAATGTTAAACCAATAACTATATACTTATTCTTTTTATTTATTAAAATGTTAAATTCTTCTTGGCTAACAACATGTCCAATAAAGAATAGTAGTATTATTTCAATGTAAGAAATCCATCTTGTATATGCCATACCAACTCCAGAAAATATCATTGAAAATATTGGGAATATTGCCATTACAAATATAAGTACTAACACCCATTTATATATTTTGCTTGCCTTGTCTTTTAAATAAAATAACATAAACAAAATATACATACCCAAAATTCCAACATAAAAACTATATTGTGAGTTAGCGTATGTTCCAGTATACATAATTCCTAATTGTAAATTGTCTACTCCTGACTCATATACAAAAAACTTATAAATCATTTTTAAATAAACATTTATATCATAAAGAAACTCAAATTCAAAAGCATTTCTAGTCGTATATTTTAATATATACATAATACTAGGAAGTAATATAAACATTCCCATAAAAACAGATAATACTATATGGCATCCAAATACAAATGAATCTTTAATAAGTTTTTTTATATTTACATAATTATCTCTAATAGATATTACTATATAGTCAAATAACATAAATATAAATAAAGTATACGCATTATAAAAATTATACAAAATAAGTACAAATCCATATAAAGGAAGAATCCATTTTTTACCATCTACATAGTACTTAACTACAATTAAAGAAACAGGCAAATAAAATATTAAAGAAAAATAAGTAGGATATGTAGAAAAAGCCCATGCTCCTCCTGTTGCAAAATACATAAATGATAAAATTAATACTATCATATTGCTATATTTACATTTTTGTAAAAAGAATGCAAATGCAGTAACACCTAACACTACTTTTAATAACTCAACACATGAAAATGCTATGCTCCCATCCATTATAAAGCTAAGCAAAAATGTTAATATAGAAAAAATATCTATAGGAACATAATAGGCATCTGCAAA
Organism: uncultured Bacilli bacterium; assembly: GCA_934101685.1. Classification (GTDB taxonomy): domain Bacteria; phylum Bacillota_I; class Bacilli_A; order RFN20; family DUOF01; genus CALVUJ01. Next base: position 15,156 of record CAKORZ010000021.1, read on the forward strand.
AACAGACGCCCCAGTTCCATTAGCAAAGTTAAACCATCCAAATTTACCATGTTTTATGTTTTCTATATATTGTAATAATATTGGTGAGTATTGTACAGTATCATCTGAATTATTATTAAAATATGTCCCCTTACAAAGCAAAATAATTTGATATATAGTTAAAATAAATAAGCTGCTTAAAAGCACTAATAGCAAAGTGTTTTTATTGTTATTTAATATCTTTTCTTTAAACCATTTCTTCATTATATATAACCTCACGTTTAAATTATATAATTATAAATTAGTTAAATCAATTAAACTAAAAAAAAAGAGCCTTATGGCTCTAATTTTTATTGAAATTTAACAACTAATTTAATTGCTGTTTTTATTTGATTATCTATAGTTACTTCCCAAAATGATGGTATGACAATAATCTCTTTACCACTAGGTGCTACAAATCCTCTTGCTATAGCTACTGCTTTAATAGCTTGATTTAAGGCTCCTGCTCCTATTGAATGTATTTCAACATTTTCTTTTTCTTTTAAAATATTTACTAAGGCACCTGCCACTAAATTTGGATTAGATTTTGTAGATACTTTTAATATTTCTGTCATTGTTATTTCCTCCTTAATTTAATATATTTTAATTTTAAATATATTATGATAATATTTTTTAATTAAGGCTTAATATATATCCTCTCTATACTATTACTTTTGCCAGTTTTCTCATCAATATCTATAACAACAGCATTTAATTCTCCTTCGCTTTCACTAGGATTATGTTTTCTAAAATCATGATCTTTAGAAAAAGCTATTGCATTATCAACTTCTATTCCAAGCACACTCTCATATGCTCCACAGAATCCAACATCACTAATATAAGCTGTCCCTTTTGGCAACACTCTATTATCGGCAGTTTGAACATGTGTGTGTGTCCCTAAAACAGCGCTAACTCTACCATCAAGATAATATGCTAAACTTTTCTTTTCACCATTTGCTTCTGCGTGAAAATCTACAATATGTATTATTTCATCTTCTTCGCAAAGAAGGTCATCCATAATTTCAAAAGGATTTAAAGCTTCAAATTCTCTAATAAATAGTCTTCCTATTAAATTAGTTATTCTAACTTTTCCTTTTTTCGTATCAATAACAATACTACCAACACCTTCAACAACACCATCAATATTAAGTGGTCTAGCAATATTATTAACCTTATCAAGCCATTTAAGAATATCATTGTTTTTCAAAAAATGATTACCCATTGTAAAAGCATCTATTCCTAAGCTCATTAATTCGTCATAAATAACTTTAGTCATACCTTTACCATGTGCAGAATTTTCTCCATTAGCTATAGTTAAATCTATATCATATTTTTTCTTTAACTCGCTTAAATGTTTTCTTACAACATTACGTCCACTTTTACTATATATATCTCCTAAAAATAATACTTTCATTATTACTTAGCAACCTCATTAGCTCTAGTTTCTCTAATTACAGTTACTTTAATTTGTCCTGGATATGTTAGTTCATTTTCAATCTTATCTTTTAATTCTTTAGCTAATCTAAATGCTTGTAAATCATCTACTTTTTCAGGAATTACCATAACTCTAACTTCTCTACCAGCTTGAATTGCATAAGCTTCCTTAACGCCCTCAAAACTATGAGATAATTCTTCTAATTTTTCAACACGTTTAATATAATTTTCTAAAGTTTCACTTCTTGCACCTGGTCTAGCAGCACTTAAAGTATCAGCAGCGCTAACCAAATGTGAATATACATTAGTTGCTTCAACATCACCATGATGTGATTCAATTGCATTAATAACTATTGGATTTTCATTGTATTTTTTAGCAAGTCTTGCACCTAACTCAACGTGACTTCCTTCAACTTCAAAATCCAATGCTTTACCAATATCGTGTAGTAATCCTGCTCTTCTAGCAAGATTTTGATCAAGTCCTAACTCTGCAGCCATAATACCAGTAAGATAAGCAACTTCCATTGAATGTTGTAATACATTTTGTCCATAACTAGTACGATATTTTAATTTACCTAAAGTTTGAATCATTTCAGTACTCATTCTAGCAATACCTAATTCAAAAATAGCATCTTCTCCAGCTTTCATAATAGATTCATTAACTTCTTCTTTAGCTTTTTCTACAACTTCTTCTATTCTTCCTGGTTGAATTCTTCCATCTTTAATTAAGTTTTCAAGAGCAATTCTTGCAGTCTCTCTTCTAATTGGGTCAAAACAAGAAACGCTAATAACTTCTGGAGTATCATCAATAATTAAATCAACACCAGTTAATTGTTCAATTGTTCTAATATTTCTACCTTCTCTACCTATAATTCTACCCTTTAATTCATCATTAGGTAAACTTACAGTACTAACAGTTTTTTCTCCTGCTACTTCTTGAGAAAATTTTTCAATAGCTATACTTAAAATTTGTTTAGCAGTATCATTTGCTTTAAGTTTAGCTTCTTCTTCTTTATTCTTAATGTATAAAGTTGTTTCATTCTTTGTTTTTTCTTCAACTATTTTAAATAATTCTTTTTTTGCTTCACTAACTGTTAAACTAGCAACTCTTTCAAGTTCTTTAGTAACAGATTCATTTTTCATATTAATTTCATATTCTCTACTATTTAATTGTTCGGTTTTTTCATTTAATTGTTTTAATTTGTTTTCTAGATTTTCTTCTTTAACTAAAAGTGCATTATCTCTACGATTAATGTTATCTTCTCTAACATCAAGCTTATTTTCTGCTTCGACAATTTCAACTTTCATTTCTTTAATTTCTTTTTCTGCATTTTGCTTCATTTCATAAGTTAAAGCTTTAGCCTCAACTTCAGCATTATGCTTAATATTATTTGCTTTTTCCTCTGCTTCTTTAATAATATTATTAACTTTTGAATCTATGTTTTTAAGACCAAATAATGGCTTAAATCTCATTAAAACAATGCCACCAGCTGCACCAACAACTAAACCAAGTAGGATCCAAACAAACACCATTTATTTTTCCCCCATTCATTTAGTGATTATTTATTAAGTGTATATTTCTATACAAATTTATTTTAATATATTTTACCCACTTTTAACAATAATTCACCTATCATTATTTTCTTATTATTTTATTTTCTTTCACTTCATGAGGACTATAACAAAACTTTTCAAATTCTTTTTCTACTTCATAAGCTACTATTTTTTCATCATAATCAATCTCTTTAGCTTTATCACTCATTAACTTTTTAATTATTTTTTCTTTATTTTCTTTATAATAATCTTCAATTAAAGGATAAAACCTCGTATATAAACTACTAGACTCATGG
>CAKORZ010000022.1 GCA_934101685.1 uncultured Bacilli bacterium
ATCCTAATCTACCAATTGCATAATCATTTCCTTGCGATGCTGCCATTTCATAATAATCTAAAGCTTTATTCATATTAGCCTTACAACCTAATCCATATTCATAACAATATGCTAAATTGTAACAAGCTTCAACATGTCCCTCTTTAGCGGCATTTTTAAAATGATGAAAAGCAAGACGAGGGTCTTTTTCTACTCCTGTACCATTTAAGTAACATAATGCTAATATAAACTCAGCATGCTCATTACCTAACTCCATTGCTTTCTTATACCAGTCAATAGCTTTTTCATAGTTTTGAACTACTCCATTACCATTAAAATAACTAAGTCCTAAATTATAAATACTAGTTTCATCATTCTGTTTAGCAGCTTCAACAAACCAATAAATAGCCTTAGTATAATCCTGCTCTACTCCTATACCATTAGCATAACAAACTCCAACATTACACTCAGCATTTACAAACCCTTGCTCTGCTGACTTATAAAACCAATGAAAAGCTTTCTTTAAGTCATACTCTTCACTTTCAGGATAAGCATAGTAAACTCCTAGATAATATTGTGACAATGCATCACCATCTAGTGCCAAATCCATTATCTCTTCAATATTTTCAAATATCATATCTAAGTTGTTATTACCAAATTTTGCCACAATATCATCCCATTTCTAAAACAAATAAATTATACAATAATAAAAACAATTTTCCAATAAATTAGATTTGTTTTAAAAAAGATAGTATAAAACTAATAGATAATACTATCTCTTATTTCTCTTTTTTGGAACATATGCTTCAACTAGTTTATTTTCATATTGTTCCATAAAATCATCAAACTTGTCATATCTAACAACTAAAGCGCCTAAAATTACATGATATGCTGCAAAATACTTATTATTACTGCTGATTGTTGGAAAAGTCATTCCTTTTATATCAAGTGCTTGTATAGGTAATATCTTTTTATCATTCTTTCCAAGTGTATATACGTCCTCTAAATCATAAATCATTTGATTTGTACTAATAATAGTCTTATTGATAGGACTAGCTACCCATAATTTTTCTCCATTAATATCATATGTTACTATCTCATATTTTTCTTCATGTGTCTCATTTATATATTTTAAGATATCTTCTGCAAATGTCTCCATATCTACTGTTAAAATATCTTCTAACTCCGCTTTATATCCATCTAGTATCTTTTTGGATTTTTCCATTTCTATTTTACTCTCTTTAAAAGATAATGGTTGTCTAACTTCATTATAATCTGCATGTTCTAATACCCATCCTCCATATACTAGATTTGCTTCTTCTATCTTATCTAATAACTTTTCATAATCTTTTCTTTTCATTAGTATCTACCTTCTTTCTTTTATTATCACATGTTTACTTCCTTTTTTCAATTTTTTTCTTTCTTACGTTCGTCACTATTAATTCTTTATCTTCCTGCTCCTCTTTATTGTTCCTTCTCTCTTCATACTCTTTACTCGCTCCTTCTATTCTTGGATCATATATTACTTCTACTTCATCATTCTCTAAATTAACTAATAAATCACTCGCAAATAATGATCCTCCTAATACAAAAACTTCCCCTTTTTGTTTAGAAAAATAACTTGATAAGTTCTTACTTACTTCATACTTATCTTTCCCATACACTAGCCCTTCTTTGTTTTCATCTAATGATGTAACTTTTATTAATTCTATATTATACTTCTTACATACTTTTTCTATTATCCCATTTATATATGCATTGTTATCATATATCATTATGCTTCCATTACTCTTTATTACTCTTCCTATTATCTTTATTATATCTTCTTTTAATATCCATTCATCTTCTTGTTTCTTTTCCATCCCACATATAAATGTTAGTTTTTTATTATCTAGTTGGGTTTCAACTTTTTGAATATTAATTATTATTTCCTCTTTATTTATTTCTGCAATTTCATAAATTTTTGAAGTGTATGTTTTATAATATAACACAGTAATTTGTTTTCTTTTATTTGTCTCATTGAGTTTGTTTCTAACATACTCATCTTCAAACTCTTTTATTTCTTCTAATTCTTCTTTTGTCACTCCTAGATTGTACGCTATCAAAGATTCTTGTCTATTATCATTTATATATATCCCCATTCCATCTGTTCCTAATACTACTTGTATCCCTCTATCTATATATCTTCTTATTGGTATCTGTCTTAAGTCATATATATTATTTAACGCTAGATTACTGCTTGCATTTATCTCTACTTTTACATTTAATTCCTTCATTAATGACATCGTTTCTTCATCTATCCCATATATCCCATGCCCTATTCGTATATCTGGTATATATCTTTCTTCTATTCCTTCTTTTTCTTTCATATACTCTAACTCTTTCTTTATTCCCATTAAGAAATCTTTTACATTTTCTTTGTATTCTCTTGTCTCTCCTGCATGACTTCTTATTGTAAAATATGATAAGTTATGTAATGCACTCATTCTTGTTACACTTGCAAATGTATATGAAAATAGTTTGTTTGAATTCTTTTCATGACCTAATAAGTCTATTCCTGCTATATAGGGATATTTTATATTCTTAACTAATATAGATAAATATTGGTTAAGTTCATCTTGTAATACTTTACTTCTTGGATTTGCTATTAAAAAATTTATTTCTACCCCATATTTTTCTTTTGTCTTTTCTAACGCTTTAGATAATATTTTATGCTTGTTATCGAACTCGCTTTGATTTGTATATCTAAACATCTTACTACTTGCTGCTACTTCTACATACTTTACATTATTTGCTTTATATCTCTCTCCCATTTTTAATATATATGCTTCAAATAACTTTGGATCACTACTTGCAAAAAATGGCCCTCTTATATCATATATTACATCCATATCTGTGAATGTTATTTGTTTATATGGTTTTATTTCCATTTTATCTATTAACTTTTCTTTGAATCCTTTTATCTTGTTTAACTCATATAATGTATATTTCTTGTTCCTATCAAGTGTTGTATTTTCCTCTAATACTTTGGCATACACTAAAGTATCTATTTCAAATTCTACACTTTTTGGATTCACTTTCATTGCTATTTCATATATTTCTTTTGCACTTAACACTCCTGTTAAATGTGTATGTAAATCTGTTGTAACATATGGTATTTCTTCATCATTACTAAAAATATTCCCTTCCCTAATGCTTCCTAAAGATAACATCCTTATCTCTGTATTAGTTAATGGAATATTTTCTACATATTTATTATTTTCTATATACCCTAACACTCTAACTGTACCATTTACATTTAAAGTTATATTTATTCTATTATCTTCTTCTTTTACATTTATTATCTTTTCTAAATTTTCTTTTAATCTTACTAAGTTTTTATCTTTCTCTTCTCGCAAACTACTTATACGAAAATCATAACTTTTCTTATCTTTATATACATCTATTTTAAAAATGAAGCCTAAAGAATCTTTTCCTATATTTATTGCATTCTTTATCTTCATCTTCTTCACTAAAAACACCTACTTCTTATTCTTATATTTTAATTATACACAATTTAAAAACATTATAATGTCGAATTATGATGTTTTTTGTTATAAAGCTATAAAAATAATTGATATTTAATGTTATTTAAATTACTTATAAATGCTTTTTCATCTTCCTTATTACCAACAATTCCATTATAGTGAACTGGGACTACTAAACTAGGCTTAATAATATTAGCTAATTCACTAGCCTCAATAGCATTCATTGTATATGTCCCTCCAATTGGAACAAATAAAACATCACATTTAATATTTTTAACTTCATCAGTTAAATCACTATCTCCAATAATGCAATACTTTTCATTATTAACACTAATTATATATCCAACCCAATTATTACTTTTTGGATGAAATTTTTTAGTTATATTATAAGATGAAAAAGTTTCAAAAGTTAAACCATTAATAATATATTTCTTATTTGGATCTACTACTATAACTTCATTCTTATAATATTTTTTAAAATCTTCATAAACATCTTTACTACACACAACTATTGTCTTACCATTAATCACTTTATTTATATCTTCCTTACTATAATGATCATAATGAGAATGTGTAATAAAAATATAACTAGCATTATTAAGATCTTTATTTATCCCATATGGATCAATATAAATATCTCCTATTTGAATAGAACTATGATAGTTAACATTAATTTTCACTTTTATTCTCCTTTTTCTTATTTCTAAGCATTGCAATAGATACATATACACCAAGAAGCACCACAATAGAAACTCCTAAAATAAGATACATTTGATATATTTCAACTTTATTATTAAAGAAATAAGCATTACCATCAAAACTATCCCTCATAACATCAACCAGTTCACTAGGAACAGTTTTACTAATCTCATCAATAACACCACCCATATAGTGATTTCTAAGCAATACCACGCCATAAGTTCCTGGAATAAACATAACTACATTTCTAATTCCTTTTGATAATTGTGAAAGAGGCATATATGCACCACATAAAAAGCCATATAAAGAAGATACAAGCGTAGAAACAGTACTTAATCCTCCCTGATTTGATATAAAACTCATTAAAATAGAAGCAAGCAATGATCCAAATAAAGTACATAAAATTACATCTAATATAATAAGTAAAACATCAGCAAAACTTAAATACCATCCAATAATTGCTAAATATATAAAGCCCACTGCCATTGCTGTAAAACAAACAATTAATGTTGTAAACAAGTTTGCAATAAAATAACTAAGAAAAATAGTTTTTTTACTAGTAGGAGTGCTATTTAAATCTAATTCACTTCCATTAATTTTATCATAAACTTGAATATTAGAGCAAAATGCAATTGTAATGCAACAAACACCTAAAATTGAAGAAAGTAGCCAACCTCCACTAAAAGCATTAAGAAGTTTATCACTTACACTATATTCTCCTAAAATTCCTACTAATGTAGACTTATAAACATTACCTAAAAAAGAAATAAATAAAACTAATAAAACAAGTGGTGTTATAAGTGATAAAAAGAAAACTCCTTTATCCTTAAAATAAAGCTTTATATTTCTTTTAACTAAAGTAAATAATATTCTTAAATTTTTCATTGCAATACCTCCTTAATATCCTTACCAGTAACATTCAAAAACACATTATCCATCTTACCTTTTACTATTTCAAAATCCTCAAATAATTCAGGATACTTACTCATTATTTTCTTAGAATCAATAACATTATTTATTTCAATTTCAAAATAATCGCCCATTTTCTTATAATTAAATTTATTATCACTTAAAATCTTATTAAATTTTTCTTCATTATTATCATTAAAATAAATTTTTATAAAATCTTTAGCATATTTATTCTTTAACTCATTAGGAGTACCAGTTGCAACTATCTTACCCTTATCTAATATAACTACATTATCTGCTTCACTAGCTTCTTCCATATAATGAGTAGTTAAAAATACTGTCAAATTAGAATTCTTTCTTAAATCATTAATAACATTCCATACCATTAATCTAGTAGATGGATCAAGACCTGTCGTAGGCTCATCTAAAATCAATATTTTAGGTTTGTGTACTAATGCCCTTGCTATATCTATTCTTCTTTTTTGTCCTCCACTAAGCTTATAAAGTGGTTTTTTCAAAATATCATTTAAATCAAATAATTTTATTAACTCATCTAACCTAACATTAAACTCTTCATTACTCATACCATACATTATAGCTTTTGTTTTTAAATTATCATAAGCAGTTAATTTTTTATCTAAAACAGAGTTTTGAAAAACAATACCTATATCTCTTTTAACATTATTCATTTTCTTACTAATATCATTATTATTTATAACAATAGTACCTTCATCTTTATCTAGACTTCCACACATAATATTAATAGTAGTAGACTTACCTGCACCATTAACACCTAAAAAAGCAAATAGTTCTCCCTCATTTACACTAAAAGAAATATCATCTACTGCTTTTACATCCTTAAAACTTTTCTTTAAATGGTTTACCTCAATTATCTTCACTTTAACTCTCCTCCTTATACTTTTTCACTAATGCTGTATACTCATCAGTTAATATTTCACTAATCTCATCATCACTAAAATCACAATAGTTTGTTACAATCATTGTAGCAATTGAATGAACAGTTAACCAACAATGCACTCTAATTTTATTAATCAACTTACTACTAAGTCCACTTTTTTTACTAACTTCTTCATTTATCTCATCATTTTTAAATCCTTTTGTGTCAAACATTCCTTCAATACTCTTAGATTTACATTCATTCATAAATAATACTTTAAAATAATTTTTATTTTCTTTAGCAAACTTAATATAAGCTACTCCGCTTCCCTTAAAAGAGTCTTCTTTCAACCCATTCTCAATATATAAATCATAAATCTTAACAATTTCTTTTATAACTTCATTTTTTAAATCATCCATACTATTAAAATAAGTAAATATTGGAATCACAGAACTACCTAACTTTTTAGCAATATTTCTAGCACTAAGCTCATTTATTCCCTCATCTCTTACAATATCAAGAGAAACTTCTATTATTTTATCTTTTGAATACTTTATAACATTAGCCATAGAATCCCTCCTCCTTTAATATATAACACATGTTATATTATGTCAATAAGACATTTTATTTACTTTAATTATTTTTTATGATAAATTGAATTCATAAGGAGAAATAAGAATGAATTACACTTACCCAAATTATAAAAAAAACATTATAAACATCTCAGCTAGTTTTAATAAAATGTTAGGAAACAAAACAGATGTAAAAACATTAAAAATAATAGATAATTACATAGAAAAAGACTATAAAAATGTTGTCTTTTTAATACTTGATGGATGTGGCATGCACCCACTAAAAGTTAATACAGATAAAAATAATATATTAAGAAAAAATATCAAACAAGTTTTAACATCAACATTCCCATCTACTACAACTAATGCAACAACCACTATGATGAGCTGCACATATCCAAGCATGCATGGTTGGTTAGGATGGAGTTTATACTTTGAAGAGCTAAATAAAGCAATTGATATATACTTAGATAAGGATAGTTATAGTGAAGAAAAAATAGATAGTAAATTTGTATATGATAGGCTTCCTTTTAATGCATACTATGAAAACAATATGAATTATACTGTTAATACAGTCTTTCCTAGTTATTTTAAAAAGGGACTTAGTGAAAATAATTATACTTATACAGATACTGATGACTTATTTAAAGGTATAGAAAATTGTTTAAAAAAAGAAGGAAAACAATTTGTTTATTCTTATTGTGGTGATCCTGACTACACAATGCATGAATTTGGTGTTACTAGTAAAGAAGCTAAAAATGTTATTAGTCATTTATCTGATTTAGTAAATAATTTAACTTCTAAATATAATGACACCTTATTTGTGATAACCGCTGATCATGGGCATGTTGATATAGATGGTTATATAGAAATATATAAAGATAAAGAATTATTAGACTTATTAGAATGGCCTTTATTTTTAGAGCCACGCGCTACTGGTTTTAAAGTAAAAAAAGGTAAAGAAAAACAATTTGAAAAACTTTTTAAACAACATTATTCAAAAGATTTCAAATTGTATAAGACTAATTATTTAATAAATAAAGGAATATTTGGGCCTAAAACTGATAATTTGAAACTATTAGGTGATTATATTGCTAGTTGTAAGAACAATAAACAATTTTTATTTAGTGAAGATTCAACACATTTTAAAGGTCATCACACATCTTTTGGAAAAGAAATGCTTGTCCCACTTATAGTTATTGAAGGGAAAAGCAACTAACTTATCGTAAATGAATCAACTTGTATTTTCCCTTTTATTACTTTTATTTTAATATCATGTTCTTTATTTTCTAATAAATCAGACAAATATCCTAAAGTAGTTGAATTATTATTAGTTAATTCAACTTCTTTTTTTATACCATCTATTTCTACCTCTATCACACATTTTTCTTTTTGCTTTACGTATAACCCAAATTTAGTCCCCTTAAATTTATATTTTATAATACCATTTCCACTTACTAAATGTCCAAATGTAGAAAGAGTTTTATTCTCTATTACAAATTGTTTTTTACTAGTATTATAATACTCTAATTCATCTAATGATTTTAAAATTCCACTATATTCATAACTAATATTAATCTCTGCCATACTAATATATCTATGTGAATCAGTATCAGTAACTTCTAATTTATAATATCTTATATTTTTCTCTTCAAATGTTACTTTTAATCTCTTATTAGAATAAGTAAGATTACTATACTCTCCAATTAATTCCATGGAATCAAGGCTATTCCCTCCATATAGTTTAAATGAAGTAGGCATATGTACTTGTCCTGAGTTTCTACCAATTATAGTTAATGAATTACAATTTACACTTTCACCTAAATCAACTGTTAGTACAAATGGATCACCATTAGAAATAAGATGATTAGCTTCACTATGATAAAAAGTATTTAAATCTCCATCAAATATATTATCTATTTTAGTAGTATTATCCCACTCTGTATAATTCTCTAAACTAACTAATTTTTCTTTAGTAACATCATGAACACTTATAACCTCATTAACTAAATAATTTCTAAAGTATTTTTCTTCACTTTTAAAATCATATTCTTTGTAATAAACATCTACATTATATAAATTATCACTAGAAATATTGCTAATAGTTTCAGTTTCGTCATTATTAGTTACTAGCTTAAGTTCACTAAAGGCATCATAAGTAGTAGATAATGTAATCTCTTTAAAATAAACATAATCACCTTTTTTCAAACTATAATATTCAGTTTTAGTAGTATTATTCCCATTCCCATTAACAGAAATGGCTTGAGAGTAATTATCTCTATTATTAAATGATAAATATAACGTGTTATTTCCTCTACCACATCTAAGTTGAAAAGCGTAATTGCCATCTTCACTAATATATATTTTACCTTCAACTACTCCTATTTGATTAGGATTTATACCATTAATAAATGTACTATTTATTTTCTCTTCTATAACACTAGAATATCCTTCAAAATTATTAGTCAAAGCTTCATCAACGCTATTATATTTTTTAGAATCATATATATATTTAGCCTTATTTAAAAGATTAGAAATTCTTTGTCTCAAATTAATAGTAAGTTTAATATCTTTAACATCAATTGTAGGATGTTCAATAGATACAACAACTTTCATAGTAGAAGAATACTCTGATTTTCCTGGAGTATATTTATACACATTTTCAGATACTTTTATTAACTCTCCTGACATAGGATTAGATATTTCTCTAATAGAATAAGTAAATCCATTAGGAACAGTCAAATAGTTATTAAAATCTAAAGTAAAATCTTCTCCTGCTTCTATTTCATAGGGCTTTACAGTCTCTACAAAAACTTCATTATCATTAACATAGTAACTTCTACCTGTTTGATAAACTGAAGCAATTGGAATAAACACAGGAAGTCCTTTATTTTGATATTTTTCTTTGACTGAATCTGAAATTGGTTGATTAAGAATATTCTCAAAATAGTAAGTTAAATCATAACCTGTAACAGTACACAAAGCATCATACCAAGCATCTGCAGTTCTTTTACCAGCATCTAACTTAGTTGCTTGTATAAAGTTATCTACTCCAAAGGAATGGATAATATCTGCATATATATTTAAAGATGTTTGAGGTTCACCACCACTAGATAAAGATAGTGTTTCTCTTAAACTTCTAGAAGGATCAGTAAATCTATTCCATCCACCACCTAGTGAACTATCATTTGTACTTCGTAACGCTGATATATTAGTATACAAAACATATGATAATAAACTAGTTGCGTTATTAGTAACTTCTGTTACTGGATCTATACCATAATTTTGATAATGATGATTAAATTCATGTATATTTCCCCACATACCAGTAGTAGTAATAGCTTTGTAATTTAAGCTGCCACTCATCCAACTAGGAGGTGCATTAACCCATTTATTTCCTCCGACAAATGCTACTGCCGCACCTGCTGCAACAAAAGGATCATACACAAAATCAACACCTATATATTTATTTGATGAATTAGGAACTTCATTAGATGTTCTAATAATTTTCTCCCAAATATCACCAACTTGCATTAAGTTTCTATAATCATAATTAGCATATGCTTTTGGCCCTGAATGTCTAACTCCAGTATCCCATATTTCAAAATCATAATATGGAGCACTAAAATCTTTCATTTTTTCTACATCTTCTTCCGTAGTTTGACCATAAATAAAATATGCATATTGAACTGCACCAGATATAGTAACACTAAATTCACTATCAAATCTTTCTGGATATAAGTATATAGGGCCGCCTAAATAATTTCCAACATACCCTGTTGTGCTACTAATCTTCATTATATTTCCTATATTTGGCATTCTTACAAAATCATTTCTAGCCTTCCATATATTGTTATTAATATTTCTATGACTAGTTTGGCCAACTACAACTGTAAGAGAACCAATACTGTTTAAATCTTCTTCTGATATTTCAATTTTAACAACCTCTCCAGCAGGAGCATATAACCCAGTAATATAATTCCTTTGCTCATTTGGTTTAATAGTAACTTTAGCTATTACTGCTTTTTCATCATCACTAACATCGCCATAATACATATTAACTGAAGCACTATGTTTATATAGTTTTTTATTTATAGGCTCGCCATTAAGATATAAATTACCATTTTCATCCATAGAATCATATGTTGTAGGTGAAGCTCTAAGTAATGCATCTTCTTTTAGAATATTATCCTTTTCTTCATCTGTGATATTTGCTAAACTAGTCCCATACACTGGATATCTACTATTTAATCCTTCATTACTAGTAGTTGTAGGTATATTTCTTTTAGTCTCTCCAATAATTTCTATAGTTTGACCAATTTTACTAGTAACCTTGTTATCTATAACAAATCTTTCTAATTTTTCATCTTTTTTATTTATCATAATTCCTGCAATCACTGAAGCAGTTACTATAACTACAAACAATAATATAATGACTATATATTTAATTTTATTTTTTCTCATATTAACACTCCTACTACCATTATATTTTAACATATAAAAAGTATTGTTTAAATTTTTATATATTATATAAATATAATTTTAATAATAAAAAAAACTGTCAATTATATTAGGCCGTTTTATATTCATAAAAAGCTCTATGTTGAAACTAGAAAATTTATTTTTTTATTGTTTAATCGCACAAAATTCGCACAATTTATCAAAAAAAGCAAGTATAAAAGCATAAAAAAAGTCTAGAGAAATCTAGACTTTAACTTTCTAAATGGCAGGAGCAGAAGGAATCGAACCCTCATCAGTGGTTTTGGAGACCATTATTCTACCTTTGAACTATGCTCCTATAAAGGATATTACTATCCTTATTGATTTTTTGCTATTTGACTAACTTTACTCATATCACATTTACCAGCATAATTAGTCTTAAAATATCTCATAATACTTGGCATTGATTTATCTTCTAATTTACTAATAATTGTTTTTATTTCTTCTTCACTTAACATGCTTGGCAAAAATTTCTTTATGTATTCCATTTGACCTTTTAGAAGTTCCACTTTACTAGTATTATTAACCTTTTCAAAATTACTAATTTCATCCTCTAATTCTTTAACTGTTTTTTGAATTAAAGAAATTACATCAGCATCAGTTAACTCTTCACCTTTTTCTCTTTTATTAATTTCTAAAAGCATACATTTATTAATTAATACAGAATAAATAGCTCTAGCATTAGTATCCTTACTCTTTAATGCCTCTAAGTTAGCCTTTTTAATATCTTGAAACAACATTATTTCTTTGCCTCTGCACTTCTAACAACATCGCCAACTGTTTTGAAATTTAATAATTCATCATTTTCAAAAGTGATACCTAACTTTTCTTCACCATCTAAAATGATTTCTACTAGATCCAAAGAATCTAATCCTAATTCTTTTAAATTAGAATCCATTGTAATTTTACTAGCATCTCCAGTTTTAGCACCAATAATAGTTTTAAATTCTTCAAAATAATTCATAAAATCACACCTCGTTTAAAATTATAGCATCTCTATTTATTTTTGTCTATCATTGTCTTAATATTATTTTCTTAGTTAATTCTGCATTGTGTCTAACCTTATTATCTATTATTTCCACTACATCGTATAGTTCATAATTCTCTCTAGCATCATCACATTCAACCATTTTCCCACCTTCAGTTTCATATTTTTCTATAATGTTATCATCGATTTTGCCATTATTAACTATTACCCTATCTATGCTTTTATTCATTATTTTTTCTAAAGTTTCAACATGATCATTAACAGTATAATTATTCGTTTCTCCAACCTCAGTCATTATATTACAAACATAAACAATAGAAGCCATACTACTACAAATAGCCTCTTTTATTTTATCAATACATAAAACTGCTCCTACACTTGTATATAAACTTCCTGGGCAAAGAACAATAATATCAGCCATTCTTATTTTTTCTAGCATTACCTCATTACATATAGCCTCATTACTACTATATAATTCACTTATCTTTTTATTACATTTTCCAATAAAACATTCATGCTCTATTATTTCTCCATCTTCACATTTTGCGCATAAAGTTAAAGGATTATTGCTTGATAAAAATATGTTTGCTTCAATATTTTCTTTCTCTTTAAAATATTTTATTACTTTATCTATATCATTATATTTCATCCACAAAGAAGTAATCATAAGGTTCCCTAAACTCACCTTATTTACACCATGCAACGAATTAAATCTATAATCAAAAATATCTTTTAAAGAACTTTTCTCATCAATAAGCTCATTTAAAACCATTCTAAGATCTCCTACTGCAACAGTTTTAAATTCTTTTCTTATTTTGCCAGTATGCCCACCATCATCTGTAGATGATACAATTATTGATAGGTCTAAATCTTCATTTTTAAATCCTCTTACTATATTAGACAAGCCATGTCCTCCACCAATAAGAACAATTTTTTTCTTCATGTACATTCACCTAATCTAATATATGAAAAATATGTAGAATTTGTTAATCAGTATCTTTTCCTCTAACAAAAATATATATAAATACTGGTATAGCCGCTGCAATGCACAATATACCAACTATAATAAAATCTTTTACAATAATTTTATTAACTGAATGATTAGAATACAACTCATATTTTTCAGATCTAACAACAATATATGAATCATCATCTTTAGCAAGTGCATACAAATAATATGTTCCAACACTATTTCTTAAAATAACTCCCTTATTTGATGAATATTTTCCCTTTCTTTCACTATTTTCATAATTGGTAATAAAATCTTCATAAGTAAGTTTATCATCTTCTCTAGTTGACCAATAGTATAAAGAATTAGATTCATCAAGAGTTTTTCCTTTACCTGGCGTTGCCTTTATAACAATTCTTCTACTAGATGTCGCATCTTTAGCAACACTACTCTCTAAACTTATTAATACATTCTTACAATTAATAACAAAACTATATGTAAATGTTTCACTAACATTTAATCCATTTGCTATATTTATAGAAATTTTATTATCTAAATTATAATTTAAGCAATCTACAAATTCACTATTTTTTAATGTTAACTCACTATCTATATTTTTTACAATTTCACAGCTATTAATTTTTATATTAACTTCATTAGAAAAGCCAAATAAACCTCCATTAATATAAAAAGTTATATCTCCATATTTATTAGTTGTAGACACACTATTAATATCAATTCCATCATATGTAACTTTTGATACATCTAATCCAGATTCATTTTCATTAGGAACAATAACTTTTATTATATTAATAACCTCACTGCTTACATATTGTCTAATAATATATGTTCCAATCTCATTATATAATGGTAGTAATTTTTGACTACTTTTATTAACCAAAAAAGAATTTTCAAAAGCACCACTATATACAATCTCACCATTTATAGATACATCAGCCCATGCATCTTCCCCATATCCTAAAAAAGGTCTATCATCATACACTACTGCATAAAAATAAAATGCAGAAGCATAAAAAGTTTCTATGCCATTAACGTTACCAGCATATAACACCTTATTTGAAATATTCATATCATTAGCGTTTGCTATAATAAATGAAGATTTATTTTTATCATTCATAAGATATATTGCATTATCTCCGCATTCATAATAATTATTTGATTCTGCTTTAAGTATATTTCCATTACAAGTATCATTATATGAAAAAGCTTTAACATTAGATTCACCTAATGCAATAAAAAGACAAATAAATGCCATAAGAACACTATATTTAAATATTACTTTTTTCACGCTAATCACCATCACTTATCTAAAAATAATTGAATAAACAACATTCTGTTTTCAGAAACAATTTTTTTGAAAATTGCAGCAAGTTCTGAGTCTTTATAATCCAAAAGTTTTTTAGCTTCTTTAATGCTTATTTTTTCTTTATTTTGTATTTTTAAAACTACTTTTAAAATATTCCTAACAAAAGGTATTTCTTTATTCCAACTCCTTATAGCCATTATTTCATCTAAATGATATTCTATATTCAAATCGGTAAAAATAAGAGAAAAAAGTTTTTGAATTGCATTCATTGAGTCTTGAGAATTAACCATGTATTCACATATCTCTGCAACAAGAAGGAATTCATCATCGTTTAATTCATTAAAAAACTCTACTGCTAATTTAGGTTGATATTTTTTTATTAATCTAAAACAATCCATAGCATTATAAAATTGATCAAGCACATCTCCACCAGTTGCCACAAACCTAAACCCAATTGGTTTAAGTAAGTTATCAAGAATATAAGGAATCACAGAATTAAATATTTTTGATTCAAAAAGATGCTCAAAAAAGCTTTCAAATTCATCTAAATTAATTGTATTTGAAATATCAACAAGAAATTCAAAAACAGTTTTCTCTGTTTTTCTATTTTCTGGGAATACTTCAACAAAATAAGTTATCTTATCCTTTAAATTTATAAAATCGCTTAATAATGTTGTCCCTCCAAAATCAGAAATAGCTTTTAAAACTATTTTAATTTCATTAATTCTCTCTTCCTCAGTTAAATAAAGATTCATTTCAAAATCTTTAACATCTAACAAACTATTCATTAAATTATTTAATGTATTAACAGTTAAAGTTTCTAACTCTGCTAATAACTCTTCACTATATTTAGAATTACTTAATGTTTTAACAATTACATCTATATCATCATCATCTAAATTATTATTAATAACATCCTCTAATGGAATAGAATCTTTATTCTCCAAAACTAAATCCAATAATTTTGATTGATTCAATACAATCCCACTTTTAACAATCATTGATGTTTCATCAGAAAAACTAGCATAGCTATCTTCATAAGATATTCTCGTTAAAGAATCAAATATATAGTCACTTATACTATCATTACCACCTATTGTAGAAAACACGGTAGCATTATATGCCTCAATTATATTACAATATTTTTTATATTTTTGAAGATTCTTATTTTCATCACACAAAGAACTTTCTTTACTATTTAAAGTATCACTAGTAGCATTTTTATAAATTCTAGCAATTCCATTTAATGGAGATAAAATAATACTTATAATAAAGATAGCTTGCACACACCCTAAAACACCAGACCATACTCGATGATGAATTCTATCTCCTCTATCATATAGTATTCTTCTTTTTCTTCTATAGCTCAAATACAAATACACTGGTAAAAACAAAATCAAATATACTATAAAAAGAGAAACATATGTAATTGGAGCTAAAAATATCTGTGGAAAATCCATAAATAATTCTTTTAAGCTTGGAAAATAAGCATATAAATCATTCAAAAAACTACTATGAGCTATTATTTCCTCTATATAATCTATAATTGTAGTAAAAGATTTATCTTTATAAACTAAAGTTATATTTATTTTTGATAAATCCAATTGAACTAAATACTCATTTACTATTGGAGCAGATATAAAAGCAAAAATAACACAAGTTAAAATATATGTGGTTCTATATAAAGCTTTTTTTATTCCTAATTTATAACTGAATTTATATGCTATTAGCATTAT
The DNA here is from genome assembly GCA_934101685.1 of uncultured Bacilli bacterium. Lineage (GTDB taxonomy): Bacteria > Bacillota_I > Bacilli_A > RFN20 > DUOF01 > CALVUJ01. The sequence goes on from CAKORZ010000022.1 coordinate 16,085, forward strand.
TAAAGAAAAAACCAAAAAGCTTATTATCCATATTAAAACTGATTCTGTGTTTTTCATCTTCTTAACTCCTTGCACTTTTATTTTAACACAACAATAAAAAACTTCAATATTTTATTTTTAATGCCCTCTAGTAATAACAAATAAAGAATAAATGATATAATGTAAATGGAGGTTTTTTATGTGAAGTCACTACAAGTTAATAGCAACGATAAAGGCCAAAGAGTAGATAAATATATAAGAAAATATTTAAACAATGCTCCTTTAAGTTTTATCTATAAATTATTTAGAAAAAAAGATATAAAAGTAAATGGGAAAAAAGTAGATATTAATTACATTTTAAAAGAAAAAGATATCATTGAAATATATGTAAATGATGATTTACTAAATTCATTTAATACTCCAAAAGTAGTAGAAAAAGAAAAAATAAATTTAGATATTGTATATGAAGATAATAATATATTAATTATAAATAAAGATCCAAATGTACTAATACATGAAGGAGAAGAAAATAAAAAAGCAAACACCTTAAATAATATGATTTTAAATTATTTACTTACTAAAGGAGAATACAAAACAACAGACATCTATACCCCATCATGTGTTCATAGACTAGATAGAAACACAAGTGGACTTGTAATAGCAAGTAAAAACTTAGAAACATCAAAGATTTTATTAGACTTATTTAAAGATAAACAAAATATAGAAAAATACTATATTGCTTTAGTAAAAGGTAATCTTAAAGGCAAAGGAACAATCAATAAGAAATTATTAAAAGATGAAAAGAAAAAACTAGTAACTGTTGATGAAAAAAATGGGCTAACTGCTATAACTGAATATCAAAACATAATAAGCAATGATAAATATTCTTTATTAAAAGTAAATTTAATAACTGGAAGAACACATCAAATAAGAGTGCATATGGCTTCAATTAATCATCCTCTTATAAACGATGAAAAATATGGTGATTATAAAGAAAATAAAGAATTTAGCGATAAATTTAATTATAAATATCAATTTTTACACTCTTACATCATAAAGTTTAAAAACATGCCTGAAAAATTAAAATATTTAGAGAATAAAGAATTTAAAGCTAATTTAAAGCCAAAGCAAAAAGAAATATTAAAAAAATTATTTAAAGGAGATGTAGTAAATGAATTATAAAGATAATTATAAAACTTGGTTAAACAGTTCTCTTCCAGAAAATTTAAAAGATGAATTAAGAAATATGAATGAAGAAGAAATAAAAGCTTCCTTCTATGATAATTTGTCATTTGGAACTGCTGGCATGAGAGGAATAATGGGACTTGGAACTAATAGATTAAATATTTACACAATAAGAAAAGCAACTTTAGGATATGCTAATTACTTAATAAAATATTTTAAAAATGATCTTTCTAGAGGAGTAGTTATTGGGCATGACAATAGAATGAATTCTCGTGAATTTTGCCTAGATTGTGCTTCTTTATTATCTAGTAAAGGCATAAAAGTATATATATTTGATAGTTTAAGGCCTACTCCCGAAACTTCATTTGCAATTAGAAAATTAAATGCAATCGGAGGCATCATAATAACAGCTTCTCACAACCCTAAAGAATATAATGGATATAAAGTATATGATGATACAGGTTGTCAATTAACTGATTATAAAAATGATTTATTAATCTTAGAAATAAATAAAATAGATGATATATTATCTTATTCTTTCAAAGAAAACAAAGAATTAATAGAAGTGTTAGATTATAACTTTGATAAATTATATTATGATGAAATAAAAAAGATATCTTTAACTAATCCTAACAAAAAAGATTTTAAAATTGTATATACGCCAGAACATGGAACAGCCTTAAAAGGAATAAAAGAAATATTAACTGATTTAGGATATAACTTATATTTAGTAGAATCTCAATGTACTCCAGATCCTTATTTTACAAACACTAAATCACCTAACCCAGAAGATAAACTTGCTTATACAGAGGCATTAAAGTTAGCTAAAGAAATAGATGCAGACTTATTACTTGCTACTGACCCTGATGGTGATAGAATTGGAGTAGGAGTAAAGCATAATAATGAATATATTCTTTTAACAGGTAATCAAACAGGTGCACTAATTTTAGATTACTTAGTAAATAATAAAAAGTGTAGTTTAAATTCACTAGTAATTTCAAGCATTGTTACTACTTCTCTAATTGAAACTATTGCTAAAGATCATGATGTATTTTTCACTCAAACACTTACTGGTTTCAAATATATTGGTGAAACAATTACTAAATATCAAAATGAAAAAGAATTCCTTTTTGCTGTTGAGGAATCATATGGATGTGCTTTATCTAGTATTGTAA
>CAKORZ010000023.1 GCA_934101685.1 uncultured Bacilli bacterium
TGTTTTTACCACCTTTAGGTCTTCCTGGCATGTTTTTCATCTCCTTTACTATAAATTATATCAAAAAAAGTAGACACATCTTTTTTGTGTCTACTTTTAGCTTACAACTTCAGATTATCAATTTCTCAATCTTTAAAATTAATCAACTATTCTTGTGATGGAGTAGTAGAATATCCAAAGCTATATGTATATAATACCCCATCGCTATAAAACTTAACTGATTTAATTTTTCCATTTTCTAATTCAATAGTTAATATAGGTATTAAAACATCTTTGCTATATATTTTATATGTATTATTTCCATCTTTTTCAAACTTATCATATTCTAAATCACCAGTATATAATTGTTTTAATGAATTAAGAAGTGATTTAGTTATTCCATCAGCAGTTGATGTAGAGTCATTAAAATTAACTATATCAGCATTGCTATTATATGTTCTTTGCATTGGCTCTCCAAATACATTAACTATAACACTTAAATCAAAATTTTCGGTATTTTCAATTGTTGTTTTTAAATCTTTCAAATTAGCACTTTCATGTAAGCAAACACTTACAATATTTTCTTGTAATTGAGAATTAAAATCAAAAGAATTACTTGTGCAATTACCACCATTTACTGTTGTCCATGTATAAGCATAATTTTTTAGTTTTGCATGAACCGCTTCTTTAGAAGTAAATTTTTTTAATTTTGTTTCAATAGACTCATTATTAACTGGTACAACTGTAATAATATTTTCAAATGTATTAGAAGCCTTTGCTTCAGTTTCTAATTCTTTTATATCTGTAATTATTTTAATAAAATGCTTATCTTTTGCATTATTAGGAATATTAATTGCTGATATTGTTTCATATTTAATTTCATATTTAGCATTATCAAATTCAAATTCAATTAAGATACCATTTTCAATAGTTAATTTATATTTCTCATTGTTTTCACTAGTAACCTCATATGTAAACTTACTTCCATCTTTTATTGGATTTTCTTCAAAAGTAGCTACCTTCAAGTCTTTTACTCTAATATACTTATATACATCTTCTACACTAGATATCTCAAAACCTGTGTTCTTTAAGCTATACTTAAGAATACTAGTATTGTCGTCATATTGATAATAGTTATTTCCATCAACCTTATAAGAATACTTGTTACCAGCATCTTTAACTTCCATTTTGAATTTTGTACTATCGCCTAAATTTTTTACATTGGCTGTGATATTACCATTTTTAACTACTATTCCATCAGTATTTTTTCCAAATGCATCAACAGCATTTTGTAATTCTGTTTTCACATTTTTCTCTATAGCTTTACCATATAATGTTTGATCTTTTGCAATTTTATATGTAGAAACATCTATTTTTTTACTTGGAGTGCAATCTGCATCTGTATACCATTCAAATGTATAATTACTATATTTATCTACATATGTTATGTTTCTACCTATGGTTCTACCTGATATTACTTTTTCAAAAGATCCAGTAGTATCAAAATCGCCAAGACCAAATGGGTTAGTATCATCTCTTTCTAAATTCAAAACGGACCTATTCGTAGATGCTTTTAATACATAACGTACAATATATGTTTGTGTTGATCCATCTAATGTATTATTACTAGTGCAATCAAAGTTTGCCACATAACTACCTATACTAGCTTCCGTAACTTGGAACTGATAAGTAGGATTGGTATTAATATTTTCAATACTATTACCAGTTACATTAACATTAGTTCCATCTAACTCTAATTTAGAAAAAGTACAACCAGGGTTAGGATACATCTTTAAAGTAACTGTTGCGCCCATTTCATACCTTCCACCACCAGTTATAGTTCCAAACTCCTCTTCATTAGAAGAAGCTTTAATTTCATATGTTGGATTTTCACCACATCCACTAGTTAATCCTAAGCAAATGGCAATCATCAAGCTAAATAATATATTTTTCCTTTTCATATTAATCACCTATCCCCACTGCATTTTTAATAACATTTTCTAATAGTTTAATAACCCCAGTAGTTCCATACGCTATAGCAACACCTATTACTAGCCACTTCAAAGCACCAATCTTTTCTTGTCTAACTTGTGGTTCATCAGCAGCTTTTATAATTTTAATTCCTAAGATTGCTCCTCTCACAACTAATAATGCTCCTAAAAGCGCCCATATAACAGGCAAAACTATTGTATATACAATCTCTGTTATTTTTTGCATAAGATTACTAATATCTTGCTCAGGTATTTCTGTTGAAATAGTGCTCTTACTACTAAACTCATTAATGTTTATTTGTAATTTAGTATATTTTTGCTCATCACTAGTATCCCAAGCTAAACAACTTGTAAAGTCACCATTAGCATTTTTTGAATTAGGATCTCTTACCTTACAAAAATAAGTAGTTACATAAATAATATAATATTTATTAGCGTAATAGCCAAGATTATTTAAAATAGGATCATCTTGTTTACTTACATAAAAAGAAACTTTTGTTGGATTATTATCACTATAACTAGATGGTCCCTTTACAATATAAGAGCTTAAAGTATTTGAACTTTTCTCCACAAAATTAACAACATTATCACTATTTGCACTTGGTGTACATCTCTTGGCAGAAGAACTTGTAAAATTAGAATCTGATTCACACCAAATATATGTTGCAGTCAAAGCATCAGTATCATTTCCTTTTTGGCTTTGAAAACCTCTTTGATATGTAACCTCTATTCTTACACCCTCTTTACTAACTGACACACTTGTATAATTCTTACTTGGGTCATAGTTAGCACTTACATCAGTATTTGACACAAGTAACATGATAAAAGCACTAAACAAAAAAACAAAAAAGTATTTAATGACTTTTTTCATAAAAAATCACCTCTATTAAAATAGTACCTTTTTATTAATAAAAGTTCAATTCCTTGCTTTTGTTTTTTGCGTTTTTTGTAGAAAAAAAGGAGCCTTAAAGGCTCCTAATACTAATTTGATTAATCTAACAAAGTTAAATCATCATCTATTTCAATGTCATCAGCTACATCTTGATGAATTGCAAGACCAGTACCAGCAGGTATTAATTTACCTACGATAACATTTTCTTTTAATCCTTTCAAGTAGTCATATTTGCCCTTTATAACTGCATCTGTTAACATTCTGTTTGTTTCTTGGAATGATGCACTAGATAAGAATGAATCAGTTTCTAGACTTGCTTTAGTAATACCTAAAATCATAGGTCTTGCAACTGCAGGTCTTCCACCTCTAAGTAATACTTCTTTATTAACTCTAGTGAACTCATTGATATCAATTCTAGTACCTGGTAATAAATCACTATCACCTGATTCAAGAACAGTCATCTTTCTAAGCATTTGACGTACAATTACTTCAACGTGCTTATCTGAAATTTCATCACCTTGTAATTTATATACTTTCTTAATTTCTTTAAGAATATATCTTTGAACAGCCTTAACATCACTAACTTCAAGTAATTGTTTAGGGTTAATACTACCATCAGTTAATTGTTGACCATTCTTTACTTTATCTCCAACTTTAACGATAACTTTAGAACCAAAGTTAGTCATATAAGTTTTCTTATCATACTTGTTAGCAACAACGATTTCGCTTCTTCCACCATTTTCATTGATTTCTAAGATTTCACCACTAATTTCACTAATTAAAGCTTCTCCTTTAGGATTACGAGATTCTACTAATTCTTGAATACGAGGTAAACCTTGAGTGATATCGGCACCAGCAACACCACCAGTATGGAATGTTCTCATGGTTAATTGAGTACCACGTTCACCGATAGATTGAGCAGCCATAACACCTACAGCTTCACCAATTTCTACTTCGTTACCAGTTGCTAAGTTAAGACCATAACATTTTCTACAAACACCATGATCACATTTACAAGTAAATAATGTTCTAATTTCTACTTCTTTAATGCCAGCATCTACTATTTCTTTAGCTTTAGCTGCACTAATTAATTCATTAGCGTGTACAATGATTTCTCCAGTATTTGGATTAACTACATCACGCATAGAAGTTCTACCATATAATCTGTTTTGTAAAGAAGAAATAACTGTATTTTCTTTTTCATTTATGATATCAGATACCATTGTACCAGCATCACAACCACAATCTTCTTCATTAACAATAATATCGTGAGATACATCAATAAGTCTTCTTGTTAAGTAACCTGCATCTGCTGTCTTTAATGCAGTATCGGTATTACCCTTTCTAGCACCGTGAGTTGAAATAAAGAACTCAGATACAGTTAAACCTTCTCTAAATGAAGATTTAATAGGGATTTCAATAGTTTGACCAGTAGTATTAGCCATAGGCCCTCTCATACCACATACTTGAGAGAAGTTCTTGATACTACCACGGGCACCAGAATTTGAAATATCGCATAGTGGGTTATACTTATCAGCTTCAAATTGAGCTTCAACACATTTACTAACTTGTTTATTAACTTCTTCCCATTTCTTAATAACAGCTTCGTATCTACCTTTTTCATCAAGTAAACCTTTTTCAAACATAGCATTTGTCTTATCAACAACTTTATCTGCTTCTGCAAGAATAGCTGCTTTTTCAGGAACAACTTTAATATCATTAATAGAAATAGTAATTCCAGATTTAGTAGAATACTTAAATCCTAAATCTTTCATTCTATCCATCATCTTAGAAGTTTCCATAGTTTTGAATTTATTAAATACATCACTAATAATAGGACCATATTGGTTCTTCTTACAAGGTTTTCCAACAGGCATATTTTCAATATATTCCTTAATGTTAGTACCTTTCTTAACAATATATTTATCATTCATCTTAGTTAAACTAGCTGCATCAAATTCATTTAAATATTGATAATCAGTTGGGAAAATAGTATTAAATATTACTTTACCAACACTAGTTACTAAATAATCTTCTTGATTATAGTTACGGAAACAAGGTTTTTTCATATTAGCTATTTTAATAGCAATTCTATTATGAGCATGAATCTGGTTAGTATTATAAGCTAACATAACAGCATCTTCATCCTTAAATACTTTACCATCACATTCAGCAAAATACTTATAATCTTCAGCCATCTTTAGGTCGCCTTTTTCTTCAAAATTTTTCGCCATATTTAAGAAATCCTGTGCATTGAATTCTTTAGTTAAATAATACATACCTAAAATCATATCTTGTGAAGGAGAAACGATAGGTGTTCCATCCTTAGGTGAAAGGATATTATTAGAAGCTAGCATTAATACTCTAGATTCTGTTTTTGCTTCTTCACTTAAAGGAACGTGAACTGCCATTTGGTCTCCATCGAAGTCGGCATTGAACGCACTACATACAAGTGGGTGAAGTCTTATTGCTTTACCTTCTACTAGTTTAGGTTCAAATGCTTGAATTGATAATCTGTGAAGAGTAGGAGCACGGTTAAGTAATACTGGATGTTCTTTACTTACTGCTTGTACTACATCCCAAATTCTATCATCCATTTTATCAATTAATTTATCTGCTTTCTTATGAGAATCAACAATTCCTCTTTTAATCATTTCACAAGCAATGAAAGGTCTAAATAATTGAACTGCCATTTCTCTAGGTAATCCACATTGATACATTTTTAAATCTGGTCCAACAACAATAACACTACGTCCAGAATAGTCAACTCTCTTACCTAATAAGTTTTGACGGAATCTACCTTGTTTACCTTTCAATGAGTGAGATAAAGATTTTAATGCTCTACCTCCAGCTCCAGTAACAGGTTTATTCTTTCTACCATTATCAATTAATGCATCTACTGCTTCTTGAAGCATTCTCTTTTCGTTATTTAAAATAACTGTAGGTGCATTCATATCTTGTAATTTCTTTAATCTTATATTACGAGAAATAACTCTTCTATATAAGTCATTTAAATCACTAGCAGCTAATCTACCACCATCAAGTTGAAGTAATGGTCTTAAATCAGGTGGGATAACTGGAAGTGCAGTAAGAATCATCCATTCAGGTTTATTTTCAGATTGTCTAAAAGCATTAATAACTTCTAGTCTCTTTAATAATTTAACTCTTTTTTGATTCTTATCGCCTTGAGTTTCTTTTAACTCAGCTCTAATTTTATTAAATTCTGCTTCTATATCTAAATCATGTAATAATGTTTGAATAGCTTCAGCACCAACACCAAATTTAGCACCAGTGTAATCACTAATAAAGCTTGCATTATTACTAAATTCAAATGGTTCTTTAGGGTTATTAATTCTTTCAAGTAAAGAGTTTCCATATGTATATTCATATGATTCTGGATCTAACTTTTCTAGAATTTCACCAATTATAACGCTAAATCTTTCTCTAGCAGTCTTTTCATCTAATACATCACCTTTATTTAAATGTTTACATGTACCTGGATCAAGAACTACTTGTGACATGAAGTAAATTACTTCTTCTACTTGCTTAGCAGGTATATCAAGTACTAATCCCATTTTAGGAGAAATACCCTTGATATACCATATATGAGCAACTGGAGTAGCAAGTTCAATGTGTCCCATTCTTTCTCTTCTAACACTCTTAGAAGTTATTTCAACACCACACTTTTCACATACCATTCCTTGGAAACGAATTTTCTTATATTTACCACAATGACATTCATAATCCTTACTAGGTCCAAAGATTCTTTCACAGAATAATCCATCTAGTTCAGGTTTTTGTGAACGATAGTTAATAGTCTCTGCTTTTTTAACTTCACCATAAGACCATTCTCTAATTTTTTCAGGAGAAGCAAGTCCTACCTTAACTGCTGCGTAACGATTTACATCCATAACTGTAGCCATTTTCTTTCCTCCCTTACTCGTAATCCTCATCGAAGTCGTCTGCCATTTCAGCTTCATCATCAACAGCAACGAAATCTGAGAATTGTTCTTTAATTGTATCTGCTAATCTTCTTTCTTCTCTTTCTTGATATTTTGTAGATGCCTTCATATCAATTACTTCACCATCTACATCATAAACTGTAATATCAATTGCAAGAGCTTGTAATTCCTTTTGTAATACCTTAAATGATTCAGGAACACCAGGTTTTGGTAAAGATTTACCTTTTATAATAGCTTCATATGTCTTAACTCTTCCTATTACATCATCTGATTTAATAGTTAACATTTCTTGTAATGTATGAGCAGCGCCATATGCCTCTAATGCCCAAACTTCCATTTCACCAAATCTTTGACCACCATTTTGTGCTTTACCACCTAAAGGTTGTTGAGTAACTAATGAATAAGGTCCTGTAGCACGTGCATGTAACTTATCATCAACCATGTGAGCTAACTTTAACATGTACATAACACCAACTGAAATTCTAGCATCAAATGGCTCTCCAGTTCTTCCATCATAAAGAATTGTTTTACCATCTTCTGCGATACCAGCATCTTTCATCATCTTCTTAAGATCTTCATCTTTAACACCATCAAATACTGGAGTAGCTATTTTCATTCCAAGTTTCATAGCAGCATAACCTAAGTGCATCTCTAGAACTTGTCCAATGTTCATACGGGAAGGAACACCTAGTGGGTTAAGCATGATATCAACAGGAGTACCATCAGGTAAGAATGGCATATCTTCTTGAGGCATAATACGTGAGATAACACCTTTGTTACCGTGACGTCCAGCCATCTTATCTCCTTCAGATATTTTACGTTTTTGAGCAACATATACTCTTATCATCTCGTTAACTCCTGGCTCTAATTCATCACCATTTTTACGAGAGAAGTATTTAACATCAAGAACAATACCAGCACCACCATGAGGAACACGTAAAGACTTATCTTTACCTTCTTTTGTCTTTTCGCCAAATATTGCCATCAACAATTTTTCTTCTGGTGTAGGTTCGCTTTGTCCTTTTGGAGTAATCTTACCAACTAAGATATCTCCCTCTTTTACTTCAGCACCTGGAATTACAATACCACGATAATCAAGATTAACCTTTGCATCTTCACTAACATTAGGTACATCTCTTGTAATCTCTTCAGGTCCTAATTTTGTATCTCTACATTCAATTTGATAATCTTCGATATGAATTGAAGTATAAACATCATCTTTAACTAATCTATCAGACATAATGATAGCATCCTCATAGTTATATCCATCCCATGTCATGAATGCTACAGTAACATTTTGTCCTAAAGCTAATTCTCCATCTTGAACAGAAGCACCATCAGCTAAGATATCTCCAGCTTTAACTTTTTGTCCAACATTAACACTAGGAGTTTGATTTAAGCAAGTTCCTTGGTTACTACTAGCAAACTTCTTTAAGTTATAAGTATGTTCACCATCTTTTGCTTCTACTTTTACTTTCTTAGAGTCAACATAAGTAACAGTACCATCAACTTTACATTGTAATGATGATCCTGAATCGTGTGCTATTTTTCTTTCAACACCTGTACCAACATATGGAGATTGAGGTCTTACTAGAGGTATAGCTTGACGTTGCATGTTAGCAGCCATCAAAGCACGGTGAGCATCATCGTTCTCTAGGAATGGTATACAAGAAGTTGAAATTGAAATTAATTGTTTTGGAGAAACGTCAACATAGTCAACATCTTCTCTTCTAATCAATATATTTTCTCCTCTATGACGAGCAACAACTCTTTCATCAAGGATATGTCCTTCTTTATCCATATGAATATTAGCTTGTGCAACTGTAAAATCATTTTCTTGATCTGCAGTTAAGTAATCACACTCTTCTAATACCTTACAAGTTTTCTTATCAACTCTTCTATAAGGAGTTTGAATAAATCCATTTTCATCTAGTTTAGCATATGTAGCTAAGTTAGAAATAAGTCCGATATTAGCACCTTCTGGAGTTTCGATAGGGCATATTCTACCATAGTGAGAATAGTGAACATCACGAACTTCAACACCAGCTCTATCTTTATTAAGTCCACCAGGGCCTAAAGCACTAATTCTTCTCTTATTAGCTAATTCTGATAATGGATTAGTTTGATCCATAAATTGTGCTAATTGAGAATATGCAAAGAATTCTCTTAAAGCAGCACTTAATGGTCTAATGTTAGTTAAACTTTGTGGAGTAATTGTAGATGTTTCAGAAATAGACATCTTTTCTTTAACTCCCTTTTCCATCTTAGATAATCCTGCTCTAAATTGGTTTTGAATAAGTTCACCAACAGATCTAATTCTTCTATTACCTAAATGGTCAATATCATCATTAATTAAATAACCATCAAAAGCATTTAAGAAGAATGAGAATGTAGCAATAATATCAGGAATATTTAAATTTCTTGCTTCACATGAACAGTCATTACCAATAATCTTCATAGTCTTAGTTTGAGTTTCATCAGTATAAACTGTAACTATATTAACTGTATCTTCACCTTCACCATTTAAATATAAACTCTTATTTACATTTAATGTAACAGCATGAGCACCTTTTTCAAAGAATCCCATTTCTCTTAAATGGTCAACTTTTTCTTTAGTCATTAAAGTTCCTTTTTCATAAATTACTTCGCCTTCAGAATCAATTAAGTGTTCAGCAACGATTTTATTTTGTAATCTAAAATATGCACTAAGTTTAGTATTAATTTTAAATCTACCAGCCTTAGCTAAATCATATCTTTTCTTATCAAAATATTTTTGGAACATTAAGTTTCTAGAACCTTCTTCAGTAGCAGGTTCACCAGGTCTTAATTTAGTATATATTTCTATTAATGCTTCTCTTGCATTACTAGTTGGATCTTTTTCAAATGTATTATTTAAATATACACTTTCGCCAAATAGTTCAGTAATATCATCATTACTTTCTAAACCTATAGCTCTTAAAAGAACAGTTGCAGGGATTTTTCTTTCTCTATCGATACGTACATGAAGAATATCATGAGCATCTGATTCAAATTCTAGCCAAGCACCTCTGATTGGGTGTACTTCGCCATTTGATAATAATTTTCCTGTTCTTTCATCTCTTACATAATTAAAGTAAGCACCAGGAGATCTAGCAAGTTGAGATACTATTACTTTTTCGTTACCACTAATGACAAAAGTACCTGCATCACTCATCGCAGGCATTTCACCAAAGAAAACATCGCTTTCTTTGATTTCTCCAGTTTCATTATTGATTAAACGAAGTGTAGCTCTCATTGGATAAGCATATGTAAGATAACGATCTCTGCATTGTTCGATATCATACTTAGGCTTCTCGAATCTGCAGTTAACGAATTCCATTACGAAATTTCCATTAGGGCTTTCGATTGGATAAATGTCGTTAAATGCATCAATAATTCCCTCATTGATAAACCATTCATATGATTTTTGTTGTACTTCAATAAGGTTTGGGATAGGCAATGAACCACTAATTTTAGAAAAGTCTTTTCTTTCAGCAGTTTGGCCAACTTTGTTTATTGCCACAGCATTCACCTCTTTCAATTTTGTCTCTTTTTGGGCATAAAAAAGACAATTAGACATTATAGTTTAACATTATAATTTGCAACTGTCAATTTACTTTTCATTAATTTTCAAAATTATTTTACAACCTTAAATATAATATTTAATATATTACTCCTTAATTGCTTTTAAAACATAAAACCCACTATCTCTTTTAACTATAGTTGCATTACCAAAAACTCTTTCAATTTCCTTTTTAGCACTATCTGCTCCATGGCTCTTTCTTATAACAATCCATAGCTCGCCAAATTCATTTAAATAATCATACGCTTTATCAAATATTTCAAAAACAACTTTTTTGCCAGCTCTAATTGGAGGATTACTTATAATAACATCATATTTATCATTTGCCTTTTCATAAAGATTACTTTCATATACCTTGCATTTATTAACTTTATTTAATTTAATATTTTCTTCGCACAAAGAAACAGCTCTTTCATTAATCTCTAGCATCTCTACATTTACATCATTAATTTTAGATATAACTATTCCAAGAAAGCCTACCCCTGCTCCAACATCTAAAGTTTTTCCTTTTTTACCTACTTTCAAATAATTTTCTAAAAGTATAGAACTGCCTTCATCTATTTCATTTTTAGAAAACACACCGTTATCACTAAAAAATTCAAAAGAAATATCATTGTATTTATAATAAAGTTTTCTTTTTTCACTTTTTAAATTATTATCATTTATAAAATAATGAGACATTCGTACCACCATAAAGAATTATACAAAGAAAAAAAGCCTAATTAAAGGCTTTATTAATATTTTTATAACTCTTTTCCACAATTTCCGCAAAATTTATCATTAACCTCATTTTGCGTATCACAATTAGAACATTTTGTTTTTACCTTTAGTGGTGTTCCACATTTACTGCAAAACATTTCGTTTTCATCTATCGGATCACCACATTTAGGGCATTTTTCATCAGCATCTAATAGTTTAGAACCCGCGTCTACAACTATAATCATAAGTCCTGCTCTTAACATTGTTATCCCTATTGCTAATACAATAGCACCAGCAAATATAAAACCAAACCCAGAAAAAACATGACCAACAATATTACTAGGAGATATCTCACTATTTGTCACATCACTATCTTTAGCAATATCAACAATAGGATTAAGCATAATTGCAAAGCCCGCAATTATTCCAAAAGCACTAACAGCAATCAAAGCTATTCCCCATATAATAAAATTCTTTCTAATTTTTTTAGCCTTTTCAGTACTAAAAGTTTTACCTATATTTCTATTAATTTCTTTAGCATAATTTACAAAATGCCACATATTTTCAACTCCTTTATAGTTATTAACATAATACCATATATTAAATATTCATATTAGAAATTGCAACAAAAAAAGAGCTCAAAGAGCTCTTAATAATCGCTAATAAAAGTTAATTATTTAACTTCTACTTCAGCACCAGCTTCAACTAATTTAGCTTTTACTTCTTCAGCAGCAGCAGGTGAAACTTTTTCTTTAATTACAGAAGGAACAACATCAGTTAATTTTTTAGCATCTCCTAATCCTAAACCAGTGATAGCTTGGATAGCTTTAACAACAGCTAATTTAGAAGCACCAACAGCCTTTAAGTAAACAGTTACTTCACTAGGTCCTTTTGAAGCTTCTTCTTCAGCTGGAGCAGCACCTGCAGCAGCTACTGGAGCAGCAGCAGTTACACCAAATTCCTCCTCTATTGCTTTAACTAAATCGTTTAATTCTAATATTGTCATTTCCTTTAAACTTGCGATTAAATCAGTTGTATTAATTTTTGCCATCTTTCATTTCCCCTTTCTTTTAATTATTTTTTTGATCGGCAACAGCTTTTACAGCACATGCAAATTTTCTAACTGGAGCTTGTAAGCAACCAAGTAACATAGAAATCATACCTAACTTATCAGGTAATGTAGCAACAACCTTCATATCTTTTGCATCTACATACTTTCCTTCTACGATACCACCTTTAACTACTAACTCATCATTTTTCTTTGCAAACTTTGTTAAAAGTTTAGCAGCACTTGTAGAATCCTTAGAAAATACAATTGCGTTTGGTCCAGTAAGTTCACTATTTAACTCACTATAACCAGCTTTTTCAGCAGCTCTAGAAACAATTGTGTTTTTGTAAACTTTCATTGAAGCATTTTCATTTCTTAAGTTTCTTCTAAGTTCGCTTATTTTTTCAACAGTTAAACCACGATATTCAACAACAATTGTAGAAGCACTATTTTTCATTTCTTCACTTACTTCGTTTACTAAGTTTTCTTTTTGTTCAAAAATACTTTTGTTCACTATGCGTGCACCTCCTCTTTCTTTTTTTATAATAAGCTAATTACCTTATTCAATAAAAAAACCTCGTGTTACCACGAGGAAATAAATCAAGTTTATTTTAACCTCGGCAACCTTATTAAGTCTATTGACCGTTGCTGTCTTTGGTAATTAAGCATCATTATTTTAATTGTTTATTTTGTGTTTGTCAACTAAATTAGAAGTTAACATCAACTTTAATACTAGGTCCCATAGTAGTTGTTATAGTTAAACTATTCATATAGTTACCTTTAACAGCAGTAGGTCTAGCCTTTAATACTATATCATAGATAGTCTTAAAGTTTTCATATAACTTATTAGCATCAAAAGATACTCTACCAATTGTAACATTGATATTTCCTTCTTTATCTGCTCTATATTCAACTTTACCAGCTTTAACATCTTTAACTGCTTTAGCTATATCCATTGCTACAGTACCAGTCTTAGGGTTAGGCATTAATCCTTTAGGTCCTAAGATTCTACCAATCTTACCTAGTTCACCCATCATATCAGGTGTAGCTACGATTACGTCAAATCCAAACCAGTTTTCTTTTTGGATTTTTTCAATCATATCTTTACCACCAACAAAATCTGCTCCAGCATTCTTAGCTTCTTCAGTTTTATTAGTAATTGCTAATACAGTTTTAGATTTTCCTGTACCATTTGGTAATACTACAGCACCTCTAATTTGTTGATCTGCATAACGAGTATCAATATTTAAATTGAAAGCTACATCTACACTAGCATCAAACTTAGTTGTACTTGTCTTCTTAACTAGTTCACAAGCTTCTTGTGCACTATAAACTTTATTCTTTTCTACTAAAGCACTTGCTGCCTTATATTTTTTTCCTCTTTTTATCATATCTTTCTATCCTCCTTGTGGTTCTAACGGACGAGTTTATCCTTCCACCTATTTTATTTTAATTATTCTTCTACTTCTACGCCCATGCTACGAGCACTACCAGCAACGATTTTCATTGCTGCATCTATATCGTTAGCATTCAAATCTGGCATCTTATATTCAGCAATCTTTCTAGCATCTTCTTTAGATAACTTAGCAACTTTTGTTTTCTTAGGGTTGCTAGATCCACTCTTGATGTTACAAGCCTTTTTAATCATGTTAGTAACAGGACTTGTTTTGATTACAAAATCAAATGACTTATCTTCATATGCAGTGATAATAACAGGAACTACGTCACCTTTTCTATCTGCTGTTTTCTCATTGAATTCAGTACAGAACTTAGGCATAACGATACCAGCACTTGCTAATGCTGCTCCTGGTTTTGCTTCTCCTGCAGGAAGTTGAAGCTTAACAACTTTTGCGATTTTTTTAGACATATATTTACCTCCTTCTAAATTTAAGGCTGTGGTTCAAACAGAATAAAATTCTTCCCACTGCGCAAAAGTGCATTTTCATACACCTTGGATATATTACAATAAATTATAAATATTTTCAATAGCAAAATATGATTTTTTTGTTTTTAACAAGAATAAAAAAAGAGAATCAAATTCTCCTTCTTATTTATTAACTTTATCTACATCTGCAAAGTCAACTTCAACAGATGTTTCTCTACCAAAGAATACTGAAGTAACTTTAACTAAACTCTTAGCTACATCAACATTTTGGATAACTCCTTCACTACCCATTAAAGGACCACGAAGAATCTTAACTACATCTCCAACATTGTAATCAGAATACATATCATCCTCAACAACGCCAATACCTTTAAGAACTGATTCAATTTGTTCTTTAGGAACTGGGAATGGTTTAGCACCTCTACCACTTGATCCAATAAATCCAGTGACACCAGGAGTATTACGCACAACATACCAAGCTTCATCTGTCATAATCATTTCAATAAACAAATATCCAGGATATGTATTTTTCATTTTAATTTTATCAGTAGGTAAACCATCTTTTAAAACTGGAACTGGATGTTCTGCAACAATTACTCTAAAAATGTAATCTTGCATATTCATTGTTTCAATTCTTCTTTCAAGATTTATTTTAACTTTATTCTCATGTCCAGAATATGTATTAACAACATACCATTTTTTCTCTACGTTTTCCATTTTCAAAACTCCCATCCTAATATTTAATCATCTTTAATAATTTAGCAATTATAAAATCATCTAGAACAATATATAAACCAAATAATAATATAAATGTCAAAACAATTTTAGAGGCTGTCTTCATAGTTTGCTTATTTGGCCATCTAACCATTTTCATTTCTCTAACTGTCAAAACAAAGAATTTAGCAATTGAAAATCCAACTTTTTTAAAGAATCTTCCAATAGAACAAAAAAACTTCTTCATGTTTAGCCTCCTTACTTGCTTTCCTTATGAAGTGTATGCTCATTACATTTAGGACAATACTTCACAATTTCTATTTTTTTATTAACATCATATTTTTTCCTAGATGAAGAATAATTTCTAGATAAACACTTACTACAAACTAGTATAACTTTTTCTCTCATATATTAATCACCTATTACGCCTATAAACTTTAACATAAAATTTTTGTTTAGTCAATTTTTTCTATTATATCTTTTAGAATGTTCTTTATTTTAGATGCTCTACTATAAATGCTACCTCTTGTTAGCCCTAACATCTTTGCAATTTCATTATATGTATACCCATCAATTTTATAATCAACAATTAATTTATTAACATCATCTAATTTATTAATAAGTTTCTCATATAATGTACTATCACAAAAGTCATTCTTCTCTTCTGCTATATAATCAACATAACTTTCTCTACTATCTTCATAAACCATATTATCAATAGATTTAATCTCCATATATCTCATATTTTTCTTAATATAATTAATCAAAGCCCTTTCAACAGATCTTCTAACAAAGAAATAAAAACAACCATTTTCCTCATCATAACTTTCAATACATCTTAAAAAAGCCATAAATGATTCTTGATATAAATCTGCATAATCAAAAAACTTATCATATTTATTTAAAATATCTTTAATAATGCCAAATATAAAATAATTATATCTATTTTGAAGAAGATCAAACGCATCTTGATTTTTCTCTCTCCATAAGCATACAAGTAAATCATCGCTTATTTTATCTAAGCCTAAGAACAATTACCTCACTCCCTATAAAGGGAATCTATTATTGTATATTTGATATAAAAGAACAGCACATGCAACTGATACATTTAATGAATTAACTTTTCCAACCATAGGAAGTCTCACCTTATAATCACAATTTTCGCTAACAAGTCTAGAAATACCTTTACCCTCAGATCCAACTATTAAAACAATTTTACCATCATAATTAACTTCTCTATAATCAAGTGAATTACTTGCCTCTGCACCAACAATCCAATATCCTTCATCTTTCAATCTTTTAATTGCTGAATTCAAGTTAATTACTTCAACTACCTTAACAAGTTCAATTGCTCCAGTAGATGTTTTAGCAACAGTAGAATTAAGTGGACAAGAGCCATGTTTTGGAACTATTACTCCATCAACACCAATTGCTTCACAACTTCTAAGAATAGCGCCAAAATTATGAGGATCCTCAATGCCATCTAACATTACTAATAAAGGATTTTCTTTATTATTTAAATCATTTATTAGTCTATCAAAATCATAATATTCATAAGTATGCACTTTAGCAACTATTCCCTGATGAAATTCATTACCTGCTAAATTATCTAATTTACTCTTTTTACAAAAGAATGTTTTTATATTATTTTTTATTACTAAATCTAATATATTTTTATCTTTAAATGTGTCTTGTATATAAATTTCATCAATATCTTTTGCTTCTTTTATTCTAGAAACAATAACATTCCTCCCATATATATATTGTGACATACTAATCTCTCCTTTTTTCTAACATTTATTTCAACATAATTTCATATTTTATTCATGTGAAAGTTTTAACTCTACTGGATTATATTTCTTTTCTACTTCATCAATAAAAGCATGAACATTATTTAAATCAGAGTCTTTTTCAAAATCAATTAACACTTCAAATGCATTATTTCCTTTAGCCTTATATTCAAAATTATTAACAGATAAATTATTTTTTCCAAATAATTCTTTAAATTCTTTCATTGAATATTCCTCATCTTTTATTACCATATAAACACTAGATACATATTTACTAGCATTAACCATTTTAGTTTCTACTTTTCTAAATGCAGTAAGTACAATTAGAGCTAATACAGTAGTTAAAATAGCACCAAAATATAACCCATTACCACAAGCAAGTCCAATAGCAGCACTCATCCATATAGTAGCAGCAGTAGTAATACCCTTTATATCTCTATCACTTCTAAGAATAGCACCAGCTCCTAAAAAGCCTATACCACTAACAACTTGAGCGGCAACTCTACCAGGATCTCCACTACTAAATCCATACATTGAAATAAGCATTATAAGACAAGAAGCTACACAAACTAAAATATGTGTTCTAAGTCCTGCTGGTCTCTTGTATAGTTCTCTTTCAAACCCTATAACAAAACCTAAACCTGCAGATAATAAAATTCTAAAAACAACTAAAAGTTCAACGCTTTTATTTAAAAACGAATTAATCCAAGCATCCATGAAAAACTCCCCCATTACAAAAAAATTATAACAAATAATTTCCAGTTCAATAAATAATTATCTTAAATATTTTAATAAATACTAATATATAAAGCATTTATTATCTTTTTTACTAAAAACAAAACATAAAACAATAAAATTAAAATAATATATGTTAAAATTAACATGAGGTGAATTGAATGATTTGTGCAAAAAATTTACAAGCAATAAATGAAATCATAGAAAAAAGAAAAAACATGGAAACCCCATTAATGATGATATTAAGTGATATTCAACATAAATATGGATACATTGATTTAGAAGTACAACAAATAGTAGCAAATGCTTTAAATATACCTGTAAGTGAGGTATATGGAGTAGTAACATTCTACTCATACTTTTCATTACAACCAAAAGGTAAATATGTAATTGGTATATGTTTTGGTACTGCTTGTTATGTAAAAGGTAGCCAATCATTATTAGATGCTTTTTCAAATAGACTTGGAATAAAAGAGGGAGAAACCACTGAAGATGGTTTATTTACTATTGATATTTTAAGATGTATAGGAG
>CAKORZ010000024.1 GCA_934101685.1 uncultured Bacilli bacterium
TTGTATAATAGCAGTTACGGCAGCACCAAGAAGAACACTTTTAAAGATATTGTTTGTAAGCTTTTCAAGAATTTTTTCCATATGCCCGCTTGAAAGCTTTTCAAGTCCGTTGCCCAGAATGCTCATTCCATAGAGGAACATGGCGACTCCGCCGAACATTGAGATGAAGATGATTACAAAATCCATCGTTTTCATAAAATTCTCCTTAACATTCTTATTAAATTTTACATATGCTTTACACGCACAAGATAATTATATCATTTAAATAATGATAGTTTTTAAATATTGCTTTACTAGTTTTTTCACTTATTTCAAAGTCTAATTTAGAAGCAAATCTAAATGCTCTTAATATTCTTAATGCATCTTCTTCAAATCTAATATTTGCTTCTCCAATAGTTTTAATAATTTTATTATTTAAGTCATCTATGCCATTAAATAAATCAATTATATTAATACCATTACTACATATAGCATTAATAGTAAAATCCCTTCTTACTAAATCTTCTTTTAGATCATTAGTAAACTCTACTTTGCTAGGTTTTCTATGATTAATATAATTATATTCTTTTCTAAATGTTGTTATTTCAAAGTTATATTTATTAATACTAAATTTAATACATCCTAAATTAGTAAAATTTTCATTTAATTTATAATCTTTAAATAATTTTTCTAAAACTTCACATCTAGCACTTGTAGTTATATCAACATCGTAACTATCTTTATTTAATAAGTAATCACGTACAAAACCACCTACTACATAAGCTTCTTGTCCATTACTATTAATGATATCTATAACTTTTTTAACTTCAATAGGTAGTTTCATAGTTTTCACCTCTTAACACTATCGTTTACTTTTAAAATTTGCATAATTCTTTTAACAATGAATTCATTTATTTGTATGAATTACATATTCTACAAACTATTTTTTCAAAATTTCAACATATTCTTCATATACATAAGTTCTTTTTTTCTTTGAATTATCTGCAATCTTTAAAATCCCTAAACTAACAAATTTTATAATAGTCCTATTTACCTTAGAATAATCTATACCAGTTTTTTCGCTAGTTTTTTTTGCATCTATTATAGGATTCATTTCTAAGTATTCTAGTAACCAGTAATCACTTGTTTTAATTAAAGAACTATTCTTTTCTCTAAGCACAGTTAATTTATTTATGCATTCTATTGATTCTTTTGCTATCTCTATTACTCCTTGTAAGAAAAAATCAATCCACTGTATGTAATCATCTCTTAATCTAACATTTGACATTCTATCATAATATTCAAGTTGATTTCTTTTCAAATAATATGATATATATAAACAAGGATAGTTAAGTTTGTTTTTATATAACAAATAGATTATTATAAGCATCCTACCAATTCTTCCATTACCATCTAAAAATGGATGAATTGTTTCAAATTGATAATGTATAAGAGCAATTTTAATCAAATCATCAAGTGAAGAATCTTCATTTATATACTTTTCTAAATCTGACATGCATTCTTCCATATCTTCTACACAAGGAGGAATATATTTAGCATTTTTCAAAGTAGAACCTCTAGCTCCTATCCAGTTTTGCGATTTTCTAAATTCACCAGGGCTTTTTTCTTCGCCTCTAACTCCTTGCATTAAAACTTCATGAACTTTTTTAATATATCTATTACATATTGGTAGTTCTTTTAATAATTCTATTGCATATTTAATAGCTTTAACATAATTAACAACTTCTTCAATATCAGCATTACTATTCTCTTCATTAGAAGTATCTAAAATATCTTCAAGTGTTGCTTGTGTGCCTTCAATTTGACTACTATACAAAGCTTCTTTTCTAACATATGAGCCAATAAACATATCAATATCTTTAATATTAGATGAAATACCATTTAGTTTCCCTAGTAAATAATTTGCTTCCGTAAGTAATTCAATAGTTCTTTTATCAAAAGTTTTAAGTTCTAAATCTTTAAGTGATGTAGGATAAAAAGATTTATATTCTAAATCTCCTGTTAAATTTTTCTTATATATTCCAGACTTCATGGTTCTCATCTCCTTATTATTAGTATATGAAAAAAATGCAATTTATTCAATTGAAAAATCAATTTAATTTGCACTTTTACTATTTTTTTGCAAATTATTTTAATTTTCTTTCATTTAATTAGCTATTTTATATAAATTATAATTTTTGTTTTAACATCTATAAAATCAAAAAAGTTACAAAAGAAAACCCCACTTCATTATAAGAAATGAGGACTTTTTTTATATTTCTTCTGTAACAATTTCTCCTTTTTTTAGAGTTTCTTTTACATTAATTATTCTTTGATTACTACTTCCTTTATATTTTAAAGATAAGTCTAATAAAGAATAAACAAATGGTCCATCAATTAAATAATCAATATATTTTAATAATTCCATGTATTTATCATTCTTTAGTTTAAGGACTTCTTCATATGTATATCCAGTATATACAATAATATTTAAGTTAAGTTCTTCTTTTATTCTTTTACATAACGCTACACAATCATCAATCTGCATAAGTGGATCTCCTCCACTCAAAGTTACTCCATCAATATAAGGATACTTTTTGATTTTATTAATTATTTCATCAATTCCCATTTCTTTTCCTCTACTAATATCATGAGTATCAGGATTATGACATTTATAGCAATTATGAGGACATCCTTGGAAAAAGATTGTAAACCTAATTCCTGGACCATCCACTACTGATTCTTCAACTATTCCACTAATTTTCATTATCTTCAATAGAGTGTTTAACTCTATGTTCCACCTCTGCTCTCTTAGCGTTATTAAATCTATCTAATGTACCTACTAAATATCCTGTTATTCTTCTAATTCTTTCAAACTTGATAGTATCTTCTTTACGATGACAACAAGGACATTCATTATTTATAATTCCATTAAATCCACATACAGGGTCTCTATCTAGAGGATGGTTAACTGCTCCATATCCAATACCTTTTTCTTTCATATGACGAACAATTTTTTCAAATGCTTGTAAATTCTTACTTACATCTCCATCCATTTCTACATAACTAATATGACCTCCATTAGTTAAGTTATGATATGGTGCTTCAATATCTATTTTTCTAAACATTGAAATAGGATAGTAAACTGGAACATGGAATGAGTTAGTATAGAACTCTTGATCAGTAACTCCTGGGATAATACCAAATATTTTTTTATCCATTTTAATAAATCTTCCTGATAATCCTTCTGCTGGAGTAGCAATTAATGAGAAATTCATTTTATATTTTTGAGATGCTTCATCGCATTTTCTTCTCATTAAGCCAACTATTTCAAGACCTAATTTTTGAGATTTTTCACTTTCTCCATGATGTTTACCTGTCAAAGCTTTTAAAGTTTCTGCTAGTCCAATAAATCCAACTGTTAAAGTACCATGCTTAATTACTTCTTCAATTTTATCATCTGGTTTTAGTTTATCTGAATCTAACCAAATGCCATTACCCATTAAGAAAGGAAAATTATATACTCTTTTATTTGCTTGTACTTTAAATCTTTCAAGTAATTGATCAATAACTAAGTCTACTTTTTCTGTTAGTTCTTTTTTAAAGTCTTCAATACTATCTCTATGTTTTAAAGCAATTCTAGGTAAGTTAATTGAAGTAAAGCTTAAATTACCTCTTCCACATGTTACTTCCTTACTAGGATCATATACATTAGCCATTACTCTAGTACGGCATCCCATGTAAGCAATTTCACTATTGTAATCGCCTTCTTTATAATAAGGCAAATTAAATGGTGCATCAATAAACGAGAAGTTAGGGAACATTCTTAAAGAACTACATTTAATTGATTTTTGAAATAAATCATAGTTAGGATCTTCTTTATTAAAGTTTATTCCTTCTTTTACTTTAAAGATTTGAATTGGGAAGATAGGTGTTTCTCCATTTCCAAGTCCTTTCATAGTTGTTTCAAGTAAACAATCCATTACTAGTCTTCCTTCTTCACTAGTGTCTGTGCCATAGTTTAATGAAGAGAATGGTACTTGAGCACCAGCACGTGAATGCATTGTATTTAAGTTATGAATTAGTGCTTCCATTGCTTGGTATGTTGCTTCTCTTATTTCTTTATTAGTGTTTTCTACTACTTTGCTCATTATCTTATAAACTGCTTTTTCATCTTTGTACTTGTTTAATAAAACATTCTTCATTTCTTCATTAAATTTATCATTTTTTAAAGCAGGAACTAATCCAGTTTTCTCTTTTATATCATTAATCATTTTCTTTACATCATCTGTCGTTACATCGCCATATAAGAAATCAAGAGTCTTATATAAATTATTACGATAAATTTTGATATATGATTTTCTAACTCCAATAGCCATTGCATAATCAAAGTTAGGGACACTTTGACCACCATGTTGATCATTTTGGTTAGATTGAATTGCTATACATGCTAAAGCTGCATAACTTCTAATATCATTAGGTTCTCTTAGATATCCATGTCCTGTAGTAAAGCCATCTTTAAATAATTTAATTAAATCTATTTGGCAACATGTCATTGTTAAAGCATAGAAGTCTAAATCATGAATATGAATATCACCATTTTGATGAGCCTTAGAAAATCTTTCAGGAATCATATTTGTTAAATAAAAATATTTTGCTGATTCACTACCATACTTTAACATTGTACCCATTGCAGTATCGCCATTTATATTAGCGTTTTCTCTTTTTATATCATTTTGAAGTGCAGATTCAAAAGTAATACCTCTTAATGTTTTCATTAGGTTAGTTTTAGCTTCTCTTGCTCTACTTCTATCAGATCTATACACAATATAGTTTTTAGCTACATTATTATATCCTTTATCTATTAATACATTTTCAATTATATCTTGGATATCTTCTACTGTAGGAATACTATCTTTAAACTTTTCATTAGCAATTCTAAGTGTTTCATCCACTACTGCTCCTACTGCTACATTTTCACTATTTTCAGTTGCTTCAACAGCTTTAGAGATAGCATTATAAATCTTTTCTTTTTCAAACTTAACTTCTCTACCATCTCTTTTAATAATTGTTTTTACCATAATAATTCCTCCCCAATATTAAAGTAACTGTTACCATAATAGCATTAACATCAAAAATATTTTGTTGTATTTGCAACAAAATAAATAAAATTTAGAAAAATATTTTTTTATTAAAAAATCTCTTTTTCAAGAGATTCAATTTATATTAATATTTGTTGTTTTATATTTTTGATTTTTTTCTTCATCAGGGAACCTTATACATAACATGCCATCAGTATATTTAGCTCTTATTTTAGTTTCATCTACTTCTCCTATATAATAACTTCTAGAGCAAGTACCACTATATCTTTCTTGATGAATGTATGTGTCTGTAGATTGATTACTATTTGAACTAGTCTTAGCTTCCACTATTAAATAACCATCTTCATAATTTACAGTAACATTTTCTTTAGAATATCCAGGAACATCTATTTCATATACATAATCATTTCCTTCTTTTCTAATATTTGTTTTTAAAATATTACTGCTATTAATAATAGGTAAATCAAAAAAGTTTTTTAAAAAGCTTTTACTTAGAAATTCTTCACTTCCATATTTTGCTGGTGTATTTTTCATACTCTACCTCCTATTATAAGTATTTACTAATAATAAATATTTAAACTATAAATTTAAAATAATATCTATATTTTTATGTTTATCATAATCCAAATCCACTAAAGGCAATCTAAGATACATAGATTTATATCCTTTTTTAGATAAAACATATTTTATTGGTATTGGATTAGTATCACAAAATAAAATGTCACTTAATTCCTTTATATATTTATCTAATATTTCGTTTTCTATCCCATTACTATAATCATCTATTAACTCTTTTACATCCTTACCAAAAGCATGTGATATAACAGATATTACTCCATCTCCCTTTAACTTTAAAAAATCTAAAGTGTACATATCATCACCACTATAAATTAAAAACAAAGGATATTTTTCTTTTACTTTTTTTATTAATTCAAAATCATTAGATGCATGCTTTAATCCTATTATATTGTCACAATCTTTTATTAAATCTAATAAAGTGTCTACTTCTAATTTAACTATAGTTCTACTAGGAACATTATATAAAATAAATTTTTCTTTTTTAAATGTGTCTGCTATCTTTTTAAAATGTTCATATATTCCCTTTTGATTAGGTTTATTATAGTAAGGCACTATCATCAT
The DNA here is from genome assembly GCA_934101685.1 of uncultured Bacilli bacterium. Lineage (GTDB taxonomy): Bacteria > Bacillota_I > Bacilli_A > RFN20 > DUOF01 > CALVUJ01. Next base: position 6,222 of record CAKORZ010000024.1, read on the forward strand.
TAAAGCATCATGTTTATAGTCTTTTATTTCATTTATTAATTCTATAGTTTTATTAGTAGTGTTTTGCCCTACATTTACTATTATTTCCATATTGCTTACTTCATTTGCTATTTCAATAATTCTTTTTAATTCTTTTACAGTTAAACTGGATCCTTCTCCAGTAGTTCCTCCAACTACTATTCCCTCACTTCCTTGCTTCTCTACGTCTATTATTAACTTAGCTAATTCATCTTCATCTAATTTATAATGTTTATCAAATGGTGTTACTAAAGCTGTTATTAATTTAGACTTCATTAAATCACCCTTTCGTTTTATACTATGTAAATAATAAAAATAGGTGATTTAATTAAAGAAAAAGAGATGTTTTCATCTCCTTAATGTTAATTTTTATTTTTTAAAGATAGTTTTCCAAATGTAAATACATGAACTATTTTTCCTATCATTAATACTATTTTATCACAATTATCTAATGCAATTTTCTTTCCCATAGCTTTTCCAAAAATAATAATTCCCGCTATCGTTGCACTAACCAAAGATGCTACAATCACAATATTCATCTCACTAGTTATATTTGCTATTAGTTTAGAAGTCACAACTGCTCCCGCTGCTCCTGACAAGATACCACATATATCTCCTAAAATATCTGCCACAATACTTGCCACCTTATCAGCATTATTTATTAAAATTATACCTTCTTTTGCACCTTTGACTTTTTTAGCAGCCATTGCTCTAAATGGAACTTCTACTGCTGCAGTTACTGCAACTCCTATAATATCAGTTAATATAGAAATAGACATAAATACAATTATAACAATTATTGCTACTACTAAATTTGCACCATTCAATGTTAATTCACTTAAAAAACTAAAAGAAAATGATAAAAATAAAGATACTGCTAAAACTATTAATGGCCATCTAAAATATTCCTTAAATACACTTTTCTTTTTTTGCTTGTTTTTTTCCATCTTTTATTTTCCTTTCATTTTAGTAATATTAATTATAACTTTTTCTATGTGTTTTTAAAATAAAAACGTAGTATTAATATAAATACTACGCTTGAAGGTAATGTATTAAGTAAACCTTGTGTCTTAGGTTCGGTCGAATTTCTCAAACTCGCACTTAGCGTTACCACTAGAGCAGTTTCCTATTAAGCAAGTTTACAGCACCGAATCGCCACTTAGCACACACTATAATCCTTAAAACATCTATTCATAATAACAGCCTAGAAGTTTTCCTTAACAGTTTTAGAATATCACTAGAATGTTTTGCAAGTAAGATTTCATATAAAGTAGTTTATAAAACTGGCCTAGTATTTATAAATACCTTGAATATAATCCCTCGTACTCACTCAAATCAGGCTACGCTGCACACATTTTATTGCATTGCAGGTTCAGCACAGGGAGTGTAATGTACACCCATCTGTGTCTCTACGAAAACTGGGTCGTATACTATATGCCGTTATAGTGCGCCCAATAATCTTAACTCTCAGCACTCACCCTAATTTGGGCAACCAAAGCAAGCACCAAGAACTTCATAGATGTGCCCTCAAACGTCTTCATAACGTCTTCATGATAGTAAAACCGACTAGGATACTGCACCTTCTATGTATTATATTATAGCACAAATAATTATATGATTCAAATGGATACAAAAATTAAGAATTTCTAATTGCATCAATTGGTTTCTTTCTTGCTATCTTATTAACTGGTAAGAATGCTGATATAAATGCTACAAGCACACTAACAGCAAACATTAATAATACTTGTCTAATTCCTATGTTAAGTATTGTTATTAATACACCATAGTTATTTCTCATTACACTATTTAATATAATGCATACTGCAAAACATCCACCAAATGCTAATACAAAGTTAATAAATGCTATAATAAAGGCTTCATTGAAGAAGATTCTAAATACATCTATTCCTCTAGCACCAATTGCTCTTAATACTCCTATTTCTCTCTTCTTATATGAGATTGAAATAGTTATAAAGTTAAGTAATAATAATGAAGCAAATACTGCAAATCCTATACCAACATATAAGAATATTTGAGATAACATTTCTATTAATTCATTAACTTGATAAATACTAGACATAACATTGTTGTTCAAAGAATATACAACTTTTCCATGATCACCATATGTATATTCAACTACTGTTCTTACTTGTTCACTATTATTTGGATCAAGTGAAGAAATAGCAAAGTTGTATACACCGCCTAAACTTTCACTGGCTTTATTATATATGTAGTTAGACATAATCCCTCTAGAGTACCTATCAGTATCATCTGATACTACACCTGCATATATACCTACTATTGAATATTCTGTATATTCTTGTTCATATTCTCCATTAACACTAACTCGTAGCCATAAATTATCACTCTCTATATAAGTTAAAATTTGTGATATTAGTCCTTTTTTCTTTTCTAGAATAAACTTATTTTCATCTTCTGTAAGTTTAGCATAAGGAAAATTATTACCATTATTTGTTCCTTTAATTTTATTTGATAAATATTCAGCATATTGACTTTTTGTTAGTGTTATTTCATTTAATCCATCTTCACTAGTTCTATAAGCATATAATTCATTAAACTTAGAATCAGATTCAAGATTTAAATTCATTGCTGTAATATCAGTTACAGTATAAGTTTTAAAGAATGTACTAAATGCTTCTTTTTGTGCATCTGTTAAATCTTGACCATAATATGTCATAAAATTAGCTTTAGCACTATTATATGTTAAAGTAACCTTATAAATTGGATGTTCTTCACTTCCACGAGTTTCTACATTAACTGTAAATTCAATATCATTTATAGTTACTTTATTATCTACTACATTAAAATCTCTTAAGCCATTTAAAGAAATACTATTAGTATCTTTATTATAAGACAAATCCATAGTTAGATTATTTCCTAAATATATCGCGTGAAAATTACAACTACTCTCATAGCTTTGTATCTCGCATGAAGGTTCATTAATTCTCTCCCAATCATTATTAAATGAATCTTGATTATATTTATAATTATATTGATCAAAATTACCAAAATAATCTATTAATTCATAAGTGTGAAAACTTTCTTCTTGATTTGGAGACGTAATCCCTAATTCGTCTAATTTATTTTCAAATTTTTTATAAAAGATATTATTCTTATAATCATTAAATAAGTCTGATCCAGAAATTTTTACTCCATCTATAAGAAAATAAAAATCATTAATATTTTCACTACTTAAAATAACTTCATTATCATTTAAAGAAGATCTTATCCCATTTACCCAAACTATATCGTTATAAAGTGAATCGTTATATGCAGCAATATATTCATAATTATAATAGCTTTCATTATCAGAAGGCTTAGTTTCTTTAATAACACCACCAATATAATCACTGTTACTTAATTTACTAAACAAGCCACTTTCTTTAACATTTCTATTAAAATATCCTTCTTTAAAATATGCTAATCCATGATATGAATTTGAAATAAAATCATCAAATTCATTAGATACCATATAATCTTGCATACCATTTGATCCAAAATTATCATCTTTCATCTTTTCATATCTACTTAAATCTGCATTAGTATCTAAAATACCACTTATAGTATATGTAGTTTCACCTACTTTTATAGTTTTACTAATTAAATCATCTTCACTTGCAATTTCTATTTTGGTAGTTGATTCGCTATTAGATTTATAACCACCTAGTTTAAACATATCATATGCATATTTTGTTATTACTATTTCTGTGTCAGTTGCAGGAAGATTTCCTGTTAATGTACCAAATTTACTTACATTATCATTAGTTATTTCTACTCCACCATAAAATTCTGGAACATATAAATTATTTTCAAATTCATTTTCTTCCATTGAATAGATATTATTAGAAAATCTGCTACTATATCTTTTACCAAAATCAAATACAGGTATAAAAGTAAATCCTGGCAAATCGTTATTTAATTTTGCAAGATCTGCATCAGATAATTTAGCCTCTCTTGTATAGTCTCCATCTGAAGACTTAATTTCTTTTGAAAAAGATGTATAGTTAATACCACTATCCATAATAGATTTTATTGTATTATCTACTTTATTATAACTACCCATAGTATCTGCTAGTCCAAATAAAGCAAATGCAATAGCACTTAAAATTATAGTAAACACTAATCTTACAGGTTTAGACTTTAATCCACTAGCACCCATCTTAAAAGAATCTTTCCCTGGAAGTTTAGATTTTATTAATTTAAACTTCTTAGGATCATATTCCTTAATATTTAAATTTTCTGTATTTTTAAATGATTCCTTATTTCCCTCATCATCAATCATAGCAAACTTTTTAAATTCTTTATTTGCTTTTTCATCAACAGAAACAATAATATCCTCATCATGTTTTTCAATGAATTCTTTTAAAGTTTTAGATTTAGTTGCATCTAATTTAGTTCCTTTTTTAATAGTTAATATTTTATCATCTACGATTTCAAAACCATCACTAACTTTAGGTTCTGACTTATACTTAACTATATCACTAATAATTTTACCATCTGCTAATTCAATTATACGATCGCCATAACGCTCTGCAAATTCTCTATCATGAGATACTATTAAAACAAGTTTTGTTTTAGATAGTTTCTTTAATGTATCTAATACTTGTCTACCAGTATTACTATCAAGTGCACCAGTAGGTTCATCTGCCATAATAATTTCTGGGTTTTTAACAAGCGCTCTTGCTATTGCTACTCTTTGTTTTTGACCTCCAGATAATGTATTAGGTTTTCTTTTACCGTATCCTTTTAAGTCAACTTGTTCCATTAAATCATTAATAGTATTTTTATCTGCTTTCTTACCTTGTAATTCTAATGCTAAGCCTATGTTTTTACTTACAGTAAATTCTTCTAGTATATTATATTCTTGGAATATAAATCCTATAAAAGTATTACGATAGCTATCAAAATCAGCACCAGAAAAATCCTTACTACTTTTTCCCTTTACTATAACTTCTCCACTATCATAACTATCTAATCCACCAAGTACATTTAATAATGTTGATTTACCTGATCCAGATTTACCTAAAATAAATACCATTCCAGTTTCTTCAAATTTTACGCTAACATCATCTAACGCTTTAACAACTGGACTATCTTTAGTTTTATACTCTTTCTTTAAGTTTCTTGCCTCTAACACAAGCATCATCTCCCATAATTATTTTTAACTAAATTGCATAAAAAAGCAATTCAAGTAATATATTTTTTATTTTTTCTACAATATCAATTACAAAAAAAGATATTTTTTGACATATTTTTAAATCTTTGATAGTATTTAAGTAAGGAGATGTTAATTATGACCTCGGAAGAAATTTTTGATTTAAATAGTAAAGTACAAAAACTGCTTAATCAATTGTCATTTGAAGAACTTGTTAATTTAACTGCATCTGAACTTCACGAAATATGGAAGAAGACAACTTTTTATGTTGATAAAGAAACTGGAGAAACTAAGCAAGTTGAAAAATGGAAAAAACTTAATCCTAATGAAAGTGAAGAAGAAAGAGAATATGTTCAAAAAATCTTAAGTGATGAAAGATTTTTTACTCTTCCATATGTTAGAAAAGAAGAAGATGGAAACATTAGTATTGATATTGGAAAAATGAAATATTCGCAATTATCACCACATTGGCAAAAAGAGAACAAGGAAGCTGCTGAAGTTGCCGTTGAGTTAACTCTTGACAATTATGTATATTTAGCAAACCCAACTCAAAGGGATGTATTAGTAAAGGTTATTGGTTCTGCTATACACTTACTTTGGAAAAATAGACCAGCAAATGCATGGGCAAAAGAAACTGAACTAGCTGCTAGGTATTCTAACTTGTCAGCTTTTGAGCAAGGAAAGGATGATAGACAAGCCATTCTTGCAAAAGAGGCAATTGAATATTTGGCTAAAAAGATGGGTATTGATTTAGAAGATGTATATAAATTAAAAAATACCACAAAAAAATAATATTATTTTAAATATTAAATTTAAGTCCTTTTTATACTTCAATGTATTAAAAGGATTTTTTTATAATAAAAAAGAATTGATTAACAACCAATTCCTTAAGTTAAGCACATCCACTAATTATTTCCTGGGATTTATTAGTTTATCTATTTTTTCAAAAGCATGTTTACTACCTAAAACAATTTCTTTTCCATACTTTTCTTCTACTTCGTTTTCATTCATTTCAATATAATCTGTTCTATCACTATATAATATGGCAACATAATTTAATTTAGACGGTTTCCATGAATCACCATTATATACAATAGTAATTCCATTTTCATTATATGCATATAAATTGCCACTATTTAATCTTATATAATTAATCATCTTAATCCTCTCCTTACTTTTATTATACTACTCATGCAATCATAGAACTAGTCATTTTTTTTACGCCTTTCTTTTGCTCAATTATTTTTTTTACTCTTTCTTCTAGTCTATTACTATTTGCAATAACCATTTCTTTAATATTTTTTGCTTTACATCCATTAACTTCATTCATTACTTCTAATAATTCTTCTTGAGATTTAGGTTCTATATTTCTTTCTTTGCAAAAATTAATTAAATTTAATGCATTAGCATTTGCTATATTGTTTATCATTGATATATGTTCTAGTGAAGAAAATTCATCTCCATACTTTTCAGTCATTTGAAACATTAAAACTTTAGAATAAGTATTTTTTGTCAAAAGAAATAATTTTTCTTCTCTAGTCAATAATTTATTTAGATCATTATTTTTATTTATAGTTTTAGCTATATTTAAAGCATTGGTAGCGTACTTTATTAATTTTTCTTGACTTTGTTTGGCACTGTTTGAGAATTGGTTGCATATTTCAAGTAATTCTTCCCTGCTCTTTGTACCATCACATTTGACTCCATATTTTTCAACAACTTCTTCAGGTAATTTCTCATTACTATGATTTGACTTTATTGATAATACAGCATTTACAGCATCTTTATATGTATTAAAATCATCTTTTGAATAAACACTATTAAAAATCTTTTTAAATTCGTTTACTTGCTTTTTTTGTAACTCTAAATCATTAATAATGTTTTTTCTTTTTTCTTCTCTTTGTTCATCATCTTTCATATTATAAAAGTTTGATAATTCTTCTGCCAAATTAAAATCACGCCATTTTGAATATACTTCCTCACCAGCTTGTTTTACATACCAAGCATCTCTAGTGGCTATTTGCATCTCTGCTCTATATCCATTTATAGTAAAAGACAAATGTATACCTTTGTATCCTGTATTATTTTCTGAAATATTACCATTTAAATTTGGGATAGCTTTTTGTAATTCTTTTACAAGAGGAACTACTTGAGCATAATTATCTACAATTATAGAACATCTAATAATATCCCAAGTATCAGTAAGTTTAAAATCATGATCATCTTCTATATTGTATCTTCTATCCAATTTAGATACCAAACTTTTACCACTTTTAGGCCCTGGATTTACTACTCCATCAACAAATTTACTATTTTTAAAATTATATTTCATAGTAAACATTTCTACCATTCTAACAATATCTTCATTGAGCTTACCATCTTTTATTGCTTGAATTACATTAGCTTTTCTATCATCTTCTAAAGCCCCTGTCATAGTAAATCACCACCAACTATTAATTATAGATTAAAATATTTTTAATTCAAATTCAACAAAAGAACATTTTTTGTTAATAAAAAGAAAGAAGCAATGCCTCTTTCTTATGTTTTTATATTATTATTTATTCTCTTCAGGCTTAGCTAGTAAATCTTTAATAGAAGCATTTACTCTACCTTTTTCATCTATCTCAGTAACTACTACTTTGACAACTTGTCCAACACTTAATACATCTTTAGGAGTATTTACTCTTTCATGTGATATTTTAGATACATGAACTAAAGCATCGCAACCTTCAAATAATTCTACAAATGCACCATAGTTTTCAAGTCTAACAACTTTAGCATCATATATTTCTCCAACACGAGCTTCTTTAGTTAATCTTGTGATCATTGCAAGTGCTTTATTAATTGGTTCTCTATCAATGTGGTATACAACAACTTTACCTTCATCACTAATATCAATCTTAACATTATCACATTTAGCAATAATATCATTAATTACTTTACCACCTGTACCAATTACATCTCTAATCTTATCAGGATTAATTTGCATCATTCCAACCTTTGGAGCATATTTGCTTAATTCAGGTCTTACTTCACTAATTGCACCCATCATGTTTTCCATGATTTGTTTTCTACCAACTTTAGCTTGAGCTAATGCTTTTCTTAATATTTCTTCATTGATACCTGTAATCTTAATATCCATTTGTAAAGCAGTTATACCTTTTTCTGTACCTGCTACTTTGAAGTCCATATCACCAAGATGATCTTCCATACCTTGAATATCAGTTAAGATTGTATAAGGAGCACCACTATCGATTGGTCCATTAGTTATTAATCCCATTGCAATACCTGCAACTGGAGCTTTAATAGGAACACCTGCAGCCATTAATGCCATTGTTGAAGCACAAATTGATGCTTGTGAACTACTACCATTTGATTCTAATACTTCGCTTACTACTCTTATAGTATATGGGAATACATCTTCACTAGGTATTACTTGAAGTAATGCTCTTTCTCCTAAAGCACCATGTCCAATTTCTCTTCTACCAGGACTTCCCATTCTACCAACTTCTCCAACTGAGAAAGGTGGGAAGTTATAGTGATGCATAAATCTCTTTGTTTCTTCATCAGTAACGTTATCTAAGATTTGTTCATCACCTTGAGCACCTAAAGTACATACTGATAATACTTGAGTTTCTCCTCTTGTAAACATTGCACTACCATGAACACGAGGTAATAAGTCTACTTGTGAGTTAAGAGGTCTAATTTCAGTTATTCCTCTTCCATCAGGTCTTACTTTATCTTCAGTAATTAATCTTCTAACTTCTTCTTTTTCAATGTCATGTAATACATCTTTAACTTGCATTAAAACATTTTTCTTTTCTTTTTCATCTTTATATTCTTTTTCTTCATATAAAGCAACTACTTCTTCATTAATTGCATCAATTGCTCCATATCTTTCTAATTTTCCTGGAATCTTGATAGCTTTTAATAAACGATCTTTAGCACGTGCTTCAACATCTTTTCTTATTTCTTCGCTAACTTCATATAATTCAATTTCTCTTTTAGCTTTTCCAACTTCTTTAATAATTTCTTCTTCAAATGCTATTAATTCTTTAATCTTTTCATGACCAAACATAATAGCACCTAGCATATCTTCTTCGCCCACTTCTTTACTACCAGCTTCAACCATGTTAATAGCTTCTTTAGTACCAGCTACTGCTAGGTTAATGTCACTACGATCCATTTCTTCAACACTTGGATTTACAACATATTTACCATCAACTCTACCAACATATACGCCAGCTATAGGTCCATTAAATGGGATATCACTTATACATAAAGCTAAGCTTGCGCCTAACATTGCTGCCATTTCTGGAGTTGCATCTTTATTAACAGATAATACTGTATTAACAACTTGTACTTCATTTCTGAATCCTTCAGCAAATAAAGGTCTTATTGGTCTATCTATTAAACGTGCTGTTAAAGTTGCATGTTCACTAGGTTTTCCTTCTCTTCTTAAAAAGCTTCCTGGTATTTTACCAACTGAATATAATTTTTCTTCAAAAGTAACAGTTAAAGGGAAGAAATCTGTATCTTTCTTTTCATCACTTGCTACTGCTGTTGATAAAATAACTGTATCATCATATCTAACAAGAACAGAACCATCTGCTTGTTTAGCTATTTCACCTGTTTCAACTACTAATTTTTTTCCTGCAAATTCTTTTTCAAATACTCTCTTTGCCACATTATCCACCTCACACTTTATAATTTTACAACACTTATATTTTTTATTCAATTTTTTAATGTGATAAAATAAAAAGTTTATATGCATTAACATATAAACAATCCACTTTATATTTTTTTCAAAATAATAAGTTTAATATATAAAAATATTGCCCAAACATAATAAAGCTTTTTTATTATCCAATTATTTTTTAATCTTCTTTGCTTTTTTACTAACACGCTTAATCTTTTCTCTGGAAAAAACACTTTGTCTATTAAAGTTCTTTTCCCTATTTTTAGTTTTCCTTTATATTCATTATTACTAAAATTATCATAATAAGCTTCATCTGAATCCTTTAGAAATTTAATTCTACTTTCATTGGCAAATAAACCAGATTTGACCATTCTTCTAGCTAGTTTTTTATTATTAATATTATCTATACTATCATTACTCCATATACATATTTGCTTAAAATTTTCTATCATTTCTTCTTGTATATTCTTAATATATTTTTCATAATATTCTTTTTCTTGCTCTACCCATGTAAATTTAAATATTTTATCATCATATGAATCAACACTACCATGATTTGCAGCTAAAAGTTGTTCAATAAGAGTAAAGTTGATTCTTAAACTCCAATAAAAATCACTAACTTTTCCTTCTTCATCTATATCATAAATTAAACCATTTCTATCGCATTTGTAATTCAACTTATTTTTAGAAAAAGTTCCAATATAATATCCTCTTGTATTAATTTTTAAATATTCACTAATATACTCTTGAGAAGAATTATTCCAACCAGAATCAACTATATTAAGATATTCTCCATCAGAAAAACTTTTTAAATATTCTTTATAATTAACGTTTTCCTTTTTTTGCTTATTTAATTTTCTAGAATTATAAACATAAAAGCTCTCTATTTTTTTTGAATTAGGAATTTTAAAATTTTGATAAATGTCAAAAAATTTTTTAAGCATTAAACCCTCTCGGGATAAAAATGATAATTTCTTTACTCCATCCTTAAATGATGTATTGTATAATCTATGTATAAAGAC